>JAJQFC010000218.1 GCA_021201355.1 Planctomycetaceae bacterium | reverse complement strand
CCAGGCGCGGGCAGGCGGACGCGATATTGTCGGCCGCTTCGGCGACCTGCGAGGACGACCCGACCAGCATATGCACCGCCCGGCCGATCGGCCGGACAATGCTCCGGGTCATCAGAAGGGACATGACGACGAGGACCGCCGCCGTCAAGACCACAATCACGAGCACCACTTCGAGCAGGCGGAGGTTGGCCCGATCCACCGCCGCCGTCGGAAGGCCGAGGAAGAATATGCCCACCACCCGGCCCTGTTCGTTGGTTATGGGCCAGTAGGAGGTGAAATATTTCTTGCCGAAGAGCATCGTGCTGCCGCGATAGGCGGTCTTGTCCTGCATGACCGCGTTCTTGATGACCTGGTTCGTGAGGCTGGTGCCGACGGCGCGGCGCCCGTCCTGTTCCAGCGTCGTGGCGACGCGGACGTCGTCCCGGAAGATGGTGAACTCGATGCCGAAGCTTTCCTTGATGGCGTCGACAAAGGCGTTGTTCGAAAGGGTGGCTCCGGCCAAAACCGTCCCCAGCAGGGTGCCTTCGGCGTCGGTTATGGGGGCGCTGGCCCGCATGTCGATGCCATCCCCGGCGTCGTTGCTGCGGAGGGAAATACTCAGTTGCCCGAGGGTTTTGGTGCGGAATTTCTGCGGGTCGACGCCTTTCTTGGCCGCTTCCGGAGACAGGCTTTTCACCACCGTCCCGCCGTCCGGATTGACGATGAAGAGGTAGTCCATCCGCTTGGCCTGGGAAAACATATAATCCGCCATGGATTGGAGGGACGGAACATCCCCTTCCCTGAAGGCGTCCGCCGTTTCCTTGTCCTCGGCCAGGATGCGCGTGGCCATCAGGAGGTTTTCTTTTTCCAATTCCACCATCGTGTCGACGGAGTTCATGTAGGAAAAAAGGCTGCTGTCGAGGATCTCTTCCTGGACATTGACCGACATATGATAACAAGCGTAGATAATAAGTAACGCAGGAATTATGCCGCCGAGTAAATAACTGATAAACAGCTTGCGACCCAGGGTCACGTTCTGTAATGCGCGCACAGCCGACTCCGTATACAATGCGCCACCGCATCACGCCGGAACGGCCGGCGTGATGCGTTAACGCGGGTTATTCATTTTTACGACGCGAGATCGTTCTTGTAGAAGTCTGGGTGGACCGGCCACCGGAGAAGATACATGGTGTTAACCACGGGAAAAATCCCCTTCGGCGGTCAACCCTAGACGCAATGTCGTCTTCTCGATTATATGCGCGAATGAATAATTTAACGTGCCGTTTAGCACTATAAACCAGCATTCCAGTTTTGCAATATGAATTTAAAAAAATCGGATGCGGCGGTGATAAATACCGGTAATACCTTCACGCCATGCCGTCGTCGGTACGGTTCCTCGACACCGGCCAACGCAAACACCCTCCCCGCGAATGGCGGGGAGGGTGAATGACCTGCCGCTGAAATGATAACGGTTGTCCGCGCTGTGTACCCTGCCGAAAGGTCACGCCTCCGGCGGCATCTCCCGAGACGATTCCTTCCTGAAGAGACGCGTACTGGTCCGCTTGAGGGTTCTGGCGGCGCTGTCCGCCGGAAGAGGAGTATTCCCTTTAGGCGGGTTGAGAATCAGGAAGACGAGGGGGATAACGAGGAGCGTCAGGACGCCCGAGATGACGATCCCGCCAATCGACGATATGCCAATGGGCGCCGTCAATTCGCTGCCGAGTCCGGCAGCGACCGCGAGCGGCCACATGCCGAAGGCGGCGGCGACGGTGATCATGACGACCGGCCGGAACTCGAGGGCCATCGCCTCGACAATCGCTTCGCCCGGGTCCATCCCCTCCCGTTCGAGCTGGCTCATGTGATCGATAATGAGGACGGCGTTGTTAACGACGATGCCGATGAGGAGGACGCCGCCGAGGAGGACGAAGATATTGATGGAAATGCCGGTGAACCGGAGCGCCCAGAGCATGCCGATAAGGGCCATCGGCACGGTCAGCATGATATAGAACGGCCTGACGAACGACTCCAGGGTGGCGGCGAGAACAAGGTACGTCAGGACGATGGCGGACAGAATCGCCTCGCCGAATTCGGCCAGGGCTTCCTCCATCAGTTCCGCCACGCCGAGGAATGTGTACGAGCTGCCGGGCGGGATGAGGCCCCGGTCCTCAATCGTCTCCGTGATGTCCCGGATGGCGTTCCCGAGGGGGAAATCCCGGTCGAGGGACGAGTAGAGGGCGGCCATCCGCATCCGGTCGTAGCGGCTGATGATGACGGGCGCCAGTTCGTTATGGATGGACGCGTAGTGGGGAAGCATGACCGTCTCCCCGTTCCGGAGCGGTATCTGGAACTACTGGACCTGCTCCGCCCCGTACTCCTGCCTGAACTTGACCCGGATGTCGTAGGACCGGGCGCCGGACTTGTACTGGGCCGCCTTGGTCCCTTCCAGGTTGGTCCGGAGGAGGGTGCCGAGCTGGGCGGCGGTGATGCCGGCGTCGGCGAGGATGGCGCGGTTCGGGGAAATTTCAATTTCCTGCCGGGGCACCCGGACCGACGTGTTCGGCCTGATGTAGCGGGGATCCTGGCGGATAATTTCCTCGACGCTCCTGACCGTCGCCTCCATGGCTTCGAGATCGGTGCCGGTCACCGCCATCGTAATGGGGATTGTCTCCTGGCCGGTGATACTGGGGATGGACGGCGTGACGGTGCAGTCCGGATACGCGGCGAGCTTGGCGCTTATCATGTCCATGAGGGAATGGATATCCTCGTCCCGGTCCGTCTTGTCGACGAACTTGACGGAAATATTCGCAAGGAACGTCCCCTCGGACGGACTGCCCGTCACCGCCCGTATTTTACCGATGTCCGAATAGATATGGACAACGCCGGGCAGTTCCGCGATAAGCGCCTCCACCTCCTTGACCCGTTCGACAGACAGTTCCAGATTCTGCTGCGTGGGGTATTCCAGTTTGACGCCGAGGTCGCCCATATCGGTGTCCGGGAACATGGAGAAGCCAATACGCGGGATCATCGACACCGCGTGCCCGAGAACGCCAACCGTCACGAGGACGGCGAGGACGGCCGGCCAGCGCCGCACCGCCATGCCGCGAATGGTCCCGGCGATTTTCCGGCCGGCCGCCTCGATACGGCCGCCGACCCAGTCGCCGGCCCGGGTCAGCTTCGCGTTCGGGTCGACCGGCTTCAGGATTGCGCCGCAGAGAATCGGCACCAGGGTGAACGAGATAAACAAGGACGCCAGGTTCGCGTACAGGGTCGTCATGGCGAAGGGCCGGAACACCATGCCGACCATGCTTCCCATGAGGCCGATGGGGAGGAGGACGACCATGTTGGTGCCGGCCGAGGCGAGGACGGCAACGGCGACGTCGTTCGCCCCGTCCCGGGCCGCCTTCCATGGCGTCGCGTCGTTTTCCAATTGGGCGGCGATACTTTCCATGACGACGATGGAATTCGTGACAAGGGTGCCGACGGAAAGGGCGAGGGCGAGAAGGGTGGAGACGTTAAAGGTGAAGCTTGACACCTGGACAAGGAAGATGCTGATGATAATCGTCAGCGGCATCGACACCGCGACAACGATGGTGGACCGGGGATTGAAGAGGAAGAGAAACAGGATTATCGCCGTCAGAATGATGCCGGACTGAATGGACCCGGTGGTGGTGGCGAAATTCTCCTCGATAAAATCGCCCTGGTCCGACACCCACACCAGTTCCGATCCGCCCGGGAGGAACGCCGCCAGTTCGTCGAGACGCGTCCGCACCTCGTTCACCACCTTGACCGCGTTGGCGTCTGCCCGTTTCACCACCTGGATGCCGATGCAGGGCCGGCCGTTGATGAACGAGGCCTGGCGGATTTCTTCCGACGCCAGTTCCACCGTGCCGAGGTCGCGGATATAGCGGCGGGCGCCGTCCCGGCCCGCCACCTGAAGGTTGCCGATGTCCCGGAAGTCGCCGTACTCGGCGTCGAAGCGGATGTTGTATTCATAGCCGCTCTTCTCCTGGACCCGTCCGGCCGGGATGGTGAGAACGCCCGCCTCGAGGGCGGCCACCACTTCCGAACTGGTGAGGCCGGCGGCCGAGACCTTTTCCCGGTCGAGGACGACATGGACCTCGCGCTCGGCGCCGCCGATGATGTCGACGTTGGCGACGCCGGGGATGGACGACAGCCGGTCGGACAGTTCCTGATCGGCGAAGTCGTACAGTTCCTCGATGGACAGGGTGCCGGTGAGGGCGAGTTTGACGATGGGGATGGCGTTGATGTCGAGCTTCAGGATGACCGGCCGGTCGACGCCGGAGGGGAAGTCGTCGAGGATGGCGTCGACCTTTTGCCTGACGTCGTTGGCGGCGACGTCGACATCGGTTTCAAGGGTGAATTCGAGGATGACCAGCCCGACGTTCTCGAGGCAGGACGACGTGATGTGCTTCAGGCCGTCCACCGACGCCACCGCGTCCTCGACCCGCTTCACCACGTCCACTTCGACGTCGGCCGGGGTGGCGCCGGGATAGGTGACCTGGACGGTGACGTAGGGAATGTCCATCTTCGGGAGGAGTTCGAGGCCAAGCTTCCGGGACGCGTTCATCCCGAGGAGGGCGAGGGCGATGACAAGGCAGCTCATGGCGATTGGCCGGGAGACGGAACCGTTCGAGAGGAACATCGGCTATCCTCCGGAAAGAAAAAGGTCGGTAGACAACACCGCGCCGGTTCGGCGGGCGGACAAGGGCAATCCATTCACAGGCCCGCGAATGGCCCGGCCCTACGTTCCGGGACTGCCCTGCTCCCGAATGGGGAAGCCGTCGTTCAGGAGGAACTGGCCCTGCGTCACGCGCCGGTCGCGGCCGGCGACCGGCGCGTCGACCAGTTCGGCCCAGCCGTCAGTTTCGAGGCCGGACGTGACCGCGACGATTTTGGGATCTTCGCAGTAGGGGACAAAGAGCCTGTGCCGTCCGTCGCTGTGCTGGAT
>JAJQFC010000028.1 GCA_021201355.1 Planctomycetaceae bacterium | reverse complement strand
CCAGCTACGGCATGGCCCTGGCCGGAGCGATTTTATGGTCGACATACTGCACCATCACGAGTCGGATGGCCCGGGGGAAGAACGGCATTACCTTCTTCTTCATGCTCACCGCCCTGATCCTTTGGGGAAAATTCGCCGTGGCCGACAGCCCGTCCCTGCCCCTTACAGTCGGGTCGTTCTTCCTCGTCCTCGTGGCGGCGGCCGCCCTTGCCTTCGGCTACGCCACCTGGAACATCGGCATCATCTACGGGAATGTCACATTTCTTTCGGCCGCGTCCTATATGATCCCGGTATTTTCCGCCCTTATCGCGGCGACGCTCCTCAACCAGTCCCTGTCGTTCTCGTTCTGGCAGGGCTGCGCCATGACGTCCGTCGGATCGCTTCTCTGCTGGATTTCCACCCGGACGCTGCGCGGTCGCGCCGGTAACGGCACCAGCGCGAGCGGCGTTCTCCACTGATTTTTCCTGCACTGACCTCCCAACATCGACCGTAAAGAACGTATCCGGTCGATTCCTCATAAAAACAAGTCGCCGCGATGACGATCCATCGCGGCGACAATCTTTGCACTTAAAAAAACGAGAGCGATTTTGGCGCAGCGGTCCTGGTGGACGACTACCGTCCACGGAGCCGCCGGAGGCCGCTCGCGGCGGCGCGTTCGCATTCGGCCTCGGCCGACCTGCCCATCCGCTCCAGAAGGGAGGCGCGCATCAGGCGCGGGAACGGGTCGCTCGGTTCCAGGCGAAGCGCCTCGTCGTATTCCGCCAGCGCCTCGGTCCACTCGGACCGGCGTTCGTGAAATTCGGCCAGGCGCAGGTGCGGTTCCATCTCGTTCGGATTCGCCCGGATGCACTCCCGGTAGCAGGCAACTGCCTCTGACGTTCGGCCCGCTTCGGCTAAGAGGTCGGCTTTGAGGAGAACGAGGCTCAGGTACCCGGGATGCCCGGGAAGTTCCCGTTCGAGGAACTGGAGGGCGGTGGCGGCGTCGCCGCCGTCGCCGATGGAGCGGACCCAGCGGGCAATGAGTTCCGGATCGTCCGGGCTCAACTTGACCGCCACGGCGAAATCGGCTGTCGCGCCGGCCCGGTCGCCCTGCCGGCCCCGGAGATCGCCCCGGGCGACAATGGCCTCGACCAGATCGCCGTCGAGGGCGATGGCTTTCGACAGATCCCGCATGGCTTCGTCGTACCGGCCGATTTCCATGTTGAACATGCCCCGGCTGGCGTAAATGTCCGGATTTGACGGGCTGAGGGCGAGGGCCCGGGTGCAGTCCTGGACCGCCTCGTCCCGGCGGCCGGTCATGGCCAGGGCCTCGGCCCGACCGATAAACACCTCGGGACCGCTGTGGCCGAGTTCGATAACCTTGTCGAAGGCGTCGATGGCTTCCCTGACCCGGCCGCAGCGCCAGGCGCTTTCGCCGAGCCCACCAAGGACGCGGGGGTTTTTCGGCTCCCGTCCGGCGCAATGGGAGAAGTCGTCGAACGCTTCGTCGACCCGGCCGAGGCGAAGACAGATGACGGCCCGTTCGAGCCTGGTCCGGAAATGGTCGGGGTTCAGGCGGAGAGCGCGGGACAGCTCCGACAGGGCTTTTTCCGTCCTGCCGTTCGCCGCCATGGCGAGGGCGCGGAGGAGGCGGGCGTCGACGCTGTTCGGGCTGACCGCGAGAGCCTTTTCGGCCAGGCGGTGGGCGTCGTCCGAATCGCCCCGGTCGAGAACGAGAAAGCCGAGGGCGGTAAGGGCCTCGACGTTTTCCGGCGCCCGGCGAACCGCTTCCCGGTAACTCTGGAATGCCTCGTCGGAGCGGCCGGCGGCGAGGTGGACGTCTCCGCGGATGAGGTAGATTCGGTGCCAGTCGCTGTCGATGATTTCGGCGCGGTCGAGATACCGTTGGGCGTTGGCGTAATCGCGTCCGGCCGCCAGGGTCTGGGCCATGAGGACGCACGGTTCCGGATTCCCGGGAGCGTTCCGGACCGCTACCTCGAGATCGGCCTCGGCCTCGGCCAGACGGCCTTGCCGGCGGAGGCATTCGGCCCGGCAGATGCGGGCCTCGGCCAGGTTGGGCGCCGCCAGAACGGCCTGGTCCAATTCCACGAGCGCGTGGCAGGGCAGGCCTTCGGCCTGGTAGTACTCGGCCCGCTTGAGGTATTTGACGCAGTTGCCGTCGCCCGATTGCATATCCATATGAAGGTATCCGTCGCACGGCCGGGACATGCGGTCAACGCGATGGCGGCGCTTGAACGGCAAGCCTGCCGTCGGCGCCGGAATCCCGGTTGAAACGCATTCACAGCCATTTTGTAGAAATTCCATTCGGTCGGCCCGGATCGTCTGTCGTCCGAAACGTGCCGTCGGGGCGTTTCGCTGAAAGCCCCGACCAGCCGCAAAAACACCGGAACGCGGCGTTTTTTCCGACTGGACGATGCAAGCCTAACGCATTCGGGAATGGCGTCAAGGTTCAAAAAAAACTTCCGGTATGGGTGGAGAGAAGTGGAAAAAACCCTTATACGACGGGGGTTGCCGAGGTTTTTTGCCCTTCCACGGAACATCTTTTTGGACCGGTGTTTCCCCGGCTATGCGGTCCGGTTATCCCCTCGTGAAATTGCTGTCCGCCAACCGTGTCTCAGCCGTGACCCATGGTAAAAACCGGGGAAATCTCGTTCGAACGCCGTTGCGGGAACGTCGCGGCGGATGGCGCGGCGACGACCGCCGAACGATCCGGCCTAAAAAAGGCGCCGTCCTCCGATGAGGCGGCGCCGTGGCAAGTGCATCGCGTACAGGGTATGCTCACCATTTGACAGCTATCGCCACGGGCGGAAAACGCTCCCCTGGCCGAATCCACTCAGGTGGCACAATCTACCGTATTTCCAGCGAATATCAAGACCGAGCCGTTCGCACAAGCGTCACACAGGAAGACGTGACAGGCGTCGCCGCCGCCTCCTATCGCCGGTTCCGTCGTCCCCGTCCCTGGTTCGCGGCCTCCGGCGTCGCGGTCGGATCTTCAAGCCCCTGGCTGGACGGAACCGGAATTTCGTCGAGTTCCTCGCCAAGCAGCGGGAAATCGGACGCTTCGCCGACAATGGGCGTCTCCTGACCGGGAAGGGTGAGCCTCGGCATCGATGAGGGCTGGGCCGGCGACGGCGTTGTCATCGGCGGGACGGTTAACGCCGGCGGCAGGCTGGAACCGCTCTCGCTGCCGGACGACGCGTCGTCCGTATTGCTTCCGGGAACCGGCAGGCTGATCGGCGCGGCAAGTTCGCTGTTCCAGTCGCCGCTATCCGAAAGCGGATCGGCGCCTAAGTCACTGCCGAAATCATCCGTCGCCGGCCATGGTTCCGACACCCAGCCGTCGGGGAGGGGAATGTCGACGTCGACATCCTCCATGACCTCGTCGGCAGCCACCGGAATCTCCACCGGAGCGAGGAGCGCCGCCGCCGGGGCGGCCGGTGCAACGGGTGAGGCGGGTGCGGATGACGGGACCGGTGCGGCCGCTTCCGGCGCGGCGGTGGTCGCGGCCGGCGGTAACGGCATGCGCGGCGCCAGTTCGGCGGCTGCCGGTGCCGCACCGGTGCCGGGATCGTCTCCCAGATACTCGGAATCGATGGCGGGCTGCGACGGCAGGACGAGGGCCGGCCGGATGACATCGCCGGCGGCGGCCTCGTCGTCCGGCAGGGTATACGGAGCCGACGGCGGCACCGGTTCCACCGGATTCGTTACAACAGTGCCGGTGGTCGGGGCCGAAACGATGGGTGCGGCGGCCTTAGCGCTTCCCTGCTCCGTCCGGAACCGGTAGGCGGAATCGTCGACATAAATCACTTCCGGCTTGGCCGTCCGGTCCAGCGGTTCCTCTTTAATAATGATAACGGACGCGTCCGGATGGACGCCGGGCACGGACGTCCCGGCCGGATCGCCCGTAACCGGGATGACGGTGGACGTCACCGGTCCGGACGCGGATGCCGCCGTTCCGGCCGTGGCAGCCGTCGTCCGCGCTGCTCCCCGGCGCGGACCGCCGCCCGGCAGGGTGGTGGAACCGGCCACCGGAGCGTCGTTCAGGTACGGTTCGCCAAGGCCGAAGTCGGTGTCGTCCGGGAAGGCGATTTCTTCCGGCGCCGCGGCGGCGGCGGCCGACGTCACCGTTTCCGTGGAGAAATGCTCCGAATCCCAGGCGGCTATCTCGTGATCGTCGACGACCAGTTCCTCGGCCGATCCGCCGGGCGGCGGTGCGAACGAACTGATGTCGATATCCTCATGTTCCTCAATGCCGGCGTAGGGATCGGCGGTCGTGAAGGCGGCGGTGTCGGCGGCGTAGTCGTCGGCCGAGTACAGTTCCTCCTCCCGGGCCGCGTCTTCCGGCAACGGTTCCGTCACGATGGTGACGTCGTCGTGGCTGACGCCGAGATCTTCAAGAGACGGCGCGGTAAAATCGCCGAGGTCCGGGCTGAACCCTTCCGCCGTGCCGCTGAAGGGGGCAGGGGAAACGACGTTGGCGACATGATCCGGTTCGGCATAGGCGTCCACCGGCAGCGGCTCGTAGGTGCCGGAGAAACCGGCGGACGTGGCCGAATCGAAGGACGAATAGCTTGGCGGCGGCGCGCCGTACACGGCGCTGCCGGACGAGTCGTATCCTCCGCCGTATCCGCCGGACATTTCGTCGGCATACATCGGCGGCACGGGAAGGCCGGCCGGCGCGGCGGGTGCGGCCGGTTCCGGTTCGTAGGCTCCGGCAAAGCCGCCGGGAGTGGCCGGCGCCATGCCGGCGCCGCTCCCCGAAGGGGTGAGGGCGCCCAGGGGGTTGGCGATGGACCCGACCGGCGCCGTCAATGCCGCTGTCGGCGCGGCAATGGACCCGACCGGTGCCGCAAGAATCCCGGACGGCGCGGCGGACAGGGCGCCGCCGTCGCGGTCGAACCCGCCGCCGGCCATCCCGCCCTTTCCACCCATGCCGCCCGGTGGCGGGATGGGCAGCCCGGTCCCGGGGCCGGGCTGCC
>JAJQFC010000225.1 GCA_021201355.1 Planctomycetaceae bacterium | reverse complement strand
CCTGAAAATAGAATACCAAAAACCGATCCGTATTTCGAGTTATAATGGGATGACGCGGAATCGGTTCCATTCCCGTTACATAGACGAAAACTGAAGCCGCCGTTTTTTGCAAAGTAAAAATAAACAGGAACATGCGGCTTTTTTCGAAATTTAGGAAAACCGCCCGTAACGCCCGCTCCGGCGCACACTGCCGTTTCGCCGGAAAGCTTCGCAATCAGTCGGAAAATTCGGCGATTATGGCCAGGAACGGCGCGCCGTATTTCTTCAATTTATGCTGGCCGACGCCGTGCACGGCGAGAAATTCTTCATCCGTCTTCGGCCGCATCCGCGCCATGTCACGGAGCGACCGGTCGGAGAAAATAACGTACGGCGGCACCGACGCCTCCTCGGCCAGCCGCGACCGTTCCTTCCGGAGGCGGGCGAAAAGTTCTTCCGGAACCGGCGCCGTCGATTCGCCGGCCTGCCCGGAATCGCCGGACCGGAACCGTCCGGCCGTGCCGCCGCGGCGGCCGGCGGCGGCCGGGCGATCGATCATTTTGAGAATTTCGAACGTGCCGTTGCCGCGCATCACCTCCCAGCCCGCCTCCGTCACCGACGGCGTCGGGTAACGGGGGTCGCGGATTTCCGCGAGGCCCTTCGTTACCGCCGCCTCGATGACCCGGCGCCAATACGACCGGTCCCTGTCCTTGCCGACGCCGAAGGTCGGCAGCTTGTCGTGGCCGTTCTGGCGCACCTTGTCCGTCGCGGCGCCGACGATGATGTCCGTCAGGTGCACGGCGCCGAAGCGGCCGCCGGTCCGGGCCATGGCGGACAGGGCCTTCTGAACCGCCACCGTCGCGTCCTCCCGTTCGACCGATCCGTGGCAGATGTCGCAGCCGCCGCAGTTGTCGTCCGGAAACGATTCGCCGAAATATTCGAGAATGTGGCGGCGGCGGCAG
Organism: Planctomycetaceae bacterium; assembly: GCA_021201355.1. Lineage (GTDB taxonomy): Bacteria > Planctomycetota > SZUA-567 > SZUA-567 > SZUA-567 > JAJBSZ01. Next base: position 4,046 of record JAJQFC010000225.1, on the reverse strand, counting down.
GTGTCGCTCCGGGCGTAGCGGGCCATGCGGTCGAGCTGCTCCTGCGCCACCTGCCGGGCCATCGGGTCGAGAATGGCGGCGTTGAAGCGGGACAGTTGGGCAATGTCCCCGGCGCCGTGCAGGAGGAGGCAGTGCGCCGGTTCGCCGTCCCGGCCGGCCCGGCCGGTCTCCTGGTAATAGCCTTCCAGATTCTTCGGCAAGTCGCCGTGGATGACGAAGCGGACGTTCGGCTTGTCGATGCCCATCCCGAAGGCGATGGTGGCGACGACCACCTGGCACTTGTCGTTCCGGAACGTCTCCTGCGCCCGGTGGCGCTCGTCGTCGCCGAGGCCGGCGTGGTACGACACGGCGTCGATGCCGATTTTTCTGAGCATCGCCGTCGTCGACTCGACGGACTTTCGCGTCGTCCGGTAGATGATGCCGGCGTCGCCGGGCCGTTCGCGAATGAACTCGGCCATTTGCTTCGCGACGTCTTCCTTCTGCCTGACCGTGTAGGTAAGGTTCGGCCGGTTGAACGAGGCCCGGGTCAGGTGGGGATGCCGGAGGCCGAGGCGGGAGAGGATGTCTTCGGCGACCCGGGGCGTCGCCGTCGCCGTAAAGGCGGCGACCGGGACGTCGGGGAAATGTTTCGTCATCGCGGCGAGGGACAGGTAGTCGGGCCGGAAATCGTGGCCCCATTCGGAAATGCAATGGGCCTCGTCCACGGTGAAGGTGGCGATGTCGAGGGTTTTCAAATAATCGAGAAACCCGGGCGAATTGAAGCGTTCCGGAGAAATATAGAGAAGCTTGATGTCGCCCCGGCGGACGCCGGAATAGACGTCCTTTTTTTCGCGTTCGCCAAGGGTGCTGTTGAGGCTGGCGGCGCCGATGCCGTTCCCGACCGCCGCGTCCACCTGATCCTTCATCAGGGAAATAAGCGGGCTGACGACGATGGTGACGCCCTGGTTGAGGCAGGCCGGAAGCTGGTAGCAGAGGGATTTTCCGCCGCCCGTCGGCATGACGGCGAAAACGTCCTGGCGGGCCATGATGGCGTTGACAATTTCTTCCTGGTGCGGCCGGAAGCTCGAGAAGCCGAAGACGTCCATGAGGGTTTTGGCGATGGCGGTCATTGCGGCGCCGCATCCGGCCGGACGATGGCGACGGCGAAGTCGGCCTGGACCGCCGTCCTGCCGCCGACGGCGATGGACCCTTTCATGTAGAACGCATTCGAAAGGCGCTCCGTCAGGCTGACGCGGATGTCCAGTTCCGCCCCGGGCGGCACGACGTTCCTGAACTTGACGTCCCGGAGCCGGGTGACGACGGGCGCGCCGCCATCCGCTGCGCCCCGGAGGATATCCGCCGCCAGCACCGCCGCCGCCTGGAGCATGACTTCGACCAGGAGCACGCCGGGCGTTATCGGGTTGCCGGGATAATGCCCGGAATAGACCTGTTTCCACAACGGATGATCGGGCCGCAGGGTCGTCGCGGCGCGGATGGAATCCGGGGTCAGTTCGGTGACCGAATCAATAAAAAGAAAAGGATCCCGGTGCGGTATCGCCCCGGCGACGTCGTACTCCATGCCGATGCCTCCTTGGAGGAATTTTCTGGAAAGCGGCCTGCGAAAACGCCGTTTCGCAGATTGTTTCGTTTACCGCCGAATCGCGTTTTTTACAATCCGCCCGTCACTTCGAGCATGGCGCCGTTAATGTAGGCGGATTCGCGGCTGGCGAGGAAGAGAATGGCGGACGCCACCTCGGACGCCTTGCCGAAGCGTTTCACCGGCACGGTGGCCTTGTAGCGGGCCGCCTGGTCATCCGGAAGATCCCGGATGAAGTCGGTGTCGATAAAGCCGGGGGACACGCAGTTCACCGTCACGTTCCGCCGCGCCACTTCCCGGGACAGGCTTTTCGTCAGGGCGACCATGCCGGCCTTGGAGGCGGCGTAGTTCGCCTGGCCTTCGAAACCGAGTTGTCCGCTCGGGCTGGTGATATTGACGATGCGGCCGTAGCGGCGGTTACTCATGCCCTGCACCGCATACTTCGACATCAGGTACGCGCCGGTGAGGTTGACGTCAATAACCCGCCGCCAGTCCTCCTCCGGCATCATGGCAAGGACGGCGTCGCGGCGGATGCCGGCGTTGTTGACAAGGATCTGCGGCCTGACGTCTTCATCCTCGAGGCGGCGCCAAAAAGCCTGAACCGCCGCGCCGTCGGCAACGTCGAGGCATTCAATGCGGAGGCCGCCGGCCGATTCGTGGCACGCCCGCATGTCCTCGGCGGCGGCTTCGTCCCCGCCGTAGAGACAGATGACGTCGGCGCCGGCGGAGAGGAATGCCTCGGCCGTCGCCCGGCCGATGCCGCGGGTGCCGCCGGTGATGACGACGGTCTGGTCGTAGAAGTCGAAGGTCACGCTGCTGCTCCTTATAGAGAATTCGCGAAAACGGTGCCGGTTGCGACCGTTAACGCCGTTTTGGCCCGTACGGCTAAAAGTATAGCCAAAACGCTCCGGAACGTCCTGCCGGAAAATGAAATGATGCCAGGCCGAAGCATGGCATCATCACGAGAACGGCATGGCTGTTTTCTATTTTCGGTCGAAAAAGATGTTCTTGCCGCTGACGCTCAACGGGTAGCCGAGCGCCATCGTCACGTCCTTGTCGAACCAGCCGAGTTCCAGAACCGCCATGCCGACGGAAAACATCAGCCGGTTGTCGATGTGCTTTTCGCCAAGCTTCGCCGCCGCCACGCCGACGCCGATGCCGAGATCGACCGGGCCGAACACGCAGGGGACGGCCGGGGCCGCCTTGCCATTTTCCTCGCAGGTGGGATAGCCGCACCAGCCGCAGTTCAGGCCGTACGGCGGCGCCTTGACGCCGACCGCGACAACCGCCTGGGACGACTCGACGCCCAGCGCGTCGCGGCTGAAGGAAGGCCGTTTGCCGCCCGACTTCCGGTTCATTTCGTCCATCTTCCCGGCCAGTTTCTTCAAATCGTCGCCGGTGGCGAGGACGATGGACAGGTTGTCGAGGCCGCGCGTTTTCGGGGACGTCCGAATGGCGAGCATAACCTCCCGGGCGATGGCCTGGACCGCCTCCTCACGGATTTCCTCTTCCTTGTAGAGCATGGTTTTTCCTCCTTGTGGTGGGACGTGTTTTTCGCCGGCGGCAGAATATACGGTTACATTTCGGCAATCGCGAAAGATTTAGAAATACTTTTCCGCCGGATTCGCTTCCGGTGCATCGAGGTAGGCGTCGACCTTCCCGGCGACGATGGCGCCGCAGTTCGCGGAGCCGAGCCAGCCCGACATCAATATGCCCTGCGACCCGCAGTGGTACAGGCCGGGAACGACCTTGGGGAGGCGTTCCGCCGCCAGGTAGCCGGGGAACTTCGTTCCGAAGCTGGCGCCCTGAAGATGCCCGGTGAACCGTTCCAGCGTCCGGGGCGTCGCCGCCTCGACGTGGTCCAGTTTTTCCTTGACGCCCGGAATGTGCCGGGACAGGTCGGCCAGAACCGTTTCTATTAGAACCAGTTTTTGTTCGTTGTATTCGTCGTCCGAGAGATTTTCCCAGTCCGCATAATTCGCGCACACCGACGCGACGATTTCCGTGCCGGAATAGTCCGGCCGGACGTGGTTCGGATAATAGAAGGAATAGCTGATGCTGGTCGGGGGAAAAACGCGAATGGCTTCGGCGCTGTACTTCGGTTCCCGGGACGAGAAGAGGATGTCGGCAATTTCCGGAATGGTCTCGCCCGGCCGCACGCCCATGTAGACCTGGGCGACGGAGACGGACAACGGCACCTGGCGGACTTCTTCGGCGAAGGGCGGGAAAATATCGTCCATCCGCACGAGGTCGAGGCAGGTCGATACGAGATTGCCGTTCGACACCGCCGCCTTGCAGCCGACGCGGAGGCCGTCCGAGGTGACGCCGGCGACGCGGCCGTTCTCAACTTCGACGCCGTCGATGCGGGTCCGGAGGCAAATGTCGACGCCGGCCCCGAGAAGAAGCCGTTGCATCTCGGCAATGAGATAGTCGCTTCCGCCCCGGAACGAACAGGTTCCCCGTAGGGCGA
>JAJQFC010000097.1:1947-4984 GCA_021201355.1 Planctomycetaceae bacterium | reverse complement strand
CGCCGTCGGCGCGTCGCTTTTTTATGTAGCGTTCGACGCGCGGCGGGTCGATGGCGTCCAGCGGTTTCCGCTGGAACGCTTCATCGAACCGCTCCAGACGGCGTCGATGCAAGAGAAGGGTGGACGGCTTACACGGACGGCGGCCTATACCCGCTTCCGAGTGGCCGAGGAACCGTTCCAGCTTGCCCCCCGATGGTGCAGCAGGGGGTAATCTGTTCGGTGAATTTGCGCCGGGCTTCCGCGAGTGCGCTATCGACCAAGAGATCGAATCGCAGGGCGTCGGCTTTGTTGTTGAAAACAATGTTAATCTGGCGGCGTGCTCTCCACTTACTCCCGGAGGCTTTGCGTACCGCCATATGCAAAGCCCTCCTTGTGCTTAGAATTCATGTGCCTGCCTCCTCATTACGTTTAATTACCATGAATCGCCCGACTTTGGCGGCCAAACATTACGCATAGGCTGTCCGCTTGGTTGTCCGGGTTTTCTTGGCTCCAATGGTAAAGTATCAATACCAGAAATATGAATTCGGTAACCGAGATTCACGACACCTAAAAGTTCGCTAATCGTATTGGCAAGGTTTTCGGCAAGGGTGCCGGATGACTGGCTCGGGGACGGGTCGGTCTGTTCTGGCTCTTCCGGTACGGTGTGATCGCGGCGTAGATACTCCACTGTAACGTCGAAAAAGTCTGCTATTTGCTGAAGCCTCACCTCGTCCGGGGTACGCATGCCACGTTCCCACGGCGACCACTGTTGCGGACTGACACCGAATTCTTCAGCGCACTTCTTGCCGCCACCGCGTCCTGGATACTTTGACTTTCGGCAGTTCTTAATGTTTGTCGCGATTGTTACACGGAGTGAGTCGGGAATTTTGCCCATTTTCTGACGTCCCCTTTTTTGGCCCTCTCGGCTCCAAAAAAGGAGACGACAGAGCGCAAAGTATGGGACTCACAGGCCTACGACAGCCCTCGGACGCCATACCGCAATTCCCTGCCGCCCCCAAGGCGACAGGGTTCATCCGGCTACCTGAAGCCGTCCCTGCAAATTTCACAGAGGCGGCAGCCGGAACCGACCCTAAAAAGGCCGGTCGCTTCGTCCGATGGCTGGTTCTTGTGTTTCAATCAACGTGTCGTAGTTCGTGAGTCAAAACAAGAACCCAAAAATGAATCTACTTTTCTATATTTTTCCTCCCTTAAAGAGAATAAACGTTGCGAGGGAAAATATACGGGATGCCGCCGAAAAAACAAGCCTCAAGCCTGTTTTCCTGCCAGAAACGCGAAAAAGCGGGCGGACAGTCGGGCGTGGGCGCTCTCGGCCTTGACCAAGCCGTTGGACGACACGACACCAACCGCCGCCCGCAAAAAAGGGCGCGGGGTCGCAGCGTATCGTCCATTGTAAAGCGGTTCGTTTTTGGCACCGTGCAACGGTCAAGTTTAGAGCGCCTATCGCGCGAACCATTAGACTATAGTTGCTTACCCTCCGGTAAAAACAGCGCGCAACCTACACGATGGACCAATCATGTCGCACGCAACCTATTAATTTATCAAGACATACCATGTTAACGTAATAATGCCAATTATAGCATATGTTCCCGTTCAAGCCATGGAAAAGGCTCGTGGATCGCGGTTACGAGAACAGGGTAGCACCGCCGCCCGCCTTGTCCATTTCGGCATAGCTGGCGGCCAGCCGTTCCGAGGCGATTCGGTGGTACTCCGGATTGAGTTCGCATCCAAGGTATTGCCGCCCGGTCACCTTCGCCGCCAGGAGAGTCGTTCCCGATCCGGCGAACGGGTCCAGAACGACGCCGCCGGACGGTACAATCCGCACCAGTTCCTTCATGACCTCGAGCGGCTTCCCCGCCGTGTGCAGCTTGCCACGCGAATTGACACCCGCCCGGCATACGCCCGGCAACGTGCCGATATCCTCCCGGGGCGGCCGACCGCCACGCGAACCCCACACGACATATTCGCATTGCGCCCGAAACCGGCCGAGGAACGGCCGTACCGCTTCGGTCTTGTCCCACACCCACAGGCCGCGCCATATCCAACCGCCCGCCTGGACGGCGTCGGTGACGCTTGGTAACTGTCGCCAGTCGGTGAAGCAACATACAATCCCGCCCGGCTTGGTGCAGCGCATGGCCTCCGACAGCCACAGCGCGCACCAGTAGGCAAAGGAGCGCTGGTCCCGGTTGTCGCCGTCGAACGAGGCGTACAGATGTTCGAATCCGGTCTGCTGATATTTCTTGTTGGTGTCCTGCATCCGGTCGCCGCGATACTGTCCGCCGCTGGAGTAGGGCGGATCGGTGATCACGGCGTCGGCGACGCCGTCCGGCACTGTTTTCAGCCACTCGAGGCAGTTGCCAAGGTGGATTGTATTCAGCGCCATTGCTGGATTTTCCCGTGTTTCGGTGTTCATTGTTCCTTTCTGAAAAAGTGGTGTTTTTACCTTGGGGACACAGTATAATGAAAGTGATAAAAAGGAGACTCACATGACCGTTTTAACTGAAATAAAGCCGTTTCCGGTCGTCCATGGGAAATATCTGTACATATTCACTCCCGCCGAGGAGGGCGGATTTTCTGTTTCGTGCGAAAACGTTGATGGCGTCAACGCCCAGGGTAATACTTTCGAGGAGGCTCTCGACTGCGCGATCAGTATGACCGCATTCGTCGAGGAAGTCCTCGCCGACCTTGAGAAAGAAAAGAAGGCCAAACGCGTCGGTCGGGCAAAAACAGGCCGCACCGTTACCTACTACGACGCCAAGGGCGACAAGGTGGCGCGTGGCGATAAAACCACTGTGGCGGCCAGAGCGGTGATCCGCACTCGGAAGAAAAAATAACCATGAAGAAAAAGCGACTTGTGGCCTACCTTAAAACCCATGGTTGTTACCTTGTCCGCCAGGGCGAACATGAGTATTGGGCCAGCGCCGATGGAAAACACGGGACCGCCGTTCCTCGGCATGTTGAAATTAAAACAGAGACGGCGCGATCCATCTGCCGCAAACTCCAGATCCCTAAACCGCGTGAATAATAAGCCGCCTATGAA
>JAJQFC010000097.1:0-1937 GCA_021201355.1 Planctomycetaceae bacterium | reverse complement strand
CTAAAAGTCCACATCCAAAAACGGCATCAAAAATAACCCGACTTTTATGTTTCCTAAAACATTCCCCCTCACCAACCGGCACGACGCCTTTTCCCAGTGACGATATCCGTTTCGACCACAGACCGCCGACGCCAGCGTCCACCCGCACGGCAGGCCCATAAGCATCTCCACCCACTCGGGACACAGTTTGAGCGGTCCGGTCTGCCCGATCTGCATGTTCAGGGACGGCGTTCCCTCCCGCATCGGCGTCTTTCCGCCGTTTTTGTCGGCTTCTCTTGGCGTAGACCACGACGCGGGGCGGCTCGGCGTCGTGCTGTTCTTCTCCCGGCCGCGCAGGCCAGTAAGAACGGCATTCGGTAGCTGATCCAAATGCGGCCTCGCCTTGCCAAGATGCGCTTCCCCGTTCGCCCCCTTGCTGTCCCGCGCCGCCGGTGTCGGCCAGTTGACCATCCCGACAATCGACGGAGGTTCCTTGCCCTTCTCGCCCCGATCCCTCGTGTACCCTCGTCCGTTGCTGTCCGTCGCCGTGACGGTCGGCCACCGCATCGCCGCCGCCGACAGGTGCAGACTTCCCGACCCGTCGCGCGCCTTCGGCCCGGCCTTCTCCGCTTCCGACCAGCGGGGAGTGGGCCAGGAGGAAAAGCCGCTGGCGTTCGTGCGGCGCGCCGCATTCCGCCGCGGAAAACATATCCCATTCCGCATTCCACCCCGCGCGAGAGAGATCCCGAAGAACGAGGTCAATGCCGGGATCGTCACCTGAAACAAACCCCCGGACGTTTTCCATGAAGATCCATCCCACACCGCTCTCTTGTGCGATATTCCAGAACCGGGGCCAAAGCCATCGCTCGTCCGCCGCTCCCCGCCGTTCGCCGGCGCAGGACCACGGCTGACAGGGGATGCCACCGTGGAGCACGACGCGAACAGGGTCGACGCCCAGGTATTCAATAATTTCCCTTGCCGGGAGGGTGTTGAGGTCGGACCAGACAGGAGCCGAATCCATGTTTCCCGCTTCCATGTGAGCGACCAGTATCGCGGCCGGGTATGCTTCCCTTTCACAGTACAGAATTGTGCGACAACGTCCGCCCAGCGCGAGACGGAGTCCGAGGTCGATTCCCCCATATCCGCTGTACACGCTGACGGCGTATTCGGGATATACAGCCAGGTCATGGTTCATCTTCTTTCGCCTTTTCAAGCCGCTCGAGGTGTTCGCGGGCGATCCGCTGTATGATCACCGCCTGTTCCCTGTCCACGTTTTCGCCCGCCATCAGGGCGTCCAGCGTCAGTTCCAGCGCCAGCCGCGCCCGTTCCTCCGACATGTTGAGTTCCGTTCGGAGCGTAAACACACGCATGATCGACCGGTTGTATTCTTCCTGTTGCCGGTCGGTCATATTGTCCCATTCCTCGGCGTCAATGACTGGAAGGCGGTAGCCGGTGATCGGGTTGTCGACGTCCCGGTGCGGTGTCAATCCGGCGCGCCGTATCTCCGTCATCACGCAATGGACGCTGATCCCCGTCGCCCCGGCAATCCGCCTGGGTGTCCAACCGTCAAGACAGAGCGCCCGCACCTTTTCGGAAAGGGTCATCGCTCCACCCTCATAGCGAATAGGCCTCGGTCCATGCGTTGCGCCTGCGGCGACAGCCAGAGACATTCGGTCCTGTCCGATTTGGTCCCGGGCTTGACCATGCACTTGACTTCCCATTGCAGTCGTTGCCACCCCACCGCCTCCAGCGGCGCATAACACGCGTGCCAGTACCCGGACAACACGACCTTGCCCTTGACGGCTTGCAGCGCCGCCACGAGTTCCACATGGTCGGCCTCCGTCATTTCGTGGACGTACTTTCCGTCCGACCGTGTGTCCGGCACGTAGGGCGGGTCGACGTAAAACAGCGTGTCCCGCCGGTCGTAGCGGACGATCACCTTCTGCCACGTATCGTTC
>JAJQFC010000264.1 GCA_021201355.1 Planctomycetaceae bacterium | reverse complement strand
CGCCGACATCCAGACCGCCGCCGAAACGAACCGGTCGGACGCCCTCGCCGGCGCCACCGCCGCGTCGGGGCGGGCGGCCGAAGCCCTCCGCGCCCTGTCCGAATACGGAAAAATTTCCAACCCGGAACTGGCCGCCGCCTTCGAGCGTATCCGTTACGAACTCTACGCCCTCGAACCCGTCGTCCTCGCCGACGCCACCTTCCGGAAGCGCCTCGCCGCCGCCCGCCTCTGCGTCCTGGTGACGACCGCCCTCTCCTCGGCCCCGCCTGTCGACACCGCCCGGGAAGCCCTGAACGGCGGCGCCGACATCATCCAGTTCCGGGAAAAGGAAATGGAGGACGGCGAGTTTTATGCCGTCGCCCGGGCTCTGGCCGAGCTGTGCCGCGAGCGCCACGCCATTCTCGTCATAAACGACCGTCCGCACATCGCCAGCCTCGTCGACGCCGGCGGCGTCCACGGCGGCCAGGGCGATCTGCCGGTCCACCTGACCCGTCGCCTCATCGGCACCCATAAAATAATCGGCCGGTCCACCTCGGCCCCGGAATTCGCCGAACAGGCCGTCCGCGACGGCGCCGACTACATCGGCGTCGGCCCGGTGTTCCCGACGGACACCAAGCGGGAGCGCCCCGCCGTCGGCCTCCAGTATGTCGGCTGGTCGACCGCGTGGGGCAAACTCCCCGCCTTCGCCATCGGCGGCATCACCCGCCGGACGATAGATCAGGTTCTCGACGCCGGCGCCCGGGCGGTTGCAGTCTGCACCGGCATCACCAGGGCGACGGATATTGCCGCCGAAACCGCCTGGTTCAAGGAACGAATCACGGAGAGGGACAACCGGCTTGACCAACCGGCGGAGCGACTGGACGCCTGAAGGAGCGGCGTCCGTGCCCCGACGACCGGTCGCCGCCACGGCGGGACCGTCACGCCCCGGAGGGACGTACCCGTCCCGACACGGCACCCGTTTCCAAAACCCGGCTTTTCCGGTACACTTGTACCCGGCGAAAGCGAGTGCCCCGGCGAAAATTCGAAGTATCGCCGCCCGTACACTGACAGTTACATGTTTATCGCCGTACACAATAAGACCAGGAAAAACCCGTCGGCGGCCCGATCATCCGCCGCTACGGCAAGGAGTGTGGCGTTATGGATAAAAAAGGCGGTCTCCGCATCGTCGGGAAGGGCCAACCCGGCCCCGCCCCGGAAAACGACGACCTCGGCGCGACCGGTTTCTACTACGTCACCCCGGCCGAAGCATGGGACGACACCTCCCTTTCCGGCCGCCGGGTCTATACCCGCCTCATCACCCTCCCGGCCTATATTCTCCGGGAACTCCTGAAGGGCGTCATCCTGTCGACGGCGGTCTTTTCCGTCATTCTCATGGCCGTTTTCGCCGGACAGGTGCTCCGGGACGGCATCGGCCCCTATACCCTTCTCCGAGTGCTCCCGAACTTTATCCCGCTTATCTGCCCGTTCGTCCTTCCCCTCGCCATCATCACGGGCATATTGATATGCTATTCCCGGCTGTCCAAGGACAACGAAATTCTCGCCGCCTATGCCGGCGGCATCAACCCGTTCTGGCTGATGGTCCCGGCCCTTCTGACGTCAGTCATCGCCATTTTCATCACCCTGACCCTGAACGAGGTGGCGCTCCTCCCGGCCATCCGGAACATCCAGCAACTGGTCATTGACGACCAGTCGAACATTCTCCGGCGCATGATCACCCGTCCCGGCAACATCGCCGTTCAGACCGGCAGCGAATTCATCGCCATGTCGAAGCTGGACCCGTCCCGCGACCCCTACGGCCGCGCCAGCCTCGACATTACCCGCTTCAACTCGGCCGAACTGCCGCCGGACCAGCTCCCGGACAACTTCCCCTGGGATCCCCGCTATCCCTTCCCGGCCAAGCGCGTCGTCGCCCGGGACCACGAGGTGCAGGACATCTCCGACGCCAGCGGCGAGGATTTGACGATGAAAATGCTGGTCGCCAAACCGATTTTCCAGGATCTCAACACCGCCGATATGAACCGGACCTTCATCGCCGACGGCGAAAGCGGCGAAGAACGCCTCGTCCTCGGCGGCCGCCCGTCCGTCACCATCCACGAAAACCGCTCGTCGTTCTGGCCCATCCTGACCCTCTTCAACTCGCGCCGTTCCTACGAAGACACCCTGGCCGATCTCCACAGCATCAACCAGGACACCCTCTCCGAATCGGAACGCCAGGCCCTGAACGTCATGATCAACCGGGAAATCCGCCGCATCCAGAACCGCACCAGTGAAATTAATATGCGTCTCTCCCTCTGCTTTTCCTGCCTCGCCTTCGCCATTCTCGGCATCCCCCTTGGCATGCGCACCCGCGGCACCCTGGTCGCGTCGTTTGTCTGGGGCATCGCCACCGCCGGCGTCTATTTCCTCGCCCTCAAGTCGGCCGAATCCCAGGTCGCCCGCGGCCTTCTTCCCTACTGGACCATCTGGATACCGGACATTGTGGTAGTACTGATAGGAATTACCCTCTGGTTTGTGAATACGCGGCGTTCATAATACACCAACCGCAGCGATATTCTCTCAATTCAACCACAGCCGAATATGCTCCGGCCGGATTTATACATGTTCTGCAATGAACGCGAACACGGCTCCACACTTTCGCAAGAATTTTCAACCAAAACCGAACTTTTTTCAGACATATCGCCAACCCAAGATAGTGCCACTGGTTTCCGGGATGAAAAAAGTTGAACCCTCTTTCGCTCTGTGTTGCCCGTCAGCGTAAACCAACTCAAACAGTAACCGAAGGCCTCTGGAGAGGTTACCACGAGTACGGGTAAAGTTGGTAAATCTGCGATATGGAGCAGCATTTTACATTAAAATTTTCCATCTGTTTTTATAACTACGCCAATATCCATTTTAATCCATAATATGCCATCAATAATAAACTTACATTTACACCAATCATTTTACCGCCGCCATCCCCTTTTCCCGATTGACATCACCTCAAAACCGGTTATGATTCTCCCATCGAAAACTGGGAGCACGCCAGCCGCTGACCGATGAAATACAGGCGGTGAATACGAAGCCGGGGGAGTGGTAACTGGCTGACTGTTCGCCCCGGGGTCGGTGTCTGGACGAATCGCCGTAAACGAGCTGAAGTCCTCCCACGTGCGACTCGTCATGCCAGACCGGTGCCCAGATAGGCAAAGACTGGGCAACGCTTGGTACACTGGTCGGTACCGGTTTGCTGGTGCCTGACCTGGCGTCTGGCCTGACGACTCGCTCGGAACCAGCTCCGATGTACCGGGCAGGGATCTGCTCCGCAGATGGACGCGGGACGTCCCCTTGCCCTCCTCCCTGGTGGTCATTGTACATAGTTCCATTTTCCGAAAAATTTCCCTCACAGAGGGAAAGGGGGTTCTATTGTCTCTGGTTCTGACTGATATCGCCGCTCGCCTCCATGCCAGCCTCGCCCGACGGCTGCCGGAACCGTTGTATCAACAATGGTTTGCCGGTGCCGAAGTCATGTCGGCCGGCGATGACGGCCTGGAACTCGGCGTCAAGAACCGGTTTTTCAAAAACTGGATTGAGGCGAAGTACCTCACCGTCCTCCGGGAGGCCGCGTCGGAGGCTCTCGGCGCCGACACCCCTGTCCGCGTCAGCGTTTCCGCCGCTCTCTACGCCCCGTTCCGGGAAGCCCAGGAGGAGGCGAAAAAAGAGGCGGCCAGCCTCGACGTCGCCTCGGTCCCCCTCCTCCCGCCGGTCCCGGCCGAAGAGCCGCGCCACGTTCCCGGCCGCCAGGTCGATCTGAACCCCGGCCATACCTTTGCAAACCTGGTCGTCGGATCGTCGAACCGCCTGGCCCACGCCGTCGCCCTTCGCGCCGTCGCCGAACCGGGAGAATACGGCCGTCTGTATTTCTGCGGCGAGCACGGCGTCGGCAAAACCCACCTGCTCCACGCCATCTGCCACGAGATTCTCCGCCTTCGCCCGGGCAGCCGCATCATCCAGACGACGGGCGAACGGTTTGTCGCCGATTTCGTCGCCGCCCACGCGAAAGGCCAGCTTGACAGCTTCCGCGAACTCTACCGGTACTGCGACGTCCTTGTCATCGACCAGATTCACGTCCTCGGCCAGGGGACGAAAACGGCCTCCCAGGCCGAACTCCTCACCATCATCGACAATCTGGAAGCGCGGAACCGCCAGACCGTCTTTGCCGGCGTCCAGGCCCCGAACGAACTGTCCGGCGTCGAACCGCGCCTCCGCGACCGCCTCGGATCTGGTTTCGTCGATCGCCTTCTTCTCCCTGACGAGGCGATGCGCCGCGATCTCCTGTCCCGTAAACTGACGGAACGCGGCCTCGACGTCCCGGACGACGCCGTCGCCTTCCTCGCCGGCGAGCTTCACGGCGGCGTCCGCCGCCTCGAAGGCACGGTGAACCGCCTGGCCGCCCTCATCGGCGTCGGCGGCATGGAACCGACGGTAAACTGCATCCGTATGGCCCTCGAAGTGTCGACCCCGAGCGCCAAAAAGACCGCCCTCCTTCCGGACGACATTATTAAAGCGGTCTCGAACGAATTCGGCCTCGCCCCGGACGTCGTCCTTGGCCGTGGCCGTTCCGCCCCGGTCCGCCGCGCCCGCCAGGTGGCGGCGGTCCTTTGCCGCCGTCTCCTCAGCCTCCGCTATGTCGAACTCGGCGCCCTGTTCGGCAACCGGAACCACGCGACAATGCTTTCCATGATAAAGAAAGTCCCGCCCGAACTGTTTTCAAACAGCCTCGAAGGCCGCCCGGTCGAACGCGTCCTCTTCCGCCTCGGCGTCACGATGAAGCCGGAAGAAGTCCTGGAACGCCAACGGAAATTATTCTAAATTCGTCCACGCGATAGAACGGCAGAAACTTCTTTAGCTCGTCAATGCCAAAGGATGGCAGCCATCCTCAAGTCCGTCGGAATCCAGTTGAAAAATAGAGTAGGAGGAAGGTAGGTTTGTAATGAGCCTACCTTCCGTCCTCTCACAC
>JAJQFC010000077.1 GCA_021201355.1 Planctomycetaceae bacterium | reverse complement strand
GACCGTTCCAACGGCGTCGCCTGCTGCGGCGGGTTTTTCCGGTACAGCATGTCCCGGTGTTCACGGAGGCCGTCGGCGAACTCCGGCTCGACCGCGAAGACGGGGAACAGCGCGTCGAGGTCGGCCGGGTTGGCATTGGCCTGTTTCGACGCCTGATTGAACAGGGTGCGGAACGTCCGGAACCGGCTGCCGATATCGAAATAGTTCTCCAACGGATGCGGAGGGCAGAGGGAGAATATTTCCGCCCTGACTTCCTTGGCCCGCTGATCGAGAATGGCGCTGATGTTGTCGAGGGACTTGTCGTCGGGGAAGAGGACGCGGTACGGGGATTTCCCGAGCGCCGTCCGCGCTTCGCTCCGGTCGGGAGCCTTCAGGACAGCTTCGAAAAAGGACCGGGGCAGCAGCTCCGATTCGAGCGCGGCAATCTTCCCGCTCACAAAGGACCACGCTGTGGGACGTTTTTCAATTGCTCTCATTATGACGGGCTCTCTTCCATCCAGTATCCAACCGCAGGGGGAACGTCCTGCTCCATGACCCGGAAGTACCGCCGCACACCGCCGGGAGCCGTACCGGTCCGTCCCTCGCCCGGCCGCCGCGCCACTCCCGCCGCGACCAGCTTCCGGACCGACATGATGGACCTTTTCTCCACCGTATCCCCGGTCAGATGAACAGCATCTTCGCCAATTCGCCCAGCGACGTCTCCCGGATCTCCAGAAGTCGGCGGTGGATGGTGCAGTCGATGCGGTAGTCCGGCCCTTCGACAACCGCTCCGGACGGAACCTTCGAGTCGGCGGTGACTTCAGTGAACCGGCCAGCGCCGCTGCGGCTCCGGTTGAGGTCGTCAAGGCCGGAGGTGAATTTGGCAACGTCTTTCGGGTTGACCCGGAGCGTGCCGCCGGCATCGGCCGGGAGGGTGTCAAGCCATTTGCCGATCATGGCGACATAGTCGCTGTCGGGCAGGGAATCCAACTTTTCCAGAACCCGCTTGAACACCTCGTCAATGACCCGGTTTTTCGCAGACAAGACATGCATGCGGTTGTCGTGGTCGACCCGCTCGAGTTCCCGGGCGGATTCCCGCTCGAGGCGGAGCCGGGCGTCCCGGACGCGGTCGGCCGCGTTCCGTTCGTCCGCCTGCCTGCCGTCCGCCAGAAGGCGGTCCGCTTCGGCCCGGGCGTTTTCGACCTGCTCCCGGGCACGGGCTTCGGCTTGTTCCAAAACCGTGCTTTTGACTTTGTCAAGGCTCATAGTGCCGTCCTTATTCTGGCAACTTCACAACCTGGCGATCCGCCGTTTACGACTCCGGAACCACCCGGCCGGGGGCACGCATCACGCCGCCGCACCGACCCGAACCGTCCTCCGGCGCCCATCCGTCGCGACATATCCACATAGCGTTCAGCCGTCGCATTTTCACCCGTTGAGTGCGTCAACGCTTCGCCGCCGGCCGGCCGCGAAGGCCGGCGGCGGCGGAAAAGGAAATGCTAGGCGGCAACCCGGCTGACGCCGTCGACGAGGAGCCAGTTCAGCATGAGGATGGCGACCAGAAGGCCGAACACGGCATAGGTTTCAACCAGCGCCGGCAGGATGATGCCGCGGCCGAACTGGTCTTCCTTCTTCGCGACCAGATTGATGGCGGCCGCCGAAGTCTGGCCCTGGTACTTGGCGGAGAGGAGCAGGACCAGGCCAAGGCAGAAGCCGACAATGCCGAGGGCGACGCCGATGCCGACCGGCATCTGCTGCGCCGCGACCAGGCTCGACTGGATGCCGGTGAAGGAGGTCACGAGGAACGCGAACACCATGCCGTACAGGCCCTGCGTGCCGGGAAGAAGGATGAGCAGGAAGACCTTGCCGAAAAGGTTGGGCTTTTCCGACAGGACGCCCGCTCCCTGCCCGGCCGCGATGGAAATGCCGAGGGCGCTGCCCATGCCGCCCAAAACCAATGCGGTCATGGCGCCAAGTACTGTCCAGCCAATTCCCGATTCAAGGAAGTAGAACGTCAACATACCCAAATATCCTCCTCATCTGTCCCGGGCCGGAACCAGGCCGGCCGTCTCGTAAGAACACGCCCGATGGACTATGCGCCCGGGGTCATGCCCTTCTCCATCAAAACTCGCACAATTTTATCGCCCGCTCAGGCGGGAATGACAAGTGAACAATGCACCGGACCCGCACTACTCGCCTCAACTCACGCCCGCTTGACATCCTTGACATCAACGTTTTCACTATTGAAGCCGTACGGCTTGTACTGCGACCCGCCCGCTTCGTAGAACCGGCCAAAGAACTCCAGCATGATGAGACGGGCGGAATGGACAAAGCCACCAAGCAGGTTCAGGAAGAAATTCATGGCGTGGCCGCCCAGCACGACGAAAATGGCCAGGATAATGCCCACCGCCGGAATTTCGGTACTGAGGCCGGCCAGCATGTTGAAGGTCGACCCGAGGGCGGCGCCGGTAAGGCCAAGGGCCATAAGACGGGCGTAACTGATAAGATCGCCAAGGATGGCGCTGGCCCCGTACGCGCCCATGATGCCGTAAATACTGACGATGCCGACAAGGATGCGAGCGATCCAGCCCTTCTGGTCCCGGCCCTGGGTAAAGATCAGAAGCACGCAGGTAATGACAAACAGGATCCAGGCAAAGCTTGATCCGGTCAGGCCGCCGACAATGGCGAAGAAGAGGAAGGCCATCCACAGGATGCCGTCAGAAAAGGCGCCCATCTTGTCGCCGCGCCGCAGATCCCGGTACACCCGGAGGCCCATGCCGTAGAATTGCGTGAAAACACCAATGCCGATGGCGATATACAGGGCGAGCTGGGAATCCTGGATCGGGTCGAGCATCGCCATACTGGTCCGGATGCGGTCGAACCAGCCCATGCCGGGAAGGCGGGCCGACAGGTCGCCCATCCAGGAGCCGGTCAGCGATCCGAAGATGACGGCGGAAATGCCGCAATACAGGAAACACTGGAAAAAGTCCTGAAGATGCGCCTGTTCCCGGTATTTCCGTTTAAGGAAAGCCATGATGGCGATAAGGCAAACCCCGTAAAAGGCGTCGCCGAGGCAGATGCCGACAAAGATAAAGAAGATGCTCGCCACATACGGCGTCGGATCAATACTGGTATAAGACGGCAGGCCGTACATCTTGACGAGGAGCGACGCCGGGCTGATCCACTTGTTCCACTTGAGGCTGACCGGCGGCTCTTCGCCTTCGGGCGCGGCGCATTCGAACACGGTGGCGCCGGGCACTTTCGACTCGAGGCGAAGGCGGAATAGTTCTTCATGATCAGTCTTGACATAGCCCCGGGCGGTAAAGAGGTGATCGCTTTCCGCCATGCCGGTCCGGGCCAAGGCAAGGTTCTTCTCGCTCTCGTAATAGCCGGCGGCCAGGCTGGCCTTTTTTATCCAGGCGTCGGCGAAGCGGTTCGCTTCGTTCCGCTGGGATTCGAGCATGCATTCCGCTTCGACAAGGAGGTGGTCGATGCGCGATATTTCTTCCGCCGCGCCCTTCTCCACCACCGGCAGCGGATGAACGTGGAGCCCGTGATCGTCGATGAGGGTTTTCAGAAGTTCGGCCTGCGACGCCGGAGCGACCAGGGCATAATAAGTATGGGTCTGGTCGGCAAGTATCTGCTCGGCGATGATGTCGCCCCGGGTGATGCGATCATCCAGGAGGAAGGCCTTGCCGCCCTGCCCCGAAACCGCCACCACTTCGAGAAGGACATTTTTGAGCCTGGTCAGCCTGGGCAGGCTGTCCCCGAGAAAACTGAACTGGCGAATGGCTTCGCGTTCGTTCTTGAGGCGGGTGATGCTTTCATTGGA
This sequence comes from Planctomycetaceae bacterium, assembly GCA_021201355.1. Lineage (GTDB taxonomy): Bacteria > Planctomycetota > SZUA-567 > SZUA-567 > SZUA-567 > JAJBSZ01. The sequence continues at coordinate 1,248 of JAJQFC010000077.1, read as the reverse complement.
TGATTCGATGGCGGTGCGCATTTCCGAGGTTTTATCGTACAGGAGGTCGATGTCGACCTCTTTCACCGCGCTGTCCAGCTCCGCCCTGGTGCCGACGGTTTTCAGGGGAAGCATGGCGTCAAGGAAACCGGGCTTGTTGGATTGGAATTCCTGACAAAACGAGACGACGGAATTGATGCGATTGAGACGGGCGTCCATTTCCGGCGACTGGTCCGGGAGTTCCCGGAATGTCTTGAGAAATGTTTCATCCTCAGGCTGGACCGGCATGGGATGAAAACCCTTTTCCCGGTAAAGCCAGTCAAGGATTTGCTCCTTGTCCGCCGCTTTTCCGACAATCGCCACGTGGGTCATCTGTTCAATCATACCTGCTCCAAACTGGTACGGTGCGCCGTTCGCGGAAAGGGTAACGACCGCCGGCGTCGCCGCCGGGGCCTTCCGGGCCTGTCTAGCCCTTGAGCGCATTCATAATGTACGCGACGCCCTTGTCGAACCTGTCGTCCGGAATGTTTTTGACGGCGGACAGAGCCTGTTCGCCGGCGTCCTGGAGTTCCTTGATTTTTTTCGCCTTTTCCGCTGACGACCGTTCTTCGAGGGTGGCGATCTCTTTCTGGACTGCGTCCTGACTGGCCCGGCTGGCGGAATCGACCGCGGCCTTGGCGTCGGCGATAATTTTTTCCGCATCCTGGGCGGCTTTGGCGAGAATGGCGTCGGCCTCGCGTTCGATTTCCAGAACCGTCTGCACCAGGGATGTCGACATGGGCAAGTCCTCGTCAGAGAAAAAACATGTAAATGAAGCGAGAAACCCTTACGACACGTTGATTTCGTGCGTAAGGCGGGCACCACGTATGATCTATCGGAAAAAAGTGTGTGGAGACGCGGTTCATCGGTTTGAACGGCGATTCCATAGCACCAGTATACCGACAGCTCTTTTTTTGTAAAGGTGAAACGTCCGGTCCAGCCAGCTTTTTCTCATACACCCCGTGAACATTGACGCGGCCGCGGGGTGTTCCATCACTCTTCGCATGCCTGAAAGTTTCTGTGAAGCGCCTTTTCGTTCAGGCGGAGCGCCAGTCCGCCGTCGGCGCCGGGCGGTGCGACAGTGCCCCGGTAACCGGCCGGCGATCCGCGAAACGGATCATGCCGCAGAAATATTCTGGAAAAACCGTATTCGTGGCATTCGGCATCGGTCATGTACAGGGCCAGCCGGCCGGCCGCCGCCAGCGCTCCCGATTCGCCGACCAATATTCC
>JAJQFC010000204.1 GCA_021201355.1 Planctomycetaceae bacterium | reverse complement strand
TTTTCCGATTTGCAATCGTGTCATGCCCTCGTGGCACGAAAAGAACCTACTGGTAATTAAGGATTTATCAAGCATATTGTTCGTCCTTACTGGTGTTCCTAAATCCTTAAAAAATGGCTTGACTAAGAAATAATTCGTGGTATTCTATAGTCGTGAAAACTGTTCTGACCAGACTGACAGGAGCGCCAGCGACGTCACAAAACCAGTAAGTATACCGCTCTAAAACCGTTCTGGCATGGAGAAACATTTCGTTTGCGCGAAGTGGAGGGATACTGTTGCCCGTGGGTGAGGGGTTCCGGGCGGGGATTGTTCAAGGCCGGTGATCGGGCAACCGCTTGCCTTGCTTCCGTTCGACCAGTCGCTGTCGACGTCGTAGGGGCCAAGACAGCGTCACGGAGGTGGTCCTCGGCCGGTTCTTTTTGACGAGTCGTTCCAGCGCACATGAAACGGCCGCCCCGGAGTGGGGCGGCCGTTTACCAATGCCCTCGGTCATGGCCGAGGGCATTTTCCGATGTCGTGCGCGACGAAGAGTGGGGAGTTATTTCGTCGGCGACTTCCCGTGGGCGAGGACGGTCCGGACCGCCTCGCGCCAGCCCTGGACGCGCCGCTCGCGTTCCGCCGCCGGCATGTTTGGGGTGAATTTGGCCTTCGGCGCGTGGTTGACGACGTCCGGAGAATAGAGGCCCATAGCCATGCCGGCCAGGTAGGCCGGGCCGGAGCCGGACAGCTCCTCGAAAGCCGGCACCGAGACGGCGGCGTCGATGACGTCCGACTGGAACTGCATGAGGAAGCCGTCCCGGGTGGCGCCGCCGTCGACCTTCAGGGTGTCGACGCGGAATTTTGTTTCGCTCTCCATAAGGTCGACAATGTCGTTTATCTGGTAGGCGATGCACTCCTCGGCGGCGCGGACGATTTCCGCCTTGCCGACGCTTCGGGACAGGCCGCAGATGATGCCCCGGGCCGCGCCGTCCCAGTACGGCGCGCCAAGGCCGCTGAAAGCGGGGACGAGGTAAAGCCCCGGGACGTCCCGGGCGCTCCGGGCCAAGGCTTCCGCGTCCTTTGAACTGGGGAGAAGGCCGAGGTCGTCGACGAGCCACTTGACCACCGCGCCGGTGTAATTCATGTTGCCTTCAAGGACGTAGTTCACCGTGCCGCTGATGCCCCAGGCGAGGGAGGTGACGATGCCCTTGTCACTGAAGACCGGCTTTTCCCCGACATTCATCATGACGGACGAACCGGTGCCGTAGGTCGCCTTGACAGACCCGGGCGTCAGGCAGCCCTGGCCGAACAGGGCGCCGTGGCTGTCGCCGAGGACGCCGTGGAGCGGGACGGCTTTCGGGAGAATGCCGTTAAAGTCGCAGTGACCGAAAAGGCTGTTCGAGTCGCGGACTTCCGGGAACCATTCCGTCCGGAGGCCGAAGGCGGCGGCGATGTCGTCGTCCCACTGGAGGGTGCGGACGTTGAAGAGTTGGCTCCGGGACGCGTTCGAATAATCGGTTAGGGGATCGCCGCCGCAGAGTTTATGGACCAGCCAGGAATCGAGGGTAGAACAGACGAGGTTCCCGGTCTTCGCCAGTTCTTGGGCGGCCGGGACGTTTTCCAATATCCACGCCAGCTTTGCCGCCGAGTAGTACGGCGAGGCCGGAATGCCGGTGGCGAGGCGGATTTTTTCGCCAAGGCCCTGGCCGATAAGCCGCTGGCAGATTGCTTCGCCCCGGGAGCACTGCCAGACGATGGCGTTGTAAATGGGTTCCCCGGTTGACCGGTTCCAGGCGATGGACGTCTCCCGCTGGTTGCTGAGGCCGGCGCAGACGATGTCCTCCCGGGCGATGCCGGTTTTCTCGAACACGCCCTGGACGGTGCGGAGGAGGTTCCTGAAGATCTCCGCCGGATCGTGTTCGACCCAGCCCTGATCGTTAATGATCTGCCGGTGTTCCTGGTCGTAGCGGCCGGCCAAAGCGCCCTTGTCGTCAAAGAGGATTGCCTTGGTGCCGGAGGTGCTTTGGTCGATACTGAGGACGTATTTGGCCATCGGTTTGCCTCGCTTTCAACAGTTCGCGGGCGGCGGCGGCGATGCCGTCACGGTCCAGGCCGTAGTGTTTGAACACGTCGGGAGACGGTCCGGCGATGACGTTCTCGTCGCCCGGCAGGGCGAGAGTCCGCATGGCGACGGGTTTGTGGGTGCAAACGATGCGGGCGACGGCGGCGCCGAGTCCGCCGTTCACGTTGTGCTCCTCGACGGTGACGATCGGTCCCGTTTCCGCCGCCCGGAGAATGGCGTCGACGTCAATGGGGCTCAGGGTGTGCATGTCGAGGACGCGGGCGGAAACGCCTTCCGCCCGGAGGGCGTCGTGGGCCTCCACGGCCGGCGCCACCATTTCGCCGCAGGCGATGACGGTGATGTCCTTTCCTTCCCGCACTTCGACAGCCTTGCCGATTTCAAATGTCGTGCCGGGTTTGTATATGTTCGGCATCGCCGCCTTGCCGACCCGGACATAGGCCGGGACGGACGATTTGTCCAGTTCCCGGACAAGGGCGCGGGTCTGGACTTCGTCGCACGGAAGGATGACCTGAATGCCGGGGATGGCCCGGAACACGGCGATGTCGTGGGTCGAATGGTGCGAAGCGCCGAGGGCGCCGTAACTGATGCCGCCGGAGACGGCGAGAATTTTGACGTTCATTCGGGAATAGGCGACGTCGACCTTTATTTGTTCGAGGGCGCGGGCCGACATGAAGCTGGCCGGGGCGCAGACGTACGGCTTTTTCCCGACGGCGGCGAGGCCGGCGGCCATGCCGATTTCGTTCTGTTCGGCGATGCCGACCTCGACGAACTGGGCCGGAAGGGCTTCCGTGAACACGCCGAGGGCGGTCGAGCCTTTGGCGTCCGAGGTGAGGGCGACGATGTCCGGGTTCTGTTTCCCGAGTTCGGTCAGTTCGGCGCAAAATGCCTCGCGGCAGGACAATCCCTTTTCCATATTATGCACTCCTTTCCTGCTCTTCGAGCTGCGCCATGGCGCTGGCGAATAGTTCCTCGTTCGGCACGCCGTGGTGCCATTTGGCGATATTTTCCATTTCCTTCACACCCTTCCCCTTGACGGTATGGGCGATAATCATCCGGGGCTTCCCAATCACCGGTTCCTGGTGGAACTCGGCGACGAGGGCGTCCATATCGTTCCCGTCCAGTTCGACAACGTGCCAGCCGAAGGCTCTCCAGCGGTCGGCGAGCGGTTCCTGGGCCATGACGTTTTCCGTGTCGCCCGAGATCTGGAGGTGGTTCCGGTCGATGATGGCGGTGAGGTTGTCGAGTTTGTAGTGGGACGCCGCCATGGCCGCTTCCCAGATTGAGCCTTCGGCCAGTTCCCCGTCTCCCATGATGGTGAAGACGCGGTTCGTTTTCCCTGACATCTTGAGGCCTTTCGCCATGCCGGTGGCGATGGGGAGGCCGTGGCCGAGGGCGCCCGTGTTCATCTCGATGCCGGGAACCTTGTTGTTCGGGTGGTCGATGAGGCGGGTGCCGAAGCGGCAGAAGGTGTCGAGTTCCGCCCGGTCGATAAAGCCCCGGTCCGCCAGGATGCAGAACAGCCCTTCGACGCTGTGGCCTTTACTCATGACGAAGTAGTCCCGGCCGTCCCATTCCGGATTGGCCGGATCGACGCGAAGCGTGTCGTAGTAGAGGGCGGTGAGGATGTCCGCCGAGGACAGGGCGCCGCCGGTGTGGCCGGCCTTGGCGTTGAAGATCATGGTGAGGAGCGCCCGGCGGATGCCGGCGGCCTTCTTTCGCAGTTCATGGACGTTCATTGGTTCTCCAGTGTGGACACGCCGGTCCCGCCGGACCGCTGCGTGCGGCCGTTCGGGTGGCGACGTCGTGTTTATGGGGGCTCTCGTTGTTTTTATTGTGGCGCTCGTGACGGCCGGGACGTTCCGGAAACGTTCAGGCCGGTCACGATAAACTTTTAGTCGCCATCCTTGTTTGATTTCTTGAAGCCGGGCAGTTTATTGACCCGCATGGCCCGGGAACCGTCGCTCACGAGGGAATCCATCTCCGGCCGGCGCTGGCGGACGGCCTGGTAGAACGCCTCGATGATGGCGTATTCGGCGATGCGCCTGGCGACCAGTTCCATATTGGCCGACGAATCGATGGTGGCGGCGAACAGGCGGATGTCCGACGCCTTGGTCAGGGGCGATTTGGCGTTTTTTGTAATGCAAATCGTGGTGGCGCCGTTGTCCCGGGCCAGTTCGGTGGTGGCGACGACATGCCGGGTCTGCCCGGTGTGGGAGACGGCGATGGCGACGTCGCCCCGCTTCAGGTTGGACGCGTTTATCATCTGGATGTCCGGGTCGATGTCGGCGGTGCAGTAGTAGCCGATGCGCCGGAACATCATGCAGGCGTACTGGCAGGGCATGGAGGCGTTCCCGATGGAGAAAAACGCCAGTTGCCGGGCCGAGGCGATGGCGGCGAGGGCCTTGTCATACTCTTCCGTGTAGAGGGCGAACGTATCCTGGAGACTCTGGACGTTGTAACTGAAAACCTTTTTCAGGACCTCGGCCATGCCGGGGCGGTCCGGATTGCCGTTGCCGCCGTTTTCCGGGAACAGGTCGTGCGAATCGTCCCGCTGCTGGCGGGTAACTTCGGCCTTAAGCTGTTTGAAGCCGTCGAGGCCGATGGCCTTGCACATCCTGACAATCGCCGCCTGGCTGCTCCCGGCGTGGTCGGCCAGGTCCTGGAGGTTCTGGCTGAAGAGGGCGTCCGGGTTGTCCAGGATATACTCGGCCGCCCGCCGTTCCGCCTTGGCGAGGGCGGGAAGCTGGAGGCGGAGCTTGGCGAAGATCTGGCTCGGATAGGGCCTTTGCATGACGTCACTCCGGCTGTTCGGGTCCGGTACCTGGTCGCGGCAGACGCCCACCGGCCGCCAGCCCCCGTTCATTCCTTCACCATACCACAAGGTCGAGGTTATGCAAATAATAATTTCAGGAATTTAGCTTACTTTTGAAAGTCTGGAGGGATTTTTTGCCGAAATTACGTGTTATTAAAGACATAGTCTAATATTAGGATGGAAAAATTTTTAGAATTAACCTGATTCTTTGAAATAAACTTTTATCAATAACGGGTCTGTTACGCCGTTGTCGTCACCGCCGACTTCGCCACTGGCCGGGTGCTTTCCCGGGCGACGAGGCTGACGCCGACCTCGATTTTCCGGTAATCGACCGCGTTTTTGACCGGCGTCTGGATCTTTTCGACGAGAAGGTCCACCGCCTGCGACCCGAGAAGGGACGGGACGAGAATCGACGACAGGTGCGGCACGATGACCTGGCAGAGGGGCCGGTCGTCAAAGCCGATCACCGACACGTCGTCCGGGACGGCGATGCCGTGTTCCAGGAGGGCGCGCATGGCGCCGGCGGCGAGGGGGTCCGAGTCGGCGACGAAGGCGGTGGGAAGGTCGGCGTTGTTCGCCAGGATCTCCCGGAAGTCCCGGTAGCTGGCCTGTTCCGTGAACCCGACGGGGAACACGTGTTCCGGGGCGAGGGTCAGGCCGAAGCGGCCGAGGGCCTTTCGGTAGCCGTCTTCCCGTTCCTGAAAACTGTTGATGCGGGTGGTGCATTGGAGGTAGCCGATCTTCGTGTGGCCGAGGCCGACAAGGTGTTCAATGGCCTTGAAGGTGCCGACTTTATTGTTAATGACTACCGAGTCCATCTCCAAATGGGTGAAGTCGTTGTCCATGGCGACGACGGGCATGGCGGCGCCTTTGAACTGTTCCATGTCGTCGTCCTGCATTTCGGTGGCGAAGACGATAAGGCCGGATATGTCCGAGCCGTTCATGGCGCGGATTTCGTCCGCGACCGAGTCGGCGGCGTCGAAAATGCGGACCATGAGGTTGAAGCCGGCGGCGCGGGCCTTCTCGTCTATCTCCTCCATGAGGAGCATGAAAAACGGCGATTCGCTGAGGATTTTACCGTTCCGCTTGTAGACGATAAACCCGAGGCTCTTTGATAATGTCGCCACCTCCTTTTTTAAAAGATGGCTGTAGCCCAATTCGGCCAGTTCCTGGATAACCCGGGCCCGGGTCTTTTCGGCAATGCCCGGCTTGTTATTAATAATAAAGGACAGGCTGGTTTCCGAAATATTCAGCTTTTTCGCTATCTCTTTATTCGTCAAAGCCATAGCTTTCCCCGGGAGACGGTAAATGTTGTGGTTGTAGGAGAGGACGGATGGTCGAATGTGCCTCTATTTAGTAAATATAGTCTAAGAATTTAAAAAATCAAGGAGATTTATCGAAAAACTTGCAACTTAAGAGGTTGCAACTTTTGATAGTTCTGGTTAATACTCTTGGAAAAGTGCAAGCCTATCAGAAACAAAGAGTTAGTCTTAATAGGTGAATTTATAAAATATTTTCAGAAATTTAGTTTGACATTTAATAAATAATAGCGTATTGTTTAAGCAGCATTCAGCAAAAACATGTCTTGTTTATATAGGCTCATCATTGGTTGTTATATGTTTATTCTCGTATTTGCTTGTGAGCCGTCCCCTGGTGGTATCCTCCCAATCGAACTCGTGACACCCGGTGCCTGTGATGCGGCGGCGTTAATTTCTTTCGTGTGCATGGAATGCCACTGTCTCGGGCGATACTCCGTACATTCTTGAAAATCGTTTCGCCTATTATATACGGTACTACGGCTGTCCGGGGCAATTTATTGCCTTTCCCGGTCCGGAACTGTCGGGCCGCCGGCCGTTGTCGAACGAATTCGAAAAACCAGGCGTCGCTCCCGCTACCGGCATGGTCGAATGCCGGACGGGACCGCCGTGTCTTCAAAAACGATCACGAACGGGTTGGGCAGTGCCAGCCGGTGATTTTTTCCGTTAGGTAGTGAAAGGAACGATATGAAGAAATTGATTGCTTTGGCGATGGTTCTGTGCCTCGGCGTGTCGGCGGCGGGCGCCGCCGATCGGGTGACGACGAAGAAGGACGGGAAGCAGATCAAGATTTCCTGGATCGGCAAGACCCTCAACAACCCCTGGTGGATCGCCTGCGCCGACGCTGCTACCGTCGAAGCGAAGAACCTCGGCGTCGACATGAAGGTCGCGCTCCCGCAGGAAGAGGTCGACCTTGAAAAGCAGGTCACCATGGTCGAGTCCGCCATCGAGCAGGGCGTCGACGCCATCATCATCTCCGCCGCCAGCTCCGACGGCATCATTCCGGCCATCCGGAAGGCCCGCGACGCCGGCATCAAGATCATCAACTTCGACACCCGCATTTCCGATCCGAAGATGTACGACGCCTACGTCGGCGCCGACGACGTCTACGGCGCCTACAAGGCCGGCATGTACATGGGCAAGAAGCTCGGCGGCAAGGGCAAGGTCGGCCTCATCACCGGCCTCCTCGCCCAGTCCACCGGCGTCGACCGCCGGAAAGGGTTCCTGGACGCCATGCAGAACTTCCCCGACATCAAGGTTGTCGAAAACACCGCCGAATGGCGTTCCGACCTCGCCGCCAACGTCACGACGAACATGCTCACCGCCAACCCGGACATCAAGGGCATCTTCGCCTGTAACGACCAGATGGCCGTCGGCATGGTCAGCGCCGTCAAGACGGACGGCCTGAACCCGAAGGACATGGTCCTCATCGGCTGCGACGGCATCCTCGACGCCGTCGACATGATGCTGAAGGGCGACCTGTCCGCCGACGTCGCCCTGCCGTTCCAGGAAGAAGGCCAGATCGGCGTCCGCATGGCCGTCGCCCTCGTCCTGAACGACAACTACGTTTTCGACCGGGAAATGATCCAGCACGGCCCGCTCGTCACCGTCGACACCGAGGAAGGCACCGAAATGACGGTCTACGAATACGTCACCAAGTACTTCCCGCTCCGCGGCGTCACGGACAAGGGATACTAGGATTTGCCGGTTTTTTCCAAATCAAATCCCGTTTTCTGAAGTGAAGAACACACGTTTCAAAAAAAGTAACTCCGGTACCGCGTACTTTTAGCCACTCCATTTGTTCCGTACCACTCGCTTTTTCAGCACCCGTGGAAGGGTTCTTGTTTTCCGGACCCTTCCATGGGCGGTGCTGTCAATGGAAAGCAGAATTTTTCTTCAACCGGCGCTTTCCTCGGAGATCTGTTCTTATGTCTACCCACAATGGAAAACCGTTGCTTGAGATCAGCCACGTCAACAAGCAGTACCCGGGCGTCAAGGCCCTGGACGACGTGTCCCTGTCCATGCATTCGGGGGAAGTGATGGCCATGCTCGGGGAAAACGGCGCCGGCAAGTCGACGCTGATGAAAGTCCTCAGCGGCGCCATTTCCCGGGACAGCGGCGACATCCTCCTGGACGGCCGTCCGCTCCCGATGGACAACACCCCCCTTACCGCCCGCGCCTTCGGCATCGCCATCATCTACCAGGAACTCAGCCTTCTGCCGCAACTCGACGTGGCGGAAAACATTTTTCTCACCCACGAACCGACCGTTCTCGGGAAGTTTATCGATTACAAAAAAATGCACGCCATGGCCCGAACCCAACTGGACAAGCTCGAGGCCCACGACATCGACACCCATGCCAAGGTGGAAACGCTCTCCCTCCCGGAGCGGCAGCTTGTCGAAATCGCCAAGGCCCTCGCCGTCGACTGCAAGGTCATCATCATGGACGAGCCGACGACGTCCCTCACCTGGGAGGAAACTGACCACCTGTTCGAAATGGTCCGCCGCCTGAAGAAACAGAATGTCGCCGTCGTCTACATCTCCCACCGGATGGACGAGGTGTTCCAGATCTCGGACACCATCGCCGTCATGCGGGACGGCCGCCTCATTGACAAGATTCCCACCGAATCCACCGATTCCGTCAAGGTCGTCGAACTCATGACCGGCAAGCTTCTCGAACACCGCGATCGCCGGCCCGAGGACTGCAAGGTCATCTACGACGACGCCCACGTCATCATGGAAGTGAAGGACGCCACCGACGGCAAGAAAATAAAGAACGCCTCGTTCAAGGTCTACGCCAACGAAGTTCTCGGCTTCGCCGGCCTCGTCGGCGCCCAGCGGACCGAACTGGCCCGGGCCATCTTCGGCGCCGACAAGCTCGTCCGGGGCGAAGTGTCCGTAAGCGGCCGGAAGATCTTCAACCGGTCCCCGAAGGACTCCATCAAGAACCGCATCGGCTACCTCAGTGAAAACCGGAAGGAAGAAGGCCTGAACCTCGGCATGACGCTGGAGGAGAACGTCGTCCTCATCGACATGTCGAAGGTGAGCAGCCGCGGCTACCTGTCCCGGTCGAAGATCCGGGAAATTTTCGACACCTACAAACAATCGACCCGCATCAAGGGAACGGCCAAGCAACTGGTGTCCAGCCTTTCCGGCGGCAACCAGCAGAAGGTCGTCATCTCGAAGTGGCTCCATTCCGGATGCGGCCTCCTCATTTTCGACGAGCCGACGCGCGGCATCGACGTCGCCGCCAAGGCGGAAATCTACCAAATCATCCGCCGCTTCGCCGAGGAGCAGATGGCCGCCATCGTCATATCGTCGGACGTCCGCGAGTTGGCCGACGTCTGCGACCGGGTACTGGTGATGTCGCGGGGAGAGATCGTCCACGAGATACTGCCGGACGGGATAAGCCAGGAAAACATTCTCCATAGCATAGTGAATAAAGGCGGGAAAAAGAATGGATAAGACAGTGGAAAACAAGCAGGGCCTCGGGTCGCTCCTTATCGGGAAATTCGGGGTCATTCTCGGCCTCGTCGTGTTGTGCGCCATTTTCAGCGTGTTGTCCGAGGCGTTCCGCACGCCCGGCAACCTCCGGAACATCCTCATCCAGGCCGGCACCAATTCCATCATCGCCGCCGGCATGACCTTCGTCGTCCTTGCCGCCGGCATCGACCTGTCGGTCGGCTCCATCGTCGCCCTGTCGTCGGTCCTCGGCGCGTCCATCATGAAGTCGACGGGGAACGTCGCGCTCGGTATCGCCGTCGCCCTCGCCGTCGGCATCGTCCTCGGCCTCGTGAACGGCGTTATCGTCGCCTATCTCGATTTCCCGCCGTTTATCGTCACCCTGTCCACGATGTGGCTGTACCGCGGATCCGCGTACGTGTTCACGAACGGCCAGGCCATCGTCAACCTGCCGGACGGCAACATGGCCCTGGCCCTCGGCCGCTTCCTCGGGATTCCCTATATCGTCTGGCTGATAATACTCGTCTATATCGTCTGCTTCATCGTCTTGTCCCGAATGACCTTCGGCCGCAAGGTGTACGCCGTCGGCGACAATGCCGAATCGGCCCGCCTCTCCGGCATCAACGTCCGGGCGGTGAAGGCGATTGTCTTCACGATTTCCGGGTTCCTGGCGGCGCTCGGCGGCATTATTCTCATGTCCCGCCTGAATTCCGGCCAGCCTATCGCCGGTCAGAGTTTCGAAATGACCGCCATCGCCGCCGCCGTCATCGGCGGCACCAGCCTGACGAAGGGCGGCGTCGGCTCCATCGGCGGCACCCTCATCGGCGCCCTGTTCATCTCAGCCCTGATGAACGGGCTTATCATCCTGAACGTCAGCGCCTTCTGGCAGCAGGTGGTCATGGGCATCGTCGTCCTTATCGCCATCGGCATCGACCGGTACCGGAAGAGTCTGAGCAGCTAGAGCTATTTTAGAAAATTTGAGAAGATTTAGACTACATCCGAAACAACGCAATCCACACCCATTCATAGAGGATACGAAACATGGAAACAATCGGTGACATTCCTGAAACAATGAACGCGGTCATGTGCTGCGGCCCGAAGGATTACCGATACGAACAGGTTCCGGTGCCGACTATCGGCGAGGACGACGTTCTCGTCCGGGTCGAGGCCTGCGGCATCTGCGCCGGCGACATCAAATCCTGGCGCGGCGCCGCGATGTTCTGGGGCGACAAGAATCAGCCCCAATGGAACGATCCGCCGTGCGTGGCCGGCCACGAGTTCATCGGCCGCGTCGCCGCCATCGGCGACCGGGCCAAGGCCAGGCACAAGCTGAACCTCGGCGACCGGGCCATTGCCGAGCAGATTGTCCCCTGTTGGAAGTGCCGCTTCTGCCGCGAGGGCGAGTACTGGATGTGCGAGGAAGCCCACATCCACGGCCACCAGAAGGGCGTCGCCGACGGCGGCATGGCCGAGTACATCCGCTACGGCGCGAACGACGTCGTCCACAAGGTGTCGGGCGATCTCAAGCCGGAGCTGGCGGCGATGATCGAACCGCTGTCCTGTTCCGTCCACACGGTGAGCCGGGCGAACATCCAGTTCTCCGACGTCGTGGTCATCGCCGGCATGGGCCCGATTGGCCTGTGCAAACTGCAACTGGCGAAGTTAAAGAATCCGAAGCTTCTCATCGCCATCGACGGCAAACAGGGCCGTCTCGACCTCGCCCGCGAACTCGGCGCCGACGTCGCCCTCAACTTCGCCGAATGCGACGTGGTGGCGGAAGTGATGAAATTGACGAACGGCTACGGCTGCGATGTCTACATCCACAACTCCGGCCACCCGTCCGGCGTCATTCAGGGTCTGAAGATGATCCGGAAACGCGGCCGGTTTGTCGAGTTCAGCGTGTTCTCGGCGGAAACGACGGTGGACTGGAGCATCATCGGCGACCGGAAGGAACTGGATATTTTCGGTTCCCACATCAGCGGCCTCGACGGCTACCCCGTCGCCATCGACTTCCTGGAAAAAGGCATCATCCGGGTCGATAAAATCGTCACCCACGTCCACCCCCTCAAGGATTGGGAAGCGGCCTTCACCCAGGCCGAACGCGGCGAGGATTCGATCAAGGTCGTGCTGAAACCGTAGTCTTCACCGGCAATTCTAAAATAGGTTCTACAGAAAAAGAAGAACACCGCCGGGTGAACGGCGGTGTTCTTTCCGTTCGTCAGGCTTTTCTACCGCCAGGAAATTTATTATAAAGTCCCTAAAACATAGTTGCCGTAATACACCGCCCCCACCGCCTGGGCGAACTGGGCGACGGTGTAATCCTTGTGTTTGCGGAGATCCCGTATGAGGGGCGTCTCCGCCAGTTCGTTGTCCGCGACGCGGAGGGCGGCGGCGGACTCCCGCGACGCGGCGCCTTTTTCCATGAGGGCGAAACACGACGGATTCTTGACGAGGCGGCCGAAGAGGATGCGCTCCCGCGCGGCCGGCGCCAGTATCCAGTCGATCTCCTCGCCGGTGACGGCGAGGGCGACGCCGATGTCTTTGAAGATTCGGTTGACGTCCGGATCGTTTTCCGAATCCACCAGCCCCATCATGAATTCGAGGAATGGCTTCCGCATATCGCGGGGGCCGGTCGGGACATACAGGCCTTTCCCGGCGTAGCCGTCCATCTCGACGACAAAGCCCACCTCCCGCATGCGGGCGAGGAGGTCCGGCCGCCGTTCGGGGGAATACCGAATCGCCATGCGGAAAACGCCGCTCTGGCAGGCGAATTTTTGCAATGTTCCAGGGATACGGGTATTGAAATTGTTAATGCTCCGGATGTCGTCCGGTTCGTACTCGCGCTCCGGCCACGACCCGAGATCGATAATGAAGTTGTACACTTCCAGGGGAATCTTCGGGACGGCGCCCTGTTCCGTCACCCATCCGGTGCCGAGTTCGGTGCCGAGGGTGTAGGCGAAAACGCCGTTCGCCACGGCGGCCGGATCCTTCGCCGCCATCTCGACGCCGGCGGTGAAGGCGGCCATGGGGCCGTCGTTGACGATGGCGACGCAGCCGTCCGGTTTGACATACGGCGCAAGCCGGGTGTCGAGATCGGTCAGGCGGGCGAAGGCCCGGTCGTAGTCGGCGCCCAGGGCGTCACGGATGCCCCGGGTTTTAAATACTTCGCCGCCGACGATTTTGTTGTCCACGACCACGTCCGGGAAACACATGCCGATGGCGTCGAAGGCGAATCCGGCCCCGCCGTCCGCCGCCGGCGCCGCGCCGATGATGTCGATGATTTCCGGAACAGTGGCCTTGACGGAAAACGCCGGTTCGAGAATCTTCGCAAGGTCCGCGTTGTTGTCCCGGTCCGCGACCGCCGCCAGACCCATCAGCCGGACCAGGACGACGACCGGATCAATAAGCTCCTCGACGGCGGTGAACGAGGCGGGGAACCAGTCGAATTCCTTGAACCGGACCAGCCGCCCGTTTCGGGCCAGGGCAAGCTTGATATCGGTGCCGCCGATGTCTACGCCGAGGATGGTTTTTCCTTCCATATTCTGAATGGCGCGGGCGAACATGTCGGCCGCTCCGCCGGCGGAAGCGGTCGGGGCGGGTTCGGTCGCCGGTTCCCTGGCGACCAGTTCCATCTTGAATTTCCGGCAACCGCCGCGCTTGCCGCCCGCCGGTGCGCCGAGAATCCGTTCGAGAACGTTCAGGCATTTTCCATGCCCGGTTCGTTCGGAACGCGCGACGTCGACGGCGAACCGGTCGTTGAATTCCTTGACAAGCACCTCTCCTTCCGGCGCATTTTCCGGATTGACGAGAATGATTTTCCTGCCGCCGAGGCTGGAAAGAATGTTGTATATTTCCGCCAGGAAGAAGTCGATCGGAAAGCGGTGGTCCGTCGCTTCGGTATCGATGAAGCGCGGCAGGCGGAGGGACAGCCGCCGGTCCCCGCCGTCCAGCGTCTTGACGATGATGTGGAGGGGAAATGATTGTTCGGGCGGGAGGGCGTTGTACCGGTTCCGAACGTCCGTGATAAAGACCGGACGTCCCGCCCGGGCGGCGGCGACGAATTCACTGGTTGCGATGTCCATGCGTTTGTTCCTTTCGGGACGGCGTCGTTTCACGTGGTCGGGCGGGTGTCGCTTTTCCCGTATCGGTTATAGCAATTGAGAAACTTCGTGAAAGTACGGATGTAGCTGCGCCATCTCCCTTACGTGAGATTTCGCCCATACCGCCGGGCGAAACCCAGCTACCGGTCGAGCTCGCATCTAAATCTTACAGAATTTCTTAATTGCTTTAGCCGACGTTATCGAAGGTGGTGCGGGCGATGATTTCGTCCTGAAGTTCTTTCGACAATTCGGTGAAGTAGGCGGTGTAGCCGGCGACCCGAATGGTGAGGTGCGGGAAGTTGTCCGGGTTTTTCTGCGCCGCCAGAAGATCCTCCCTGTTGACCACGTTGAACTGGACGTGATTGATACGGAGGTGGACGAAGGCGCGGAGGAGCGACGAAAACTTTGCAATGCCTTCTTCCGTCTTGAAGAACTGCGGCAGGAACTTCATGTTGAGAAGCGTTCCGTTGCTTCCCAGTTTCGCGTCTATCCGCGACACCGACCGGAGGAGCGCCGTCGGCCCGTTCGTGTCCCGTCCGTACACCGCCGACATGCCGCCGTCGGCGAGGGGCGTTCCGGCCCGGCGTCCGTCCGGACTGGCGCCGACGTTGGCCCCCATCGGCACGTGGGCTGACACGGTGTACAGGCCGGTATGATACGGTCCGCCGCGATAGTTCTTCAGCCCGGCGAATTTTCCGGCGAAATAGGCTATCCATTTCTGCCCGATGTCGTCGACCCACTGGACGTCGTTGCCGAATTTCGGCGCCTTGTTCAGGAGGAGGAGGGCGAGGTCTTCCCGGCCGGCGAAGTCGTTCCGCAGGGCCTGGAGGAGGTCCGCCTGGCCGACGCGCTGTTCGTCGTAGACAAGGTGTTTCACCGCCGCCAGGCTGTCCGCCACATTGGCGACCTGGATGGCTTGAATTCCCGAGAGGTTATAGTGCGCGCCGCCCCGGGTCACGTCCAGCCCCTTGTCCAGGCAATCGTTGATAACGGTGGACAGGAACGCGCTCGGGAGCACCCGCTGGTGGATCTCCTCCACCTTTTCGCAGGCCGTAATCATCTTGTCGAAGAAATAATCTATCTGCGCCGCGAAGGCGTTTTCCAGTTCTTCATAGGTGGCGAAGTCCGGCAGCGTGCCGGTATGCGGGCCGAGCTGGGCGCCGGTGATGAGGCATTTTCCGTCGTTCATCGCCAGTTCGAGCGCTTTCGGCAGGTTGAACATGGCGGCGTCCGACCAGCCGAGGTTGTTCCCGGCGGTGGTGAGTTCAACGCAGCCGACGATGGCGTAGTCGCGGGCGTCGCCCGGCTCGATGACCTGGTTCATGAGGGCGGGGACGATGCTTTCGTCGTTGAAAAACTGCGGCATGCCGCTCCCCATTCCCACCACCCGGGAGCACTCGTTCAGAAGTTCTTCGGGGCTGCCGGCGTGCAGGCGGGCCGACAGGTTCGGCTGCGGCAGGAGGATGTGGGATTGCGCTTTCAGGAAGAGGAACGACAGGTCGTTCGTCGCATCGTTCCCGTCCCGGTCGATGCCGCCGAGGGCGACGTTGAAGCCTATGGGGAATCCGGCGAAGAAGCTGGCGCTGTGCGAATTTCTCAGGTAGACGATCTGGTTGAACTTGAGCCACAAACATTCTATCAGTTCAAGCGCTCCGGCCAGATCGATTCTTCCGTTCTCCATGTCCCGCTTGAAAAACGGGTACAAGTACTGATCGGCCCGCCCGGGCGAGAACGACGAAGCGTTGCTTTCCAGGTGAAGGAGGGTGAACAGGAACCACAGCGACTGGAGCGCTTCATGAAAAGTCTCCGGCGGACGGTCGGGAAGGGCGCGGCAGATGCGGGCCACTTCCCTGAGCGTCCCGGCGTTTTCGCCGTCGCGGCCGACCATCTCCTCGGCCAGTTCCGCATAGCGGCGCATAAAGTCGCCGGTCGCGGCGAGGACCATATCGGCGCCGTCGTAAAATTCGTTTTGTCGAGCACCGGCGCCCGTCCGCCTGGCGGCGATTTCCTTCCGCAGGCCCGCCGGCCCCTTTTCAAGCCAGCCCGCCACGTCCGGACAGATATGGCCTTGGGCGTGGTCCTTTTGATTGATCTTCACCACCCGGCCGATGGCGTCCACCAGATCGCCCGCTTCGGCGCGGATAGTGTCTTCGAGGCTTTTCCCCTTCCAGAAGGGCAGGATTTCTTCACGGAACCTGACGCTGTCCTCCGGCCGGACGTTGAATTTGTCCTGCGGCCGGGTCGGGAGCGTCTCCAGTTCCCGGTCAATCCAGGATATGCCCGCTTCCGGAAACACCACGCCCGCCCGCACGCCGGCGGTGCGATTGCCGACGAGGAGTTCTTCCGGATCGATGGCGATGTCGATTCGGCGCATCGCTTCGGCCAGGGCCATGGCCCGCTTCCGCGCCGGCGACAGGTCCGGATTGTTCCGGTACACTTCGGTGACGATAAGCGCCTGCTCAATCGACATATACCGGGGCTCCGCCAGCATGCGGTCCTTGAGGCGCCGGACTCTGGCCGATTGGCCCAACTCCGTAATTTCAGAAAACCTCGTCATGACGTTCTCCAGGAAATAGGGCGGCTATTTCGCCGCCAGGCCGTCCGCCCGCATGCGTTGTTTGATTCGGACGAGGGAGACAAGCATGACGACGCAGAACGCCGCTGCCGTCGCCATTCCCGCCCGAAGGCCGAGCCAGTCGTTGACGACGCCGGCGATCCACGGCCCCGCCATTCCGCCCAGCCCGACGAAGAAGAAAAACAACCCGAGAATCGCCCCCATGTTTTTAAGCCCCATCGTCGACACCAGGGCGGTGGCGGTCGGAAGGATGATGGACAGGAACAGCCCGGTCGCAGCCAGGGAAAAGACGAGATGGCCCGGTCCGACAATACCCGTCACGATGCAGACGATGCACATGACGATGGCGATGGCGATACTTTTGATATAGCCGACCCGGTCGACGAAGAATCCGCCGACAAAGCGTCCGGCCATGATGCCGCCGAAGTAGACGGCAAGCCATGTCGACCCGGAATCGATCGGCATGTCCCGCATGACCCGGAGGTATTCCACCAGCCAGGTGGCGATGCACACCTCCGCCGCCACGTAGGAAAAGTTCAGCACATACACCCAGCACATGGTCGGCGTGAACGCGGTGCGGAACAATTCCCGGAAATCCAGCCTGGACGGCCCGCCGCCTTCCAGCTTCGGGTAGCGGGCGAGGAGGATATACACGAGGAGGATGATTGGGACCGCCAGCCCGTAGGTATACACGTCCCGCCATGAAAATCCAGCCCGGAACAACTGCCCCGCGTACAGCGGCGCCAGCATGCAGGCGAGGCCGTAGAACGCGGTAAGCAGGTTCAGGTACAGCCCCGGATTCTGCCGCTGGACGTCTATTATGATATAGTTCCCCGCCAGTTCGGCCGATCCGCAGGCGAAGCCGATCAGGAAAAAGGCGAGAACAAAAAGAATCATGCTTCCGGCGCCGGCGTAACTGACAATGCCGCCAATGTAGAAAAGGCAGGCGATGACGACGACCGCCTTTTTTCCTTTAATGTCGGCGATAAACCCGGTCACCAGCGACGCCACGCAAAACCCGAAATACGCCGCCATGACGATGACCCCGCCCCGCGAATAGGAATAGCCCATCTCGTCGAGGACGGCGGGAAGCGTCGACCCCTTCAGGACGTCGATGAAGCCGAAGGTGAAGAAGGTCAAAAACGCGCCGATGGTCATGGCGAGGATACGGAAGCGGTTTGTGCGGTTGTCCATGGATTGCCTTCATGAAATATATCGGGAAAGTTTCTTTATTTGCCGAATTGGTGCTTGTACAATGAGGAAAATGAAGAAATGCTAAAAGGACGGCATGCGGTATATTTCCGTGCTATGTCGTACCTCATCCGCCAATGGAAACCGTCAGATCATGCGATTCTAAAATCCGTTTCAGCTCGTCCACCTTTTCCGGCGTCAATTCGTTTGTGTACGTAAATGCGTATTCCTTCCCGATGCGGGCGTTTTTCGATTCCCCCACCGAATGATACTGAAGGATGTCCACCCGCCGCACCCGGGGCATTTTCTCCCGGATAAACGCGCCCATGGCCTCGACATTCTCGGGGCTGTCGTTGAAGTCGGGAATCAGGGGAAAACGGACAATCATCTCCGGCACCGCCGCCGCCGCCCGGACCGCATTGTCGAGAATAATCTCGTTTCCCACCGCCGTCTTTTCCCTGTGCCGCGTCGAATCCATGTGTTTCAAATCCATGAGGAGAAGATCGACATGCGCTATCACCCGGGAAAACGTCGGCCACGGCGTGCATCCGCACGTCTCCATCGCGGTGTGAATCCCTTCCTCCCGGCAGGCCCGAAGAATCGCCGCCGCAAAGTCCGGCTGACACGTCGCCTCGCCGCCGCCAAGGGTGACGCCGCCGCCGGACTTCTTGAAAAACACCTTGTCCCGGCGAATAAGCCTGAGGACGTCGTCCACCGACATCGACCGGCCGTACGGAACCCGCGCTTCGTAAAGACAGGCATCCACGCACCGGAGACACTTTTCGCACTTGTCCCACTCCACCCGTCCCGCCTCGCGGAACGCTTCGCCATACGGGCAGACGTCGGCGCACTTCATGCAGCCGGCGCACTTGTCCGCGAACAATCCCGGTTCCGGCTCGAACGCCTGCGATTCCGGATTCGTGCACCATTCGCAGCGCAAGGGACAGCCCTTGAGGAAAATAAGCGTGCGGATGCCGTGGCCGTCGTGGGTGGCGAAACGCTGGGTGTCGAAGACGATGCCGGTGACGGGGTTTTTCTGGGCGGTTGTTGACACGGGGGCTCCGATGATGTGGTGTGGGTTGGTGTTTTTACTGCGGACGCAAAAATCGCTTTGCTCTTTTGCTCAATAAGGTGGTCGCGCGCGGTGCTGCATTGACGAGGGGTTATACCGAATGATGTGGTGTTCTACTTTTTGCGCGCTCCATTTTTTATTTTAGGATCCGGGGGCTGGCTGCGCCCCCGGGCCCCCCAGCCAGCTTGAAGCTGGACCCATAACACTCTCGTGCTTGGTTGTGGCGCGCGGGGGACGTCCGGGGGGCTTCGCTCAGGGCCCTTGATGTGTCTTTGTCTTCCTTACATGGCGTGTTCGGTTCGGCGCATGTACTCGTCCTGTTGGGCCTTGGCCAGCTGGACAAAATAGGCAGTCACGCCACCCAAACGCACCCGAAGCGACAAGTACTTCTCCGGCTCGGCCTGCGCCTTCCGGAGCGTCTCCAAATCGACCTTCGTTATCGTCATCACATTGCCGCCAAGCTCTATAAACGATTCTAAAAACCCGCACAAGATATCCCTGTTCTCCGTGCGCGTCTCTTTATTGAAACTCACCCGCAAATCCACCGGACAGCCACTGTTCAACCTCGACAAATCAAACTTCGTCGAAGACAGTATCACCGCCGTCGGACCCTGCCTGTCCCTCCCCACCGCCGGCGTGTAATTGCTCGAAAACGCCTCATGCGCCACCCGCCCGTCAAACGACGCCCAGGCATTGTGCCCGAACCGCGGATAATTCTCAAACGTCGCCACCCCGGCGGAAACCCACAACCAGTCAATCTCCCGGTTCAATTTATCCGCCCGGTCGCAAAAATCGGTCATAAACCGCACCATCAACTCGTCCGCCGCGTCGTCGTCGTTCCCATACTTCGGCGTCCGGTTCAAACACCGCTGCTGCAACTCCTCGTACCCTGCCCAATTGGCCCGAATCGCCGCCACCGCCTCCTCGAGCGTCACCACCTTGTCCTCATACACCAGCTTCCTGAACGCCGCCAGCGAATCCACGCAGTGCGAAATCCCCGTCGCGAACAGGGAATAAATCCGGTACCGCGCCCCCCGGTTCGTCATGTCGAGATTCTTGTCTATGCAGTCCTCGACCATGCTGGAAAGAAACGGCTCCGGCGCAATCCGGTGCAACAGGTCGTAATACTTTATCTTGTTCTGAATCGCGTTGTCCATCCGGTGATACACCTGCGACATATACGCCTGATAGAAATCCTCGAACGTCTCCAGCCGCGACAGAATATCCCCGTCGTCCCGCCCGATCATCTTGCCGCTGACCAGCGATTTCCCGTTGTTCAGCATCGCTTCCATGATCGGCATGAGTTCGATATGGCCGTACGAATACTCCGTCTTCCCATACACCAACACTTCCCAGCACCCGTCCGACGAATAGTCGTACGCGTCCTCCGGCGGAATGTGCAAGCGTTCCATCAAGCCCTTGCAAATGACGTCGTCGTTGAAAATGACCGGTTGCGCCCCGCCGACGCACAACTCGTCGGCAATGAACTGAAGGTATTCCTTCGGACTCCCCGAATGCACCCGCGCCCCCAGCATCGGCGACACCAGTTCCAGCCGGTTGATTATTTCTATGAAGAGGTAGCTGAGATCGTTTGTCGCGTCCTTCCCGTCCGGCCCGAGCCCGCCGACGATGGCGCTCTGGAGCCAGTGGTTGGCCGACTGGCCGTAGGTGTAATCGGCGCTGTTCTCCATGTCGAACGTGGTGGTCGGCTCGTCCGGGTCGCCGCCCTGGGACCAGTCGCCCATCCACGAATGGTTTTCCATGTGCTCCTTCAGGAACTGCGTCCGCTCGTTGAATTTCACCAGGAACGACGCCACCAGTTCCGCCGCCTGCTCCCGGGTGATGCGGCCCGCCTCCCTATCCGCCTTGTAATACGGATAAAGGTATTGGTCGACCCGCCCGAGCGGCGTGAAGGACAAGGTGCTATGGAGAAGCATGTGGGTGAACCATACGCTCTGGAGCGCCTCCTGGAACGTCTCGGCCGGCTGCATCGGCACCTTCTTGCAGATGCGGGCGATTTCAAGAAGCTCCGCCTTCCGGTCGATGTTCTCCTCCCGCGCCGCCGCCTCGGCGACGAGTTTGGCATAGCGGAGGGGAATCTCACGGGACACCACCAGCGTGTGCCGGGCGGCTTCGAGGAAGTCCCGCTTTTCCTGATCGTCGTCGCGGAGCTTGGCGAGCTGGGCGTCGATGTCGAGGAGTATCCCGTCGTATCCCTTCCGGAGCACCTTCGGGTAATACGGCAGGTGATGGCCCCACACCGATTTCCGATCCAAGGAATACTTGGCGAAATAGGCCGCTTCCTCGTCTGTCTCGTATTTCGGGAATGTATGGCCAAACCCCACCGACGACATGGTGGCGACGCCGACAATCAGTTCGTGCGGCTTCAACTCCACCGGCATTTCCTTGCACACTTTCTCAAACGCCAGCGCCTTCCGGATGATGATCGGCTTTTCCGTCACCCCCGGCTGGTCAAGGATGGTGAGGTCGTCGCCCCACCACTCCTTCTTGACGAGGAATTCTTCAAAAATCTGCTTTTTTAAAATGGCGATGCGGTCCATATTGTCGGTGCTAGCGCTCATGGCGGTTCTCCTGGCAAAGGATGGCTCACAGAAAATGCGTACAACTACTTATAAGTTTACGCTATACTAAGTAATTGTCAAGCAATATTCTGTAATTGGCGACATTATTTCCTGAAAACGGACGGAATAATAAGTATCTTTAAGCATTTACTCGATACGCTTCGGGAGAGGCTATTTCCGTCTGCTTGACTGGAACAGCACGGCGATGACGATGATGGCGGCGGTGAGCATGAGGCGGCTCGCCTCCTCCACCGCATTCAGGGAGAGGATTTTGTCAAGGTATCCCATTGTCAAGACGCCGATAATGGTCAGGCCGATGCCGCCGCGGCCGCCCGCCAGGCTGGTGCCGCCGATGACCACCATGCCGATGGCGTTCAGTTCGTAGCCCATGCCCGCTTCCGGATCGCCCTGATATTCCTGCGCCGCCTGGCAGATGCCGGCGATGGCGCAACAGAACCCGGAAAAACCGTAGGCAAGAATTTTCGTCCACAGGACCGGCACGCCGGACAGGCGGGACGCCTCCTCGTTGCCGCCCACCGAATAGACGTAGCGGCCCCAGGTCAGCTTGTTCAGGATGATGTAGGTAAGGAGCATGCAGGCGAACATGATGATGGTGACGACGGCGATGTTGTTCCCGAGAATGCGGGCGTTCAGCCAGTTCGTCAGGTCCGGGAAGACGGTTTTATAGATGATCGACCCGTCCTCGTTGTAGGACACGTTCATGATTTTCCGGCTGCTTGACATTGTTTTCGCGAGGCCCCGGGCGAAGGTCATCATCGCCAGGGTGGCGATAAACGGCTGGAACTTGAACCGGCCGATGAGGAACCCGTTCCAGGCGCCGCAGGCGGTGCCGATGACGAGGCAGATCGGGACGACTATCCAGGCCGACCACTCGTGCACCATGAGGAACAGGGAGTACGGCACCGCCACCGCCGCCAGGACCGACCCGACCCCGAGGTCGATGCCGCCCGTGAGGATGGCCATCGTCATGCCGCAGGCGAGGATGCCGTAGACGGAAGTTTGCCTGAGCATGTCCCGGTGCGGCGTCCAGCGGAAGAAGGTGCCGTTTGCGTTGAAGATGCAGCCAAGGACGAAAATGATGATGAGGGCCAGCATGGCGCGGACCCACGCCTTCGCGAAGAACCGGCGAAACGGCGAGGATTTGTCGGAAAGGTCGGCGTCGCCCGCCAGCGGGCTGGCTGCCGCGAGGTCGTTCGGTGTACTCATGATTCATGCTCCCATGGCTGCGTGAACAATATTTTCCTGGGTGGCCGAGTCCCGGTCGAATTCGGCCGTTATGTGTCCCCGGTGCATGACGAGGATGCGGTCCGACATCGCCAGCAGTTCTGGCAGTTCGCTGGTGATGAGGAGGATGGTCATGCCGGAGGCGGTCAGTTCGTTCATCAGATCGTAGATTTCGAATTTGGCGCCGACGTCGATGCCCCGCGTCGGCTCGTCGAGGAGGAGGACTTTCGGGTCGGTCTCCAGCCAGCGGCCGATGAGGGCTTTTTGCTGGTTGCCGCCGGAGAGGGTGGAGATGGCCTGCGAGAGATCGTGGAGGCGAATCCGCATGGCGGTTTTCTGGCGGCGGGCGGCGGCGGCTTCCTCCTTCCCGTTCCGCCAGCTTTTCCGGCTGTAACGGCGGAGCGAGGCGAGGGCGATGTTGTCCTGGACGCTCGCCTCCGGAATGATGCCGCTCGCCTTCCGGTCGTTCGTGAGAAGGGAAATGCCCCGGTCGATGGAATCGATGGGCTGGAACGAGTTCCTGACGTCGTCGTCCAGGCTGATTCGCCCGGTGGTCAGCTTTCCGTAGGTGCCGAAGATGCCGTTCAGGAGTTCGGTGTTACCTGATCCCTGGAGGCCGGAAATTCCGAGAATTTCCCCTTCGCAGGCGCTGAAGGAGACGTCGTGGACGAGGAACCGGTCCGGAAGGTCCGGGTTGTGGATGGACAGGTTTTCGACCCTGAGCCGGACGCGGTCCCGGATGGTGCGCCGGCGCGGCGGGAAGCGGTTGTCCAGTTCCCGCCCGACCATTTTCTTTACGAGTTCCCGTTCCGGCAGGTTTTCGGCGGTCTCGGTGATGACCCATTCGCCGTTCCGGAGGACGGTGAGGCGGTCGGCGATGCGGTAGATTTCTTCCATCTTGTGGGTGATGTAGATAATGCCGAACCCTTCGGCCTTGAGCTGGGCGATGATGGCGAAAAGGAGTTCGACGTCGGATTCCGGTATGGCGGACGTCGGTTCGTCCATAATGAAAATGCGGGCGTCGTACGCGAGGGCCTTGGCGATTTCGATGCGCTGCTTCACGGACATGGAGAATTCCTCCACCGGCACCCGGATATTCAGGTCGGCGAGGTCGAGGCGGGCAAGGAGTTCCCGGGTGTGGCGCTCCTGGGCGGGACGGTCGTAGCGCCAGAACGGGCGTTTCCTTTCCCGGCCGAGGAAGATGTTGTCCACCGTGTCCAGCGCCGGGATGAGGGACATCTCCTGGTGGATGACGGAGACCCCGGCCTGGCTGGCCTGGATGGGCGTTTCATAGCGGACCGGTTTCCCGAACACCTCCATTTCCCCTTCGAAGTCCGGATAGACGCCGGAAAGAATTTTGATAAGGGTGGATTTTCCGGCCCCGTTCTCTCCCACGAGGACGTGGACCTCGCCGGCGACCAGATCGAAGTTGACGCCCTGGAGGACCGTCACTCCGGAAAAGGACTTGCCGACGTTGGTCATTTTCACCAGTGTTTCTGCCATTCTTAGTCCCTTTTTCTATGGGATGCGCTGTCCGTGGAATGTCTTCCGCGCGGGTCTGTCGCGAAGCCGTTCCCGAGAACCGCCGTGCCGCCGTAAACGTTGTTGCGGAGACCAGTCGACTCCGTTGCCGGTTGCGCACTTTTCCGCCGAACCGCCGCCCCGGCCGCCGCCGCAAGGACGGCGCCCGACCGGGGCGGGGTGGACGGATTGTCCGGTGTGGCGTGAATTAAAGCAATTTAAGAAATTCTGTGAAAGAAGGATTTAGATGCGAGCTCGACCGGTAGCTGGGTTTCGCCCGGTGGTATGGGCGAAATCTAGCGTAAGGGAGATGGCGCAGCTAAATCCGTTCTTCCACGGAGTTTCTCAAATTGCTTAATTCTTGGCGCGTTCGGCTTCGAGATCCCAGATTTCCCGGTTGGTTCCGACCGTCTTGCCGTTCGGGTTGTCCTTGTCGTAGAGGGTGGTGTTCAGCATGATGCGCTTCGGCACCTTTTCGCCGCGTTTCAGCTTGAGGATCGTTTCGATGGTGGTGTCCATGCCGCTCGGGTAGACGAAGGTGGCGTCCATCTGCCCCGTCTTCACATAGGCGATGCCTTCGTGGGGCATGCCGTCGATGCCGATGATGAGCATGTCCTTTTCCCGCCCGGCGGACTGGGCGGCGAGGTAGGCGCCGTGGGCCATCGGGTCGTTGTGGCTGTAGACAAAGTCAATCTGGTCGAAGCGGGACAGGGCCGATTCCATTTCCTTCCGGCCGGCCGCTTCCATCCAGTTGGCGTCGGCCCGGAAGATGATTTCCATGTCCGCGCCCTTGATCGCTTCAAGAAAGCCCTTGTTCCGTTCCTGCGCCGGGACGGTGGTCATCATGCCCTGGAGTTCCACGCCCTTGGCGCTTTTCCCGGCCATCTTTTCCCGCATCCATTCCCCAGCTGCGCGTCCGACGACCATGTTGTCGCCGCCGATGAAGCAGGTATAGTCGTCAGTGAGGACGTCCCGGTCGGCAACGATGGTGGGCATGCCCATGTCGTAGCATTCCTTGACCAGAGGGGTGAACGGCGCCGATTCCTTCGGGACGATGACGATACAGTCGATAAGGCCGTTTTCGTAGTTGCTGATGAATTCCCGGATCTGCGCCTGCTGGCGGGTGGTGTCCAGTTGGGCGTCCTTGTGGATAAGTTCCAGTTCATCCGAATGGCGTTCCACCGCCCGGAGAAGTTCCTCGTACATGTTGGCGCGCCACTGCTCCCCAAGGTTGCACTGGCTGAACCCGATGCGCCACTTCTTCTTTTCCGCCGCTTCCGAACTGACAAAAACAGATCCGACCAGGAGCAGGCACACCGCCAGCAGCATGATTCTTTTCATTAATCGTCTCCTTAAAGACTGCCGCACAAAAACCCAATACGAATCCGTGCCGGTACGCACCGACAGGGAAAGAACCTCCGGATGTGTTGTGAGAATCAGGATCAAACGAAACCATGGGGTTGGATGCGGCGCGCGACTGGAAAAGAGACGGTTTGCTACAAAATAGGTGCGCCTGACAACACTGGCCAATGCATAAACTCACGCACTGACACCTTGAATATACTTATTATGATAAGCGATAATATGCAATAGTCAACGACGAATTCAGCAAAAAGAAGTCATTATGCCATAACTATCAGAAATATAAGCATATATCCGCATGTTTATAATTATACTTCAGTATAAATGTGTACTTACGTAAGCAAGTACGAGGCAAAAAAGAAAACGCCGCCAGGTCGGCGGCGTGTGGTACTCGGGTGATAAAGTACGGTACAGCTCACGAAAGAGGAGGATGTTTCAGAAAAACGCCCGTTCAAACCGGACGCTGTTCGTCACCGGCTGGAATTCCAGTTCTTCCAGCGCCAGGCGGACGCCTTCCTCGTCGTTTCCGGCGGTGACCCGCCTGGCCCGGGCCCGCACCTCCTCGGGCGCGTTTGCCATGGCGATGCCGAGGCCGACGCACTCCAGCATGTCGACGTCGTTGTAATTGTCCCCGAACGCCACCGCGTCGGCCGGGGACAGCCGCATGGCCTGGCAGAGGTAACGGACCGCGTTCGCCTTGGTGGCGAGGCCGTTCGTGACTTCGAGGAAAATCGGGCTGGAACGGGTGACGGCGAGGTCGGGGTTTTCGGCGGCGAGCACGGCGTGCATCTCTTCGATGTGATCCGGCGAGGCGATGCAGAACAGCTTGTGCGCTTCCGTCTCCATCCGGCCGAGCTGGTCGGACGTCGCCTCGGTCGGGACCGCCCCGGTTATCTCCGCCTCGAGGATAATCCGGGGATCGGCGGCCGATTCGACATACCAATTGTCGTAGGAATAGACGGTCGGGGCCGCGTCAGGCCAGCCGGCCAGGATGCGTTTCTTCAAGGCCGCCACCCGGGACGGATCGAGGCCGAGGCTGTGCACCGGCTGCCGGTCCTTTCCGAGAACCAGGGCGCCGCCGTAACACACGAGCGGCCGCCTGATGCCTATCCGGTCCTGAATCGGGAACACCCCGCCGGGACTCCGCGCCGACACGAGGATAAAGGGCGTTCCGCTGTCGGACACGGCCCGGATTTTCGCCGCCGTGGCCGGAGGCAACTGATGCCTGCTGTCGAGGAGGGTGCCGTCGATATCGCAAAAAACCGCCTGCCAGATCATCGTCTCTCCTCCAGGACGTCCAGCTTGCAGCCGGCTTCCCGAATATTGCCGAGAACCGTTTCCGGCGGCATCCGGTTGGTGACGATGACGTCGATGTCGGCGAATTCCGCCCCGCGGAAACGGCTCGTCTTCAAAAACTTTCCGTCGTCGACGACGAGGAGGACGTGGCTCGCCCGTTCCACCGCCTTCCGCTTCACCTCCGCGTCCTCGCTCTCCTCGTAGTACAGCCCGTCCACATGGACGGCGGCGGCGCCGAGGACGACGATGTCGAAGCAGACGTCGTCCATCTGGGCCAGGGTGACGCCGCCGTGGAAAAAGCGGTTTTTCCGGTTCAGGCGGCCGCCCAGGAGATTGACGTCGCAGGCCTTGTCCATGAGGCGTTCGGCATTGTTTATCGAGTGGGTGAAGACGTTCATCGCATCCGGAATATATTCGCACAGTTCCTCAACGGTGGTGGAGACGTCGAGGAACCCGAGTTTGTGATCGGCCAGGTAGAGGGCCGCCCGCTGGGCGATCAGCCGCTTGACCTCGATGTTCTGGGAAATGCGGTTCCGGTAGGACTGGATTTCCGTCATCAGCGTCGGCAGGGTGATGCCGCCGTGGGTGCGGACGGCGACGCCCTCCTCCACCAGCTTGACAATGTCCCGTCGGGCGGTGTCCCGGGAAATATTGAACATGGACATGATGTCCTGGTTGGACAATGTCGTGCTCACCTTCAAGGCCTGAAGGATCTGGAATATCCGTTCTTCCTGGTGCATGCCTGTCCTTTTATCAACGCGAATGAATACGCACACCTACTTATAATTATAAGCGATAATAAGTAGTGGTCAAGCGGATGTTGCGGCGGCGTGAAGACGACCCTACAGTTGCTCCCGGCAGATGTGGCCGTGGAACCAGCCTTCCTCGTCCATCCACGGCCGCAACCCGTTTTCGTCGAACTGGTTATCCAGGCCGTGCTCGGCTTCCGGGCGGGTGTTCTGGGCATGGGCCTTGAGCCAGGCGACCGGGCTTTTTCCAAAGAACTTTTTGAACGCGGTGGAAAAATACTGTGACGAGGAGAAGCCCAACTGCTCGGCCGCCTGCGCCACCGCGTGGCCCTGGAGGAGGAGCCGGAGCGCCGCTTCCAGCCGGTGGCGCTGGATATAGTCCCCCGGCGGCATGCCGATCTGGCGGCTGAATTTGGCTTTGAACCGGGATTCGGAGAGGTGGGACGCCTCGGCCAGATCGGTTACCGAATAATGGACAAAGGGGTTTTCCGCCATGAGGTCGATGACCCGGCCGATGTCGGGCGTGACGTCGTTTTCCAGGGGGAGGCACGAACTGTCGATGACCTCGAGGAGCCATTCGAGGACGAGGGCGGTCAGCCGGGCGCTGGCGAGTTCGGTCGGCCCGAGGCGGCAGAGGTGGAGTATCCGGGAGAAAATGCCGCGCATTTCCTCGGTGGCCGGGAAATGCCGTTTCGGCAGTTCCCACAAGGCCCGCACCACCGGCGCCGCCCGTTCCGGACCAAGGCCGAGAAACGCCTCGCCCGGCTGCGGCAACGCTACCTGCATCCAGAAGTGCATGCCGCGCCCGTGGAGGGAGGCGCCGCTCCCGTGCACCTCGTCCGGCCAGGTGACGAAAACCTGGTTGCCGCGGAGGCGATAGTCCTTGTTCCCGACCCGGTAAACGTGTTCCCCCTTGAGGATATGGTTTATTTCCATGCGTCCCTTGTGGACATGGGTCGGCAGGGCCATGGTGGTGAACGGCAGGTTCTGGGCCGCCAGGTAGGGGACTTCCGGAAGTTTGAAGGAGGTCAAATCGTAGATTTGCCGCTTCCCCTTGGCGGGAAGGTTCAGGTTTTTACGCATGGAAAAAAGGTACCACCTTCGGGGAGAAACGCAAGCCGCCTTTTTTCGCCCGGCCGTCGCCGACGGTCGGCAGGCGAAATACGGCCATCCGACGGCGACGCCGGTCCAATGCGGGCGGGGCGGATCGCCTGATCCGCCCCGCCGCGACAGCGATGTGGGGCGCCACCGCCTACATTTCAATGACTATCTTGACGATATCCGGTTCGAGCCGCGCCGCCTGTTCGAACGCCGCCACCGCTTGGTCGAAGGGGTAGACCTTGCTGACGAGGCGCTTGACGTCGATTTTCCCGGAACCGATAAGATTGATGGCCCGGGGGTAGATATTGGCGTACCGGAACACCGAGGCGATGTCCAGTTCCTTGGCCTGGATGGCGGCGATGTCGAACGGCACCGGGTCGATGGGGATGCCGACGAGAACGACCTTGCCACCCGGGCAGGCGTAATTCGTGAAGCCGGGATAGACGGGCGCCGCTCCGCTCGCTTCCATCACCACCTCGGCGCCCCAGCCGCCGGTGGCGTCCGAGACGGTTTTGAAGGCGTCCTCCTTCGTGATGTTGATGGGGGTGATGCCGTCGTAGGAGCCGGCGATGTCCAGTTTTTCCTGCTTCGAATCGGCGATAAACACCCGGCTGCAGCCGCCGGCCAACGCCCCGAGGGCGCACATGATGCCGATGGTGCCGGCACCGATGACGACGGCGACGTCCCCCGGGACAATGCGGGCCTTCTTCGCCGCCTGGAGGCCGATGGACAGCGGTTCGACCAGCGCCCCTTCCGGCAGGGACATGCCGTCCGGCAGCCTGTAGGTGTACTCGGCCGGATGGATGACTTCCTCGATAAGGCAGCCGTGCACCGGCGGGGTGGCCCAGAAGACGACGTCCGGGTCCAGGTTGTAGAGGCCGAGTTTGGCGGCGCGGGACCGGGGATTCGGGATGCCCGGCTCCATGCAGACGCGGTCGCCCGGTTTGAGATCCCGGACGTTGGCGCCGACCTCGACGACCTCGCCGGCGGCTTCGTGCCCGAGGATCATCGGCTGGTCCACGACATAGTGCCCGATGCGGCCGTGGGTGAAGTAATGGACATTGCTTC
Organism: Planctomycetaceae bacterium; assembly: GCA_021201355.1. Lineage (GTDB taxonomy): Bacteria > Planctomycetota > SZUA-567 > SZUA-567 > SZUA-567 > JAJBSZ01. The sequence continues at coordinate 2,200 of JAJQFC010000204.1, read as the reverse complement.
CGCAGATGCCGACGGCTTTCACCCGGATACGCACCGAATCCGGGGTCATGGCCCCGACCATCGGCATGTCCCTGATGACGATTTCCCCCTGCTTTTCCAGGACGACGGCTTTCATTGGTTCTCCTTCGGGTTAAGGACATGGCGTCCATGTCATATTTGGCTGATGAAGTTTTCGATATGGACGAGGGCCGCCCCCACCGCCGACGCCTCGGTCCGGCGGGTGCAGACGGTAACATAGTCCCCGGACTTTTCGTGGCTCCCGAGGCGGGCGACCCGAAGGCGGAGATCGTCGATGTGCTCCTCCATATGGGCGCCGACATAGCCGCCGACCACCACCTCGCAGTCGAAGGCCATGCGGATCGCGTTGATGGCGCGGGCGAGATAATCGAGGTAGCTTTCCCATACCGCCCGCAGGTCGGCGTGGCCGTAACGGAGCTTGGCGAAAAAACTCCCTAAATCGCCTTTGGCGTGTTCGGCCAGGAGGTGAGCGGCGCAGTAGGCGTCGAGGCAGCCTTTCTGGCCGCAGTAGCAGTCGCGCCCTTCGTACTCGACCGGGATATGGCCGAATTCCCCAGCCCGCTGGTTGTCGCCTATCTCCACCCCGCTTCCGGTAATGATGGCGCCGCCGACCGTATTCGACAGGGACAGGTAGGCGAAGCGCCGGCCAGGCGGAGCGTCCCACATTTCAGCGATGCCGGCGGCGTTCGCGTCGTTCAGGTAGACGGCGGGGAGGCCGAGGGCGTCTCCGAGAATGTGCGTTTCGTACCGGAGGCAGCCCGGCAGTACCGTCGTCCGGAGGACGTTTCCATCGGCGGAGACGATACCGGGAAGGGATACGCCGGCGCCGAGGATGGCCCCGGCGTCGATGCCCGATTCGGCCACCAGGTCGCGGGCGTAGCGTCCCACCAGCCGGGCGTAGGCCTCGTCCGGCTCGAAGGTGAACCGGGTTCTGAAGCTTTTCACCACATTCGCGTCCATGTCGATAAGGACAATGCCGAGATGGTTCCGGGTGATTTCGACGCCGAGGGCGAATCGGGCCTCCTTGACGCACGAGAGGGCCACGGCCTTCCGGCCGCCGGTGGATTCGAGGGCGCCGTCCTCGTTGACCAGTCCCTGCTCGAAGAGGGACTTGACGTTCTGCATGACGGTCGGCAGGCTCATTTCAAGGCGCTGCACCAGTTCCGGCCGGGACGTACCAGGGTTCTCATAAATGTACCGGTAGATGCGGTTCCGGTTGGCCCGCTTGACATCGATGGCATTGGAAGGCGTGTGTCGCATGGGGAAAATCCTGTCGGTCCGGGTTCGCTTCCCAGGAAAAGTATCGCCGCCGCGCCGTTCACGATTTCACCAATCTGTTTTCAAACTTGGTTTCGTCAGTCGGAGACGAGGATAAAACGGCGGCCGCCCTCTTTGCTCCCGGTGTTTCAGGGCGGAAAAAGACGGCGAGGGCCGGATGTGACCAAGTTGGCGGCGACGAGGCCGGTTATGTACCGGCGATTCGTCAGTCCATAAGCCCGTGAACGGCAGCAATTTCCCGGAAGTTTTGGGAAAGGCTTTGGTAGAGTGAGTGGAATGGCTGGTACAGGGAATCGTACCGTTTGACCGCGGCCTTGCGCATTTTGGTTGTCGAGACAACTTTCACGGTGGCGTCGCAGGCTTCCGGAATCGACTTCCAGACGCCGGCGCCGACGCCGCCCGTCAGCATGGCGCCGTAGGCGGAACCGGCGGTCGAATTGGTGACGCAGGCGTCGATGCCGTAGATATCGGCCTGAAGCTGGCGCCAGAAGGCGCTTTTGGCGCCGCCGCCGGAGAGGCGGATTTGCCTGGCGGTGACACCGAGGCGGCGCATGATGTCGAGGCTGTCCCGCATGCCGTAGGTTATTCCCTCGACGACCGCCCGGGCCATCATCGCCTTGTCGTGGCGCGGGGTAAGGCCGATGAAGCAGCCCCGGGCGTAGGGGTCGGCGTAGGGAGTGCGTTCGCCGGTGAGGTAGGGAAGGCAGTACAGTCCCTCGCTGCCGGCCGGGCGGGCGGCCGCTTCCGCTAGGATCAGTTCGTAGGCGTCGACGCCCTTCCGCTTCGCCTCGGCCATTTCGGCCTGGCACAGGGTGTTCCGGAACCATTGGAGCATGCCGCCGGCGGAGAGCATGCAGCTCATCATGTGCCAGACGCCGGGGACGGCGTGGCAGAAGGTGTGGAC
>JAJQFC010000120.1 GCA_021201355.1 Planctomycetaceae bacterium | reverse complement strand
CAAGGTAAAACCGTCCGCCGCTTCAAACATCAATTTGTCGGCCAGCTTCACCTTCAGGCCGGACCCGATTGTGCCGTAGGAACCGGTGAACTTGGCGGATTTGGTCTTGAAGTAATCGCTGCCGTCGGCCGAATGGAAATCGATGCTCGCATGATCTCTGCCGAGTACCGGCACGTATCCGGCCCGGACTTCGGGCGTCCAGAGTGAACGGGCGCCATCGAAGGTCCAGAAATCTGAGCCGAAGGTGCGGTTTACCGACACCAGTATCGGCATGGCGAGGTTCGAGTAGCCGGTTTCGCTGCTGCGAAGGCCACTTTCCCACGCGTCGGGAGAGGTGTCGCTGATGGCGTCCATATGGACATGGCTGAGATCAAGGCCGAACGACGGCGTGATGCGGATGTCGTTCGGGAGGACCCAGACATAACTCGCCTTTATCCCTGCCGAGTAGACGTTGTCGCGGTAACCGTCCTTGAAAATTCCCACGCGGTCTCCCTCCCATGTGACTTCTCGCTCCATGCGATTCCACGAGCGAGACCAGCCGGCGTACGCGTCAAAGGATAAGTTACCCAGGGTGGTGCCGCCGTAAAGGGCCAGATGCAGCGTGTCGGCCTTGTTGCGGAAATGGTAGCCTTTGCCCTTTGGTGTCATGCGCCGGGCGTCGTAGCCGACGGCGAGGCCGATGGCGCCGGAGTCTCCGAGCATGCGGGTCAGGCCGGTGGCGAAGCCGGCCACGGCGGTTGAGTAGCCGAGGAAACCATCGGCCGGTTTTTTGTTATCGCGCATATAGAACGGTGAATCCCACATAACCCAACGCGTACCGGGAATGCAAATGGTGGTGGGGAAGCCGGCGTACCGGGCATCTCTGGAGGCGACGTCGGCAAAGGCGTGGCCCGACACGCCCGAATCGGCATGATATTGGGAGGGAGCCGTCTGGCTATAGCTGGAAACCGACGGAAGCGTGCGGCGGAACTCGCGCTGAATGGTGATGGAAGCGCCCATCACATCCGGATATGGCTCGCCGGCATACGTGTTGGCGAAATCGGGTGGGTACGCTCTAAACTCACTTATGGTCCGGCCATTGTACGTAAGGTCATCCAGGGCGTTACCCCACCCGATCGTCATCAGGAGAGAGACGGCAACCATTACGGCGAACCCCGCTTTTTTCATCTGCTGTTTCTCCCCGATATTTTCTAAGTGTTATTTTATTATGGCATTGTTAACCATTTTCTCGGACATGCAGTTGACGATTATAGGATCTTGGGAGGCGGTGGCAAAGAAAATTGCGGCATCAGATAAAACCGGAACGTTGACTCTCCGCGATAATCCCGTACAGTACCGGAACGATAAAAATTGACGTCTGTGACCGGCCATGGTTTACTTTGGTGAGGACATTGACCGTAATTTTTCAAGGTGCATGAAGGAGTGGCGGCATGTTGTCCCGTAATGACGCGGTGGAATTATACAAACGCTATACCGAATCCGAATCGCTGTTCCGCCATTCCCTGGCGGTGGAAGCGGTGATGCGGCATTTTGCTAAAAAGTGGGGCGAAGACGAGGAATACTGGGGCGTGGTCGGCCTGCTGCACGATCTCGACTACGAAAAATTCCCCGACGAACACTGCAAAAAGGCGCCGGAACTCCTGCGGGAAGCCGGTTTCGACGACGCCTTCATACACGCCGTCGTCAGCCACGGCTACGGCATCTGCGTCGACGTCGCGCCGGAGCTCCGGATGGAAAAAGCCTTGTACGCGTCGGACGAACTCACCGGCCTGATCGCGGCGGCGGTCCTGATGCTGCCGTCCAAAGACATTAACGATCTCAAACTGTCATCTCTCAAAAAGAAGTGGAAGGACAAGAAATTCGCCGCCGGCGTCGACCGCTCCGTTATCGCGAACGGCGCGGAAATGCTCGGCATGACGGTTGAAGAACTGATGGTGGAGACAATTGAAGGAATGAAGGGAATGCGGGCGGCATAACCGGGCGTTGCGTCGCTGTCATCATGACGGACGTTTCGCGAAACTCGGCGAAGCCTGACCAGATCGTGGCGCATACAGACCGTGCCGTCAGGCCGATTCGTAATTCCGGAACACGTCCTCCCACTGCTCGGCCAGCCATTTCCACAGATCGCGTTCCGGGTGATCGGCGAGAAGGGCGTGATCGATGGCGCAGTGAAGCCACATTCCGTCCATGATGGAAATGAGGCCGTGGACCCGCGCCGGATCGCGGGCGCCGGTCACCAAATCGGTGACGATTCGCCGTTTTATCAGGGAGACAAGTTCGGCATAGGCCGGGACGTCGAGAAGATCGAGGACATGCGTAGTGGCGCCGTCGAAAAAGCGCCGCGGCGCCGCCACCGTCATCATCGTCGCCCGGGCCAGGCGGCTGGGCGTTTCCGGAAGGGTGGCGGCGATTTCGTCCCGTTCCCGGGTCAGCCGCTCTTCCATCCGGCGGAGCATGGCGCAGACCAGGTCTTCCTTGCTCCGGAAGTAATGGGTCAGGCCGCTGGTCAGGCCGGCGGCGGCGGCGACCGCTTCCAGCGTGGTCCCGGTCAGGCCGTTCTCGGCAAACACCCGGATGGCGGCGTCGAGAATGCGCGATAGCGAACCTTCCTTCTTCATACCGTACCGCTTCCTTGCCGTTACCGATCCATCATATGACGACCCGAAGAATAACCACAAATAAAGGGCAGTTCGCCGCCCGGTTCATCGGTTTCCGCCCCCGGGCGCCGCGCCTCAAAAAGACCCGGTCATGCCCGCCGGACGCCCGTTTCCTGCGAATCGCCCTCGGCCTCCGCTTCGGCCTGTTCGACCAGGGCGATGATTTCCCGCCGGACCTGCTGTTCGACCTCGTCCGTCATCACCCTGGGGACGATCCCCCGGTTCAGCCATATGCCGTCCAGGCCGGAGAGAATGGCGGACGCCAGTTCCGGCCGGACGCCGCTGTCCGTCAGGGCGGACAGGGATTCCCGTTTGATCGGGGAAAGCCTGGCCCGGTAGTCCGGATGGACCAGCATGCCGATACCGGCGTTTACCGCGTTTTGGGGATTGTCGAGGTACTCGAAGGTGGTCAGGACGACGGCGCGGACCAGGCTGGTACGCCCTTCCGGCAACGATGCCCTGATCTCTTCCCGCCGCCGTCGCATAACGTCGACATAGTTGTCGAACGTGGCCAGGATAAGCTCCCGTTTGGTCGGGAAGTGATGAAGAAGGCCGCCTTTACTCACCCCGGCCTCCCTGGCGACGTTTTCATAGGTGGCGGCGCCGATGCCGCGGGTGGTGACAATCTTCTCCGCCGCGAGTAAGCCGGCGAGGCGCAGATCCTTCCGTGCCATGACGGCCGTTCCTTTCGGGTAATACCATTTTCGAATAGTAAAGCACACTACCTGGTGCAGAGTGTCAACAAAGCGTAACGCGGCTCTGCACTCATAGTATAACCGGAAATTCATGGGAAAACAGAATCTTTTTCCGCTTTCCGTATGGTCAACTACCGTACAAACGTTCGGTTTTATTGTAGTTTGGGGTATTTTTTGTTCAATTTCAGTGTCGGTCCGCGATACAAGGCGTCATCCATAATAATACCATTAATTATACGGATACAACCAAACTGAATCGCCGAGATCGTCGTCGGGCGTTTTCCGTTTATCGCCGCATCGTCGCCGGGCCGGACGCCGGACCCGGACGGAAACCGTTCTAGCCAACGGTTTTTGTTTGCCGTTTTAGTGTGTTTTAGGATAATGCGAGATTTGGGCTTTATGACGGCTGGGGCGGCTCCGCCCCATTGCCAAGCGCATCTTCCTGGAGAAGTCTCGCGAAAGGACGGCACAATGACGGTCAGCGCCTTGATTGGCATGCAGTGGGGTGATGAGGGAAAAGGAAAAATCGTTGACATTCTCGCCGAAAACGCCGACGTCGTCGTCCGTTGTCAGGGCGGTGCCAACGCCGGCCACACCGTCGTCCTCGGGTTGGACGTCTTCGCCCTCCACCTGGTCCCGTCCGGCATTCTCCGGGACGGCGTCGTCTGCGTCATCGGGAACGGCGTCGTCGCCGATCCGGAACGCCTCGCCACCGAACTCGGCAACCTGAAGGGCCGCGTCACCGACCCCGAGTCCAGGCTGTTCATCTCCGACCGCGCCCACATGGTCATGCCCTGGCACAAGATAATCGACACCCTGCTTGAGAGCCAGCTCGGGAAATCGTCCATCGGCACGACGAAACAGGGCATCGGCCCGGCATATGTCGACAAGGTGAAACGAACCGGCATCCGCTGGAACCAGGCGCGGAACCCTGACCGCTTCCGCGAACGCTTCAACCAGGCCCTCTCGGAAGCGAACGCCCTTATCCGCCTTCTTGACGGCGAAGAAATGGACCCCGCTTCCACCACCGATCAGGTGATGGCGTCGGTGGAATCGCTCCGCCCGCGCATCGCCGACTCGGTCGCCCTTCTCCACCAATTGGCCCGGGAAGGGAAGCGCATCCTTCTCGAGGGTGCGCAGGGAACGATGCTCGACGTCGACTTCGGCACCTATCCCTTCGTCACCAGTTCGAACACCACCACCGGCGGCTGCTTCACCGGTTCCGGCCTGCCGCCGACAATGATTCGGGAAGTGCACGGACTCCTGAAGGCCTTCACCACCCGCGTCGGCAGCGGTCCGTTCCCGACTGAACTGGACGGCGACCTCGCCGACCTCCTCCGCGGCACCGGGAAAAACCAGTGGGACGAATTCGGCACCACCACCGGCCGGCCGCGCCGCTGCGGCTGGCTCGACCTCGTCGTCGCCCGCCACGCCGCCCGCGTCAACGGCGTCAACCGCCTCCATATCACGAAGCTGGACATCCTGTCCCAGTTCGACGAACTGAAAATCTGCACCGGCTATAAAATCGACGGCGAGGTCACTGCCGATTTCCCGGCCGATGTCGGCCTCCTTGAAGGCGCGGAACCGCAATACGAAACGCTCCCCGGCTGGAAGACGGACCTGCCGCCCTGCAAGACCGTCTCCGAACTGCCGGAAGCGGCGGCGAAGTACGTCAACCGCATCGCCGAATTCCTCGAGGTCGAAATCAGCAGCGTCTCCTACGGTCCCGGGCGTGAACAAACCGCCCTGGCCTGCCTGGCCT
>JAJQFC010000025.1 GCA_021201355.1 Planctomycetaceae bacterium | reverse complement strand
TCATCGGCGGCCCAATCGCCGTTCTCGACCGCGCCGGCCCAGCCGGCCACGCCGTCCCGGCCGTCCGGGGGGATGACGCCGCCGCCGATCCCGGAACTGATGCCGTAACTCCCGCACCAGCCGGGAACCGCGACGCCGGATTCCACATGGTGGTTCGGTATATGGCGTTACGCTGTCCGCGGGAGTTTTTACAACCGGTTTTACAAAAGGTCCATAAGGAACTATTCAATGCGTCAACCTACCGTCTATCTCCTTTCCTGCGGCGATGAACTGCTGTTCGGCCATACCCTCGACACCAATTCCGCCTGGCTGGCCCAGGAATGTACCCTGCTCGGCTGGCGCATTGTCGGCCACCGCACCATCGGCGACGTCACGCCGGACATTGTCGGGGCCTTCCTCGACGCCGCCTCAAGGGCCGATGTCGTCATCGTCACCGGCGGCCTCGGCCCGACCCGGGACGACCGCACCCGGAACGGCCTGGCCCATGCCATGGGCGTGTCCCTGTTTGAGGATCCGGAAGCGGTCGAGGAAATCGCCGCCCGGTTCAGGCAGTTCAAGCGGCCGATGGGGGAAAACAACAAGCTCCAGGCCCTAATCCCGGAGGGGGCGAAGCGCATCTTCAACCCGGCCGGCACCGCGCCCGGCATCGAAGCGGACCTCCTTGGCGCCCGGGTCTTTTGCGTCCCCGGCGTGCCGAAGGAGATGCGGGCGATGTTCGACCAGACAATCCGCCCGCACCTGACCGGCGCGCCCGGCGCCACGTCGGAATACATGCGCCGCCTCCACCTCTGCGGCTGCGGCGAATCGGAGATCGGCGCCATGCTCCAGCCGTTGATGCGGGAAAGGTCGAATCCTGAGATCAGCACGACGGTGGCGGAAACGATTGTCACCGTCCGCCTCTACGCGAACGGCGCGACCCTTGACGAGGCGAAACGGGTGGCGGGGGAAGCGGAAAAGGAAGTCCGCGCCATCCTCGGCGGAGACATTTACGGCGTCGACGGCGAGACCCTCCAGGAAGCGGTCTACCGGCTCCTGAAGGAACGCGGCGCCAAGGTGGTGACGGCGGAGTCGTGCACCGGCGGCATGGTGGCGGCGATGCTGGTGGATGTTCCGGGGGTGTCGGATGTATTTTTGGATGGGGTGGTCGCCTACGCGAACGAAACAAAAACCCGCCGCCTCGGCGTTCCGGCGGAAATTATTGAAAAATACGGCGCGGTCAGCCGGGAGACGGCCAGGGCCATGGCCGAGACCCAGCTCCGGGCCGGGACGTTCCCCGCGCCCGTGTACGCCCTCGCCACCACCGGGGTGGCCGGACCGGACGGCGGCACGCCGGAAAAACCGGTCGGCACCGTCTGGATAGCCTGCTCCCGACTCGACCCGGACGGCCACGGCCTGACCCGGACCACGCTCTTCAACACCGTCTCGGACCGGCACGGCATCCGGCTCCGGTCGGCCAACGCCGCCCTCGATCTCCTCCGGCGAACAATTCTGGATATACCGGTTCGGTCGGAAGTGGAGGATTTCACCTGGTAGTGTCGGACGATCCCGACATGATGACTTTTTCCAGAACAGCCTGTTTTCCCGGTGTAATGGCGACGACCGCCCGAACGAAGGCGGAACCGGTTCGGAAAATAATTGAAATATCCCGGGCGACAACCGACAATGGTTCGGCTGTCGCCTTTTCGTAGTGATCAATGGAGCATTTTATCCGCCATGGGAAAAATCTGCTGTGCGGTTCTTTTCTTATTCCTGGTTCACACCGCCGCTCCCGCCATCGAGGCCGGAGCGCTTCCGCTGATACCCGGCGAACGCTACAACGAACCGCGCCAGCGCGGTTTGGACGAAGTGATGGAAATCCCGGCCATCGACCTGGCCTGCCCGGCCTGCGGCCACGCCCTGTCCGTCCCGGCCGTGGACACCCTCATGCGGAAACCGCCGTATTCTGACGAACCGGCGCCGAAATGGCGCATGCACGCCCTGTACCGGGACTCCGACCTCTGCCCCTACCCGATGCCGGGCAAGGTCGCCTACCAGGCCGACATTGTCGTTTGTCCGATCTGCGGTTTTGCCGAACGGCTCCATTCCTTCGCCAACCCCGTCCCCCGCGAGGCCGTCGCCTGGGTCAACCGGAACGTCACGCCGGAATTCCAGGCCACCCTCCGGCACCTTCTCGGCCAGCGGGCGGCCGAAATGACGGATGCGGAAATCCTCGCCTTCTTTTCCGCCCAGGACGCCATCCCGGACACGCTCCGGACCGAACTGTACCGGGCTTACCTCGCCGCCACCCACGCGCCCGGCCTCGACCGGGCCAGGGCCGCGCTCCAGGCCGCCTGGGCCACCCGACGGGTGGTGGCAAGCCGTCCGGACGGGGCATTTCTCCGGAAACACACCGCCGCCGTCACGGCGGAAATCGGGAAAAAACTCCGGCCCGAATCGCCGGTCTCCGACTGGCTGGACGCCCTCCGGGGAAAGCTCCGCCGCCTCCGGTCGGCCCGCGACCACCTGCCGGACGCCGCCGACATCGCCACCCGCACCCTTCTCGCCGGATACCTGGACCGACAGGGTTTTCTGGACGAGGCCGAAACCATCCTCCAGGAGGTCTACCAGGAGGCGAGCGAACGGTTTCTCCGACCCGAACAAGACCCCCTGTGGACCCAGACCTCGACCCGGGCCGGCCAGGCCCACCGGCTCAACGAACTCGAAGCAATCCGCCGCGATCTCGAACAGGAACTGTTTGTCCGCCTGGAAATGATCCGCCGGGAACGCGAACAACTCGCCGCCGCCGCCCTGGCGGTGCGGGACGCCTTCCTGGAAGGGGCCCTTGACGGAAAACCGGACGACGCCCTGTTCTGGACGTACATGCGCGGCGAAATACTGCGCCGGCAGGGCGATCTCCCGCTGGCGAACGAATGGTTCAAGCACCTCCTCGCCAACGCCAGCCCGGGAAGCGTTATCGCCGCCGCCGCCACCCGGCAACTGGAACTCCTCGATCTCGAGGCCGGCGACCGGGTCAACTTGCTTTCGGCGCTGGGCTGGGACGGCGACCTGTTTGAACGGCTCCGCGCCATACTGGCGCGGGAAACGCGGGAAGCGTCAGCACCCGGAGGGAATGTCCAATGAGCACAACCGCCCGCCGCCGCGTTCGGTTCCGCCTTCTCGCCCTGGTAACGGTCTTCGCCGGCCTCCTCGTGCCGGCCTCGCCGTCCGCCGCCGGCGATCTCCGTCTCCGCTGCCGCTGGCCCAGTCCGAACGGACGGGTTCCGCTCGACATCGTATTTACCGGCAACCCGGCCGTCGTGGTGCCGCCGGGAGAAAATATCGCCCTCGCCTGCGACGCGGGGGGCATTCCCGGAATCGTCACGGTGTTCGTGAACGGCGACGCGGTCCGGAAGGACGCCGCCATCGATTTCACCGCGCCGGACCGGCCGGGATGTTATTACATCAGCCTCGGCCTGGCCGCCGCCGGGGTGGCGCGACCGGCGGAACTGTGCGTCGTGGTTCCATTCAAGGCGTCGGCGGGACGCACCGACCGGGGCTGGATGCTCCGGGCCGACGAGGAGCGCATCGGCGAATACCGCCAGCCGAGCCGGAGCGGCAACGCCAAGGTCAAGGCCAACCCGGACAGTTACCAGCCGCCCGTGTGGTGGTTCAGGATAACCGACCTCAACCGCACCTTCGAACTGTCGCCGGGACTGGCTGTCGGCGACCTCGTCGTCCCGTCCGAGGACACCGGCCTGCCCCACACCGATCTCGTGCCGGTGTGCTATCCGATGTGGCAGGCGGTGACCACCCTCCGGACCGCCCTGACGGAACGGGGCATCCCGGGCGACGCCCTGAAGATTATCAGCATGTTCCGGTCGCCCCCGTACAACCGCGGCGTCGGCTCGAACGCCTACGGACGGCACATCTACGGCGACGCGTTCGACTTCTATATCGATCTGGAAAACGACGGCAAGGCATCCGATCTGAACCGGGACGGCAAACGCGATCGACGCGATGCCTATCCGATTGTCGCCCTGATTGAAGATCTCCAGGCCGACCGGCGGCTGCCGATGGGCGGCATCGGCGTCTACAACGCCGTCACCGGCGATCACGAGGTGACCATGCACATCGACATGCGCGGCCACCGGGCGACCTGGGGCTACCGCTACGGCGCCGGCGGCAGGCGGAGCGAGTTCTCCTGGCAAAGTAAACGATTCGCCGATCTCGACCGCCAGGACGAGGACCGCGCCCGCGAACGCGCCGTCAAGGAAGGCCGGAAGTATTCCCGGCCGAACCGGGAACCGTTGCCGTAACGGCCTTCGAGTGATTTCAAACGTATAACTGAATATCACCGAGGCAGTTTCATCGACGTTTTCGACATCCGAAACGACGGATAAAATCGCCTTTCCTTCGAAGCGGACGTCCGTGCCATACGTTTTTTTCCGCGCCACCCCGGCCGGCGCCGGCGGAGGGTATTGCCGCACGACAGAGTGAGGGATATGACCACGATTCCGGAAAACGCCACTCCGGCCATGCGCCAGTGGCACGAAATGAAGGCGCAGCATCCGGACAAGATTCTCATGTTCAGGATGGGCGACTTTTATGAAATGTTTTACGACGACGCCGTCCGCGCCGCCGACCTGGCCGGGCTGGTCCTGACGAAACGCGGCCGCGACAAGGATTCGCCGCCGCTGGCCGGTGTGCCCCACCACCAGCTCCAGCGGTATATCAAGGAGTTTATCGACAAGGGCGTTTCCGTCGCCGTGGCCGATCAGCTTGAAGATCCGTCCCAGGCCAAAGGGGTGGTGAAACGGGGCATCACCCTTGTCCAGACCCCCGGCACCGTCGTCGACGACAGCGTCCTCCCGGCGGTACAGAATAACTTTCTCGCCGCCGCCTGCATCAGGCAGAAACAGGCGGCCGTCGCCCTCGTCGACCTCTCCACCGGCGAATTCCTCGTCCTCGGTCCAGACGCGGACCGGGTGGCGGACGTGTTCGAACGCTTTACACCGGCCGAAACGCTGGTGCCGTCCGACTGCGCGCCCGGAACCGACAGCGCCATCGGCCGCCTCCTCGAGGCCGGGCTCGGCGGCGGCGTCACCCGCCGGGACGGCTACCAGTTCGACCCGCACGAAGGTGAGACGCTCCTGAAA
>JAJQFC010000012.1 GCA_021201355.1 Planctomycetaceae bacterium | reverse complement strand
GTCGGATGCCGGTTCGCCCGCACGCTTTTCCACGGCGGCGAGGAGTTCGTCCATGCCCCGGCTCTTGTTGCCGACGGTGGGCACGACGGGCGCCCGAAGAAAGCCGGAGAGGCCGTCCAGGTTGTGCTTGATGCCGAGGGCCTCGGCGGCGTCCGACATGTTGTAGGCGATGACGAGCGGGATGCCGAGTTCCATGACCTGCGTCGCCAGGTAGAGGTTCCGCTCCAGGTTCGACGCATCCACCACCTGGACGACGATGTCCGGCCGATCGTTTACCAGAAAATTCCGGGCGACCACTTCTTCGGGCGAATTGGCGGACAGGGAGTAGGTGCCCGGCAGGTCGATGAAGGTGAAGGTGGTGTCGCCGCGTTTGGCGGTGCCTTCTTTCTTCTCGACGGTGACGCCGGGATAGTTGCCGACATGCTGTCGGGAACCAGTGAGGGCGTTGAAGACCGTGGTCTTCCCCGAGTTCGGGTTGCCGGCAAGGGCAATGGTGATTTCGCGCATTGGGGCTCCAGTGAGTGTAGAAGTTTTGCCAGTAAAACAAGCTGTCCAAAAAAAGTCCCTGGTATTCGCATACCGGGAGTCACAACCAAATCAGTGGTAAAGGCCGATGCAACATAACCGCCATCGCGGTTACGGCGACGGCGCGGACGGGCAACGACGGGTTTGGGACAGAATCCGGCGGATTGCCCGGGAGGAACGGCGGCCTTTACGCCGTCCGCGTTCCGGAATCCGCCGTAACGGGCGGGGGTGTTACACGTCAGTCGTTCTCCTTTTTCTTGCGACGTTTCTTCGCCGCCAATTTGGCGTGTTCCGGCGTTTTTCTAAATTCCCGGACCTGTTCGGCGAAATCCGTCATCTTTTCAAAGATCTCCCTGGGCATGGCGTGTTCCATGCCGCAGGCGGCTTTTTCCGCCGTCTCCGCGTCGACATCGAGCACATCGGTGAAAAAACGGAGGAGCGCTTCATGGCGCCTGGCCACGCTTTCCGCCACCTTCCGGCCCTTCGCCGTCAGGGTCACCGCCTCATACGGGGCATAGTGGATAAGCCCCATTTGCCCAAGTGACTTCAGGGCGGCGGTGACGGTGGACTTATGGACGCCGAGGGCTTCGATGATATCCCGCGACCGCGCGCCGACGCCGTCCTTACTGGTGTTTAATATCGCCTCGAGGTAATCCTCGAGAACGGCGGTGATTTTATGGGATTCGGTCATGCACCCCCCATTCGGTCGGACGACGCCGGGCGGCGTCGTGAATCCAGGTTTCCGCGGCCTTCAGGACTGGCGGAGTGGCGCGGAACATTCTCATAAATTCCCTGGTAGTTTTACGCCTAAAACAGTACCGCTTCACCGCGCTTTTATCAAGTCCTTTTTTATCGGAAAATGAAAAAAGTTTGAAAGACCGATAACTTCGGTCGGAAAGTATACGGTGGGGAAGGGCAGTGGCGGCTGAATGTTCGCGGCATAACGAGGCCGGAACTTCTCATATGGGTTATCGGCCGGTTCGGCCGGTTCAGCCGTACAGCCAGGCAAAAGTGGGTACAGCCCGGAGAAACGAAACCGGGCGAGAGGATAATAAGGAGGCGGATTTATGCGGTACGGTTGGCTGATTGGTGCGGCGGTGTTACTGTGCGCGGCGATGGCGTCGACGCCGGCGGGCGAGTACGGCAAGGCGGAGGTGGCTATCCGCGTCAGCGCCACGGCCGAATATCCCGTCTTCAACGTGACGCGGGTGGACGACGATCTCCAGGCCTTTCTCGGCAGCCATATCGAGAAAACGCTGGCTGGGTGGAACGGCGTCGCCGTCCATCCGGATCAACCCGAGGGCGGTGTCGAAATTGCGGTGTCGAACGCGGTGGAACCGGTCGGCGACCGCTTTGTCAGCGTCCTCTTTCAGACCTTCGCCTACGCCCACATGGCGGCGCATCCGAGCACGACCATAACGGTTCTCCGCTACGATATGGAAGAGGGCCGTCGCCTCGAGCTCGAGGACTGTTTCAGTGCGCCCGAAACCGCTCTCCGGCTGATGGCCGCCGCCGCGCCGGGCCTGCTCGAACCGGAACTGGAATCGCTGGAAAAAAAGATGGGCTATATTCCCTGGTTCAAGGAAGGCTTCGAGCCGACCCGGGACAACTACGCCGCATTCGTCCTGAAGCCGGACGGCATCGAGGTTGTCTTTCAGCAGTACCAGATACTCCCGTACGCCTTCGGCATGCGGAAGGCCTTCTTCCCCATACAAAGCCTGCGGTCGGCCGGTCCGAATCCGGACATCTGGCCGACCGCGAAATAATCGTGCCGTGGCGGCACGTGTAAACTTTTACAGCGCCGGAGCGACGTCGGGAGCCGGACGCGGCGCCGGGAACACCGGACGGTGCCGGTGGCAGTACGGCTGCTTTCCCGTCTTCTCGTAATAATTCTGGTGGTAATTTTCCGCCGGCCAGAATGTCCCGGCCGGCTGCACCGTGGTCGCCGGCGCGTAGCCGAGGCCGATCAATTCGCCGATAAGTTTATTGGCGATGCGTTCCTGTTCTTCCGATGTGGTGAAAATGGCCGAACGGTACTGGTCGCCGATGTCCGGTCCCTGGCCGTCTGTCTGGGTAAAATCGTGGATTTCGAAGAACAGCCTGCACAGTTCCTCGTACCCGACGGTTTCCGGGACAAACACCACCTCCACCGCCTCGGCGTGCCCGGTCTCGCCGGTGCAGACTTCCCTATACGACGGGTTTTCGCAGTGGCCGCCCATATAGCCGGACCGCACCCGGACGACGCCGTTCCGTTGTTTCAGTAAATGCTCGACGCCCCAGAAACAACCGCCGGCGAAATAGGCCGTTTCCTTCCGATCGCCAAGGACCGGCGGGAGCGGTTCGCCTTCCGGGACAAACTGCATGGACAAGGAATTGACGCAGTGTCGCGTATTTTTTTGCGTGAATCGTTCGCCGACAAAGACGTGGCCAAGGTGGCTGCCGCAGTTGGCGCAGACAATTTCGACGCGGCGTCCGTCCGCGTCCGGCAGGCGGAGGACGGCGCCCGGGATTTCGTCGTCGAACGACGGCCAGCCGCAGCCCGACTCAAATTTGTCCGCCGATCGGTAGAGGGGATTGTTGCAGCGCCGGCAGATATAGGTCCCTGGCTGTTTATTGTCGAGGAGGCGCCCGGTGCCGGGCGCTTCGGTATGTTTATGAAGAAGAACCGCTTCCTCGTCGCGGGTGAGCGGGTTGTATTCAGGCATGACTGTCCTCCGGTAACGGCGACGCGTCGGCGTCGACTCTCATATAGACAACTGTCGATGCCCATACACAATCATGTCGCCGCGATCTTTACCTGAATTACGGCGGAAGGACGTTTCCGAAAGAGTCGGACGTCCATCGTTTTGTTTCGATTGAAAACAGTCTCTCGCCAGGCGCGCCCGGGAACATCTGCCGCCTTACTCCAACGGATTGTAACTTGCCTCCGGCGCCAAATTCTCGAAGCGGAGCTGGTGATTGATAAATGCCAGCGGCACGGCGCCGGTCGGGCCGTTACGCTGTTTGGCGATGTGGACCTCGGCGATGCCGGTTTTTTCCTCTTCCTTGTCCTTATAATAGTCCGGCCGGTGGAGCATGAGGACGACGTCGGCGTCCTGCTCGATAGCGCCGGATTCGCGGAGGTCGGAGAGGATGGGCTTGGTATTCTGCCGCCCTTCCGGCTTCCGGGACAACTGGGACAGGGCGATGACCGGGACGTGCAGCTCCTTCGCGAGTGCCTTCAGGCCGCGGGACACCTCGGACACTTCCTGTTCCCGGCTCCGGTTCCGGGCGGCGGTGGAAGCGGTCATGAGCTGGAGGTAGTCGATGGCGATAAGGCGGATGTCTTCCCTGATTTTCAGGTGGCGGCACTTGCCCCGGAGTTCGGCAAGGGAGATGGCCGGCGTTTCGTCTATAAAGAGCGGCGCGTCGTTCATCTGTTCCGTGGCGTTGTTCAGTTTTTCCATGTCCTCCCGGGTGAAATTATGTTTCCGGAGCTTCTGGCCGTCGACATGGGCCTGGGCCGCCAGCATGTTCCGGACAATCTGTTCCGCACTCATTTCCAGGGTAAAGAAGGCGGCGCCGAGGCCGTGCTTGACCGTGACGTTCCTGAGGACGTTCAGGACAAAGGTGGTTTTTCCCATGGACGGCCGGGCGGCGACGATGATGAGTTCGTCGTCGTGGAGGCCGGTGAGCATCTGGTCGAGTTCGGTAAAGCCGGTATAGATGCCGTTTTGGAGATCCTCGTTCGCCATGAACAGTTCGATGTTTTCCCAGGTCTTTTTCATGACGTCGCGCATGGTCAGGACTTTGCCGTGGATGTTTCTGGTGACGATGTTCCTGACGTTGTTCTCGGCGTCGCCGAGAAGGTCGGTGGCGCGGGCGTCCGGCGCGCTGGCGGCGGCGATAGCCTCCTTCGACACTTTGATGAGGCGGCGAAGCGCCGCCAGTTCCTGGATGATTTCCGCATAATGTTCGACATTGGCGCCGGTGGTGGCGGCGTCCGTAAGGGCGGTGAGGCCGGCGACGCCGCCGATGGCGTCGAGGCGGCCCTCGTTTTTCAGTTCATACTGAAGAAGCACCGGGTCGATGGGCTGCTGACGCTTCCGGAGCGCCGTCATGGCGGCGAAAACCATGCCGTGGGTCGGTGCGAAAAAGTCTTCCTCATCGACCTTGCCGTCGATGAAGTCGTACTGCTCGGGTTCAAGAAGGAGGCCGCCGAGGAGGGCCTGTTCGGCCTGGAGATCGTGCGGATTGCTGCCGCCGGCGCGTCCGGACGGAAAGGCGGATTCGTCCGCGGCGTCGCTGCCGATGACGCCGATTTCCATATCGGGCGCGTCGAAAATGCCTTCCGGCGGTTCGGTCGAAACGGTGTTTTTGATGGAAATGCTGTCAGCCATGACTGGGTCGTCTCATAAAAAAAGAATGAACCTGGTTCATTCTTCGCCTTGTTCGGATAAAAGAATCTCACGTGTCGCCATCGGCGTCCGGCCGCCAGCGCCGAAAGAACAACCTGCCATTGAAATGGCGTGGGCCGTTTCGGTCGCGCCGTGGAGCTTGTGCCGCACCGGTGCGCCCGACGGAACGACAATCCGGCAGGCGGTTCAGGCGGAGTCGGGCTAGTCGGCCTGTTTTTCCCTCCGCATTTTTTCGAA
>JAJQFC010000004.1:2054-5169 GCA_021201355.1 Planctomycetaceae bacterium | reverse complement strand
TACCAGCCGGTCGATCAGGCCTACGTTCTCGCCTTCGAAAGCGCCAATATCACCTCGTCCGTAAATCTGGAAGGCTCTTCGTTTACCGGTTTTGCCCAAAGCTGGTATCGCGGCGGAACAGTGATCCACGGGTACGGGGCAGGTTCGACCATCACAATCAATGGGGGAGACGCGGGCGTTACCTTCACCCGCAATCGCGGCGTCGGATATTCGAACAATAGATATGGTTCCGCAGGCGTTGTCGGGGTCGCCGACACATCGATCACCTTCAACGGAAACGTGACCTTCGATTCCAACTGGAGCGGAAACTCCTCGGGCGCGGTGATGATCGACGAGAACGGCGGCTCTCTGACATTTAACGGCAAAACGCGCTTTGTCGGCAACCATGCCTATGGCTACGGCGGGGCGGCATTCGTGGATACCGGAACGCTGACTTTCACCGGCCCGGTAACGTTCGACGGGAACTACGTCAAGTACAGTGACAACGTCAACGCCTATGAAATCCCCATCCACGCGACCGATATGCATATTCGGGGCGGCGCATTGGCGGTCGGATATGACGCGTCCTCGACGGCAAGCGTTTCCTTTGCGCAACCGGCGACTTTTTCGAACAATTTCGCCGTCAGCCGGGGAACGCAAACATATAATCGCAATGCCTACGGCGGAGCGGTCAGCGCCTACGGCAGCGCTCAAAACCTTGCGTTCAACGGCGCGGCAATCTTCGAAAACAATTTCGTTTTTTCCGAACACGGGACCGGGTTCGGCGGCGCGATCTATTACGAAAATTCGAACAACGGGCAACTGGTCCTGAATTCCGGAAGCGCCTTCACAAACAACGCCGCGAGTTCGCTCGGCGGAGCGATCCATATGACCGGCGGCACTCTGGACCTTCGCGCAACAAGCGCCGACATCGTTTTCAGTGGGAACCGGCACGGCGTGTCGTTTGACGCCTCAGATCGGCCCGACCTCACTACGGGAACGCCCAACGCGGTCTACTTCGCCGCCGACACAACCGTACAGCTCAGTGCAGGAAGCGGTCAAACGATTGCGTTTAACGATCCGATCGCCGCGGCCGCCGGCGCGACCCTGGACGTGACAAAAACGGGGTTGGGCGACGTGGTGTTTTCCGGCGGAAGCGGTGACGCGTCCCGGTGGGATTCCGCCGTGTCTTCAATGACGACCGTGAGCGCGGGCGGCTTCGTCTTGGCCAACGGCGCGCAATACGGCCTCAAGACAGGCACCGGGTCTTTTACCGTCCAAAACGGTGCCGCCGTTCGCGGCGGCGGCAACGCGGTTCTTCGCTCTCCGTCGATCACCATCCGCACCGGCGGCGCACTGTCCGGAACCGGCGGAACGTTCACCCTCGACAGCGACAATATTTCGCTGGAAAACAACTCAAACATAAACGGTTACGGATCGATTAACGCCGCTTCGGATCTTGCGCTCTCCGGACTTGTAACGGCGACGGTCCAGACTGGACAAACACTGCAGTTGCTCCGCGGTATGACAGGGGCGTCGGGAACGCTCGTAAAAGCCGGCGAGGGCATTCTCGAACTTGCGGCCGCTAACACCTACATGGGGGCAACGCTGATCCAGGCTGGAACGCTTTCAACAAGCACCGCCGGAGCGTTCGCCTCCAGTGGGTCCGTTTCCGTGAACCCCGGCGCAAAACTTGCGCTGAACGGCTATGCCCAAACCGCCCGAAACCTCGCGGGCGCAGGATCGATCGCGCTGGGCGGCGCCGTCCTGACCGTTAACAATACCTTTGGTACGACCTTTTCAGGAAGCATCAGCGGCACGGGCAAAGTGATCAAGCAGGGCTCGCGAGATTTGACCTTGTCCGGCAACAGCACCTACAGCTGCGGCACCACCATCACGGAGGGGCGTCTCATATCGACCACCGCCACGGCGTTGGGCACTGGTGCCGTTTCCCTGGGCGCCGGCTCGATTTTGCAACTGGATCATATCTCGAATACGATCGTGAACAATTCCGTTAACGGGACCGGATCCCTCGAAAAAACCGGGTCGGGAACCACGGCACTTGCCGGTGCCGGATCATCCGTGACCGCTGTGCGCGTTGTAAACGGCGGGTTGTCCTTTCAATAGACCGGAGCCTTCCGGGCCGGCAGTTACGAAACCGCGTCCGACGCGACCACCACCATCGCCTCAACCGCAACGCTCGGCGTGAGCGGTCAGTTCACGCAACTCGCCAACTCCACTTTAAACGTCGCCATCGGCGCATCCAATACCCCCATCATCTCTGCGGCAAACGCCCAGATTTCCGGAACGTTGAATGTCACCGGTTTTTCCGCAACCTACCCAGCGCGCGCAAGCGATCTATCCGCCAACCAACACACCATCATTTCCGCAACCGGCTTCATCACCGGAAACTTTACTAACGTCTCGCTGGGCGTCGGAGCAAGCCCGGTCAATTACCTGATCGCTTCCGGATACTTCAACGCCACGCGCAACAGGTATTATGTCGGCACCCAGTTGCGCTGGAACGTCGGCGATAACCGGGCAAGCGGCACGTTCGACCTGCCCGATGCCGCCGATCAGTTCGAACTCGATGTTACCCTGAACATTCAGACCGCCAATCCAACGTTGAACTGGGACGGCCGCAGCCTGACCAAGGAAGGCGCCGGAACGCTCCTTGTCTCGACCGTGCAGGGCTACACCGGCAACACGATCGTCAACGGCGGCACGCTGTCCCTCAGCGCGGCGGACGCTCTCGCCATAAACGCCGGCGTCACGATCAACAGCGGCGCAACGCTGGCTCTTTCCGGCGGTCGCGACCAACGCCTGAATCAGCTTTCGGGCAGCGGAACGCTCAATCTCGGATCGTCGGTCGCGACTCTGAACAACACGACGGCCGCCACCGCCTTTTCAGGAAGCATCAGCGGCACGGGCAGAGTGGTCAAGCAGGGCTCGCAAGATTTGACCTTAGCCGGCAGCAGCACCTACAGCGGAGGCACCACCATCAGGGAGGGGCGTCTTGTATCGACCACCGCCACGGCGCTGGGCACCGGTGCCGTTTCCCTGGGCACCGGCTCTATTTTACAACTGGATCATATCTCGAATACGATCGTGAACAATTCCGTTAACGGGACCGGAT
>JAJQFC010000004.1:0-1954 GCA_021201355.1 Planctomycetaceae bacterium | reverse complement strand
TTCAATAGACCGGAGCCTTCCGGGCCGGCAGTTACGAAACCGCGTCCGACGCGACAACCACCATCGCCTCAACGGCAACGCTCGACGTGAGCGGTCAATTCTCGCAACTCGGCACCGCAACGTTGAACGTCGCCGTCGGCGCATCCAGTACGCCTATCATTTCGGCGGGAAGCGCACAGATTTCCGGAACGTTGAATGTCACCGGTTTTTCCGGAACCCACCCTCCGCGCGCAAGCGACCTGGACGGAACCCAACACACCATTCTTTCCACAACCGGCACCATCACCGGAAACTTTACGAACGTTTCGGTGGGCATCGGAGCAAGTCCGGTCGATTACCTGGTTTACTCCGGATACCTCAACGCCGCGCGCGACAGGTACATTGTCGGCACCCGATTACTCTGGAACGCCGACGACGATCGGGCAAGCGGCACATTCGACCTGCCCGATGCAGCCGATCGGTTCGAACTCGATATTTCCCTAAATAATCAAGACGTCAATCCGGTGATGAGCTGGGACGGCCGATCCCTGACCAAAACAGGCGCCGGAACGCTGAACATCTCGACCGCCCAACGCTTCACCGGCAACACCGTCGTCAATGGCGGCACGCTGTCCCTGAGCGCGGCGAACGCTCTCGTCAGAAACGCCGCCGTCACGATCGACAGCGGCGGGACGCTGGCTCTTTCCGGCGGTTTCGGCCAACGTCTGAACCAGCTTTCGGGCAGCGGAACGCTCGCTCTCGGATCGTCGGTCGCAACTCTGAACAACACGACGGCCGCCACCGCCTTTTCAGGGAGCATCAGCGGCACCGGCAGAGTGATCAAGCAGGGCTCTCAGGATTTGACCTTGTCCGGCAACAGCACCTACAGCGGCGGCACCACCATCACGGAGGGGCGTCTTGTATCGACCACCGCCACGGCGCTGGGCACCGGCAGCGTTACGGTAGGGTCAGGAACGGACCTGATCTTCAATCTTACCGGAGGAAACACCGTTTCCAATACATTGCTCGGTCTCGGACGAGTGGAAAAGACAGGTTCCGGCACGCTGCGGATGATGGCCGAAGGTTCAAACATCGAGACCATGGTCGTTACCGATGGCGACGTCATTCTGGCCCAGCAAGGTATTTTTGAAGCCGGAACCTATACGACGCAGACGGGAGCCTCGACCACGCTCGAAGGCACTGCCGTGCTCGACACACGCGGAACGTTTACGCAGACGGCCGGATCAACGCTGAACCTGTCGCTCAGTGGCGACAGGCTCCTCGCGGGTGATGCGATGATCGTAGCGGACAGCGCATCCCTTAACGGCTCACTGCATATAACCGGGTTTGAGGCCGGCCTCACGGCCAGCGAATTGACCGCCAATCGAATTACCGTTATCCGAACAAACAACCCGGTCACAACGGACTTCACGAATGTTACATTCGGCGGCGCCCTGACCGGCGCGGATTACCTTCTTCTGAACGCCGCTCCCAGCGGGAACAACCACGAGGTCGGCTTCGCCTTGCGATGGAACGCCGGTCCGACGGAGGGAAGCGGCACCTTCACCTTACTGGACCCGGACCATACGTTCGAAGTCGACATGGCGCTCGGAGATCAGGTAGGAACCGGGAGCTGGGACGGCCGAAGTTTGACCAAAAACGGGGACGGCACCCTGATCCTCTCCGGCCCGGGCGTCAATTCCTATACCGGCCGGACGATACTCAATGCCGGGACCCTGCGACTAAACACCACCGGCGATCTCACCTATGACAACGCCCTGAGCGGCACCGGCACCCTGGCGGTGGACCTGGGCGCGGCGGATAACGACCTCGCTTTCGGGTCCGGGGTCGGCGACGCGTTCAACGGCGTCGTGGATGTCTTGCGGGGAACGCTGGCTCTGGACGACAGCGCCGCGAGCGCGCTCGGGAGCGCAACCCTGCGCCTCGGCAGCGGGGCCACCGCCCTGGTCGACGC
>JAJQFC010000139.1 GCA_021201355.1 Planctomycetaceae bacterium | reverse complement strand
CGTACTGCCAGTACGGGTTTTTCTGCGGCGTGTCTTCCCGGATGGGCAGGCGCTTCACCGGCTTTTCGTAGGTGGCGCAACTGGAGACGAAAATGTACTGGTAGCAACGGCCGGAAAAAAGACGGACGGCGCGTTCGGCCTGTTCCGGCTTGAAGGTGATAAAGTCGACGACGACGTCGAAGTGGTGCGGGCCGATAATGTCGAGGACGCGGTTTTCATCCGCGATGTCGGCCTGGAGAAGGGGCACGCCTTCCGGCAGGACCTCCGGGCGACTGCCGCGGTTGAGGATGTACAAGTCCCACTCGTCCCGTTCGGCCAGAAGCCGGGTGGTGGCGAGGCTGATGGTGCCGGTGCCGCCGATGATAAGCGCTTTCCGTTTCATTCTGGTTCTCCCGATACGTTCGTCCCCCAACCCGGCACGCGTCCGGACACGGCTGTCCGGCGGCGTCGAAATCCTGTTTACAGTATAGCGAAACGGACGGCTGGATTGGAGGGGGTTTCTCCGTCGGAAACCGCGTTTTCTCCACGACGCGGCGGGATCGGCTTTCCCCAATTGAAACCGGTGCCGGGACAATTTCGTCCGGCACCGGAAGGGAATAAAAAAAACCGTCATCTCGAACCCAGAAGGCCTGGCCGTCGGCGTCGACACGGCGGCGGGGCGCAAAAGGGGAAATGATGCAGTCATTTCCCATTCCGGCCCCGGCGCCACCGTTTGGCTGTGCTCGCTGGGTTCGGGTTGACGGTTTTAACCGGCGCCGTTCCTTTCGCGAAAAGGAGCGGAACCGTTGTCGGGAAAACGCGGCCGGCGGCCAAACCGGAACCGTGTCTCCCGGGTATCGGCGGAATTGACCCGGATGCGGGAATTTCCGACGCCCATGGCTTGTCGCCGTTTGACCGGCGTGGGCGCCGTTATCCGGACAATTCCTCCAAAAGCAGGCGAATGAATCCGCCGTGACCGCTTTCGGCCGTTCTCACAAACGGCGGCGTCAGGCCAAATCCGTCGGAACCCGCAAGTTCCAGCGGAACGCCGCCGACCATGATCCGGGTCCGGGCGCAGCCGTTTTTCCACTGAACCGGTTGCATTCCCGTCGTGACAACCGGGGACGGTACCGGATTGACGCTGGCGACTCGTACCGCGCGGGGCGGTGCGGAGGGAAGTTCCGGCGCAAGGTCCGGTGTGGTGACAAACCGGTTGACGCCGATGCCGCCGCCCCGGCCGCGTAAGGCCATGAGGTTTTCCTCGCCCGCCGCCGCCGACATCACGGAGAGCGCCCAGACGATGAGGAGGGAGAGAACAAGCACAATGAGCCTCTTTTCCTGGCGGCTCACCCGGTCGCGTTTGGAAACGGAATCGGGACGAACGCAGGCCTTGACCTCCCCGGCGTCGGCGTCGGGGACGGTGCGGCTCGGCAGTCTTCGCGATCGTGCTGACATGGCTGTTTTCCCCCTTTATTCCGGGAGCGATCCCGGGCAGGTTCTTCACCCTTCACTTTCCCGGGCCGGTGCCGGTCCTTTCAGGGGATTTTACGAGATTCCGGCCGCGGTTGGATTTTTGATGGAAAGAGAGGGGCGTCCGGGTAAAATCGTTCCTCTTACCGCGAAGTCGGACCGGCATCACCCTGTATGAAAACGCGGCGGTGCCGATTCCATGCGAAAAAAGGACGTTCCTGATGCTCATTGACGCCAAAGAAACGCAGGCCCTTGCGGACATGCTCCGCATCAACATAGCGCCGGACGACGCGGCCAGGCTGGCCGAGGACATGTCGTCGGTTCTCGATTACGTCAGGCTCCTCGACGAAGTCGACGTCTCCGGCGTCGACCCGATGGAAGTCGGCATCGGCGGCTATGCCGAACTCCGGGAAGATGTTCCCGGCGAGTCGCTGCCGGTGGAGGCTCTCGAAGCCATGTCCGGCGGGGCGTTCGACAGCCAGACCGAGATGTTTGTCACCAAGCCGATCTTCTCCTGACGAAGAAACGGCGACGCCACGCGGACCGCGCGACCGTGCGCCGGGTCCGCATCGAATTTTCGACAATCCCGTTTTCATCCCATGCCAGACAGGGACGAGTCATGAATGCAGACGAATTTGCCCAACTAACCCTTGAAGACGCCGTCGCCGGCGTCCGCCAGGGCGCTTTCGGACCGATCGAACTGGTGGAAGCGTCAATCGACCGGATGGACCGGTTCGAACCGGTCATCAACGCCGTCATCACCCGGGACGATTCCGCCGCCCGGCGCGACGCCGCCGGCAAAAAGGACGCCGCCGCCGATCAGTCCCTGTTCGGCGTGCCGCTTGCGGTCAAGGACAACATCATGACCCGGGGCCTCCGCTCCACCTGCGGCAGCCGCATCCTCGAAAACTTTGTCCCGCCCTACGACGCCACCGTCGTCTCGAAAATCCGCGCCGCCGGCGCCGTCGTCCACGGGAAAACCAACATGGACGAGTTCGCCATGGGCGCCACCGGCGAAAACTCGGCCTATGGCGCGACGAAAAATCCGTGGAACCCGGCCCGGGTCACCGGCGGGTCGTCGAGCGGCAGCGCCGCCATCGTTGCCTACGGCGGGGCCCTCGCGGCGCTAGCCTCCGACACCGGCGGGTCGATTCGCCAGCCCGCCTCGTTCTGCGGCCTTGTCGGCATGAAGCCGACCTACGGCCGGGTCAGCCGCTACGGGCTCGGGAGCCTGGCGTCGAGCCTCGATCAGATAGGTCCCCTGACGCGGACCGTCCGGGACAACGCTCTCCTCATGGACATCATTTCCGGCCACGATCCGATGGACTCGACATCCGCCAAACAGGCCGACGTCGCCGACGCCTGCATGGCCGGCATCGACGACGGCGTCAAGGGCCTCCGCTTCGGCTACGACCCGAGCCTTCTCGACAAGGAAGGCGTGTCGCCGGTGGTGGCGGGAGCGCTCAGGCGGGCCGTCGACATCATGCGGGAGAACGGTGCGGAGATCCGCGAGGTGACGATTCCGCTGATCGATTACGGCGTCGCCGCCTATTACATTATCTGTTCCTGCGAAGCGTCCGCGAATATGGCCCGCTACGACGGCGTCCGCTACGGCAAGCGCCAGGGCGACGGCGATGTCTGGCAGGTCTACGGCGAGACGCGTGGGAAAGGCTTCGGCGACGAGGTGAAGCGCCGGATAATGATGGGGTCGTACGCGCTGTCGGCCGGCTACTACGACGCCTACTACCTGAAGGCGGCGCGGGTGCGGCGGCTGTTCACAAAGGAAATGACCGCGTTGTTTTCGGACATCGACGCCATTATCATGCCGGTGGCGCCGACGCCGCCCCGGGAAATCGGCGCGGAGACCAGCGTTCTCGAAAACTATCTCGGAGACATCTTCACCCTGCCCGCCAACCTGACGAGCCTGCCGGCGCTGTCGTTCCCGGTCGGCGTGCTGGGCGGCCTGCCTGTCGGCGCCCAGGCCATGGCGGCGCCGTTCCGTGAAAATATCCTTTACCGCCTGGCCCGGGTGGCGGAACAAAATTCCCGCCTGCCCGATGCGCCCTGGACCAAACCCGAACCGGAGGCCGCGAAATGACCGCCGCGACAAAATACGTCACCACCGTCGGCGTCGAGGTGCATGTCGAACTCTCGACCCGGACCAAGATGTTCTGCTCCTGCCTGAACGCGCCGCAGGACGTTCCGCCGAACCACGCGACCTGCCCGGTCTGCCTCGGCCTGCCGGGCGCCCTTCCGGTCATCAACAAGGAAGCGGTCCGCCTCGGCATCCGGGCGGCCCTGGCCCTCAATTGCCAGATCAACGAAACCATCTGGTTCGAGCGGAAAAATTACATCTACCCGGACCTCGTCAAGGGCTACCAGATCTCCCAGTATGTCCAGCCGCTCGGGGAGTGGGGACACGTCACCATCACCGGGGACGACGGCAATGAAAAGAAGATCGTTATCCGCCGCCTTCATTTGGAAGAGGACACGTCCAAGCTGACCCACGTGGACGGCGCCACCCTCATCGACGTCAACCGCTGTTCGACGCCGTTGATGGAAATCGTCACCGAGCCCGTGCTCCACTCCGGCCGCGAGGCCGAGGAGTACGTCCGGAAGCTCCGGGCCATCCTCGTCTACAACGGGATTTCCCGCTGCCGCCTCCAGCGCGGCGAAATGCGCGTCGAGGCCAATGTCTCCATCGCGCCGGTCGGCTCGACCGAACTCGGCACCCGCACCGAAATCAAGAACCAGGCCGGCTTCAACCACATGCGGTCCGCCATCGAGTATGAAGTGGTGCGCCACGCCGAGGTGCTCGAGTCCGGCGGAAAACTCATTCAGCAGACCATGGGCTGGGACGACGTCAACCAGAAGACCTTCCCGCAGCGGTCGAAGGAAAACGCCCACGATTACCGCTATTTCCCGGAGCCGGATTTGCCGTCGGCCCGGATCAGTCCGGAATGGGTTCAGGGCGAACGGGACACCATGCCGGCGACGTATGAGGAGTATATCGCCCAGTTGTCCGAAAAGGGTTTGCCGGATGTGGACATCGAGGCGCTGTCCAGGAACGACGCCCTCGGGTTTCTCAGGGTCGCGGTTGGGGCGAATCAGGACAAGACCGTCCTCATGGCCAAGCGGCTCGTCAAGGACGTCTTTTCCCTCGTCAATTCGACAAACGTCCCATTGGACGAGGCCAAACTGACGCCGGAAGCGTTCCGCGGCGCCGTCCTTCTCCACGAGGGCGGGAAAATCAACGCCGACGGCTTCCGCCGGGTTTTGGACATTCTCTACAAGAACGGCGGCGATCCGGAAGCGGTCGCCAAAGCCGAAGACCTCATCATTGAGCAGAACGACGACGCTGTCCGCGAAGCCATCGCCACCGTGCTGGTCGAGGCTAAAAAGATGGTGGACGAATACAAGTCCGGCAAGGTGGCGGTACGGAACGCCATCTTCGGACGGGTTATGAAAGCGCTCAACAAAAAGGGCGATCCGAAGGCGGTTGGACAGCTTCTTGACGAAATGCTCGGGCCGCCCGAGGCGTAGGCGGTCGGGCTTTCGCCCGTCCTTATACTCTATGGCTCCATACTGAAACCGAACCGGAACACGGAACACCTATGCTCGCGATTCTCGATTACGACGCCGGCAATATTGAAAGCGTCCGACTCGCCCTCCGGCACGTCGGCGGCGCACCGGAATTCGTCCGGGACGCCGACGCGGCGCGAAAGGC
>JAJQFC010000038.1 GCA_021201355.1 Planctomycetaceae bacterium | reverse complement strand
GGAGTGACGGGACAGACAAATCCTGCCCTGCTTCGAAATCCTTCCCTGGTCCGGTTTTTTGTGTAATGGCGACGAGGTCGTCGGCGTGCGGATCCTGTTGATTAGGCCGGGACAGGCGGCACGTTTTTCTGTCCCGGGTGGTCCGGTAGGTGTCGTGAGGGGCCGGGCCGCCGTGTGGTACAAGGGTGAGGGGAATTATTTGGAGGTTTTCTCTCGAAAACAATAGACCATTTTGAAGCGGTTTGATGCCGGGGCTGCCCGGCGGTGATGCCCGGGTGCACCGGCCGGCGACGGCGGTGCTCGCCACCAAACCCGTTCACTGCCGGAGCCTCCAACCAGCGCCCCACTTCTGCCCGGTATGTCCGAGGCGCCGGTTGTGCCAGAGCGGGCGGTTTCGATTTCTGGATTTCGCTCGTCAGGGCGCGGCTTTGGCCGGAGAGGTGCGGAGAAGAGGGATTACGCCCGATCTGTGCGCGAGGCGGGAAGCCGGTTCCTCCGGCTTTTACTCAGCGGTTGTCAGTGGGTGGCACGGTCGGATTGATTGTCGTGTGGTTTCGAAACCACGCCGCGGCCAATCCCCGGGACCGTTCCGCCCCGCCTTCCTTCTTCGGACAGCCCCGGCATCAGGCCGCTTGCGGCATGGTCAAAGTCATTGTAAATGCCGATGGCACAGTGTGTTACTGTGATGCGGCGCGATTTTTGCCGGCATCCCGGACCGATAATTTTTCTGGTGTGGCAGAACGGTAGGGGATGGTTCGGGATGCTGGCGTGTTTTTCGTGATGGCATGGGCCGGGGCAGGGTCGGCGCCAGGCGTTTGGGCGGCCGGATGCGGTTCCGGACCATCACCATCCTGGAAGTACCCATGGCGGCGAAAGCCGCCGTTTTTTTATGCCTCCACACCGCTGTGGCACCGGCCGCCGGCGCACCTGACGTCGTCGCTCCGGCCCGCCTCGCCGTCATTCCCCGGACAGGAACCGCCCGGTCGGTTGACAGTATGCTGATGATTCGGTCGCGGTCAGGACGGTTTGTCTGTTTCATCCGGAGTGCGCGGAACAGGCGTTTCCGCCGTGTTTTGCCTGTCGTCGGCGTCTTTTTTCCCTTTGGCCTCGTCCGCGTCGATGGTGCCGTTCAAGCCGGCCTTGAAGTCGTGCATGGCCTGGCCCAGTGATTTCGCCACGCCGGGAAGACGTTTCCCGAAGAGCAGCAGGGCGATCAGGCCGATAATGATCCACTCGTACCCGCCCGGCATGCTGAAAAAGGCCAAGGGTAATGCATTCGACATGGTGTTCGTCTCCGATTTGGGGCATTCCGGGCCGTGGTCCGGGGATATCCCCGCAGTTTTCGGCTTGAGTTGAAACCACCAACCACTATGATGATATGGTTACCGATCGGCAAATCAAGCGCCATCCGTAAAATTACCAGCAGTACCACATATAAGAGGATACCTCCGCATGCGCCAAACGTCCGCCTTCGCCGTCTTCGTCAGCCTGCTTAATCTCGCCATCGTCGCCGTCGCGCTCTATTTCACCATCGACACCCTGGACCAGTCCCGCCTCCAGAGCGCCCGCACGGAAACGTCGTTGAATAAACTTTCGGAATCCCTCGACCGTCTCGGCGAACGCCTCCAGGCCATGCCCGCCGCCCCGGCCTCAGCCGGTCCGGGAGCGTCACCGGGGACCGCCGCCGCTCCGACCGGAACCGCTTCTTCCGTCGCGGCCGCCACGGCATCCGGACCCGCCGCCGCGTCCACGGCGAACGCCCTGTCGGTCGCGACCGGTGCCGCCGGAAACAACGGCGTCGTCTTCGCCAACGACGAATTCCGCGATCCGGACGCCGTCGAGGGCGGCAGTCACATCAGCCGGGTCCAGAACCTTCCCGGCAACCTAAATTCCCTCGTTAACAACGACTCAGCCGTCACCGCCATCCAGAATTACCTCGTCGGCACCCTGGCCGAACGCAACCTCGACGACCTCACCCGCTACGAACCGGAAATGGCCGAAAGCTGGGAAGTGTCGGAGGACGGCCTTGTCTACACAATCCGTTTGCGGAAAAACATCATGTGGCAGCCATACACCGATCCGGTGACGAAGCAGCCGGTGGCGGCGAAACCGGTCACGGCCCGGGACTTCCTGTTCTACTGGGAAACCATCCAGAACGAAGAGGTGCCGTGCGAGCCGATGCGCGTCTATTACCACGATCTCGACCGGATTGAAGTGGTCGACGACTACACCTTTAAAGTGATCTGGAAACAGCCGTACAGCATGTCCGAGGCGTTCACCCTCGGCCTCAGCCCGCTGCCGGAACACTACTACCGGCCCGACCCGAACTGGGACGACAGCCGTTTCGCCGACGAGTTCGTCTCGTCGCCCCGGAACCAGTGGATAGTCGGCACCGGTCCGTACAAACTGGTGAAATGGGATAAGAACCGCGAAGTCGTCCTCGAGCGGGACGACGCCTATTACGGCCGCCGCCCGTTCATCGCCACCCGGATTCTCCGCCTCATCCCGGACAACTCCACGTCGTTCCTCGAGTTCAAGAACGGCGCCCTCGACTTCTACGGCCTCCAGCCGGCCCAGTGGCACAACGAAACGCCGGAACCGGATTTCCAACTGGTGACGCCGAACATCGAAACGGCCAACGCCGATTCCATCGAGTGGGACAGGCGGAAAAAGGCCGGCGACGTGCCGGACGGCTACCGCTTTGAAAAATACCAGTACAAGTCCTCGGCCTGGTCCTATATCGGCTACAACATGAACCGGCCGTTGTTCGCCGACCGGGATGTCCGCGTCGCCCTCACCCACCTGGTCGATCGGGAACGCATCCTTGACGAAGTTTATCTCGGCCTCGGCGAAATCATCTCGGGGCCGTTTATCCCGCACAGCCCCTACTACAACCATGACGTCAAACCGCTGCCGTTCGACATCGCCCGGGCCAGCGAAATTCTCGCCGCCGCCGGCTGGGAAGACACCGACGGCGACGGCATCCTCGACAAGGATTACGACAACTCCGGCACGCGGAAGCCGTTCCGGTTCACGTTCATGATTCCGTCCTCGTCCACGACAAGCCGCCGCATCGCCGCCATTGTCGAGCAGGACATGATCAAGGCGAAAATCAAGGTCGACATCCGTCAGGTCGAATGGTCTGTTTACACCCAGCTCCTCGACGAACGCGAATACGACGTCTGCTGCCTCGGCTGGACCGGCGGCGTCGAGGGCGATCCATACCAGGTCTGGCACGGGTCCGGCGTCAACCGGCCCCGCAGTTCCAACCACGTCGGCTACAATTCGCCCGAAGCCAACCGGCTCATCGAGGAAGGCCGGCGGACGCTGGACAAGCCGACCCGCTACAAAATCTACAACCGCCTCCACGAGGTCATCGCCCACGACCAGCCGTACACCTTCCTTGTGGCCCAGACCGCCGTCCTTGCCCAGTCGAAAAAGTTCCGGAACGCCATTGTCTACAAAGGCGGACAGATGAGTTCGGCCCTCCAATGGATTCCCCGGGAACTGCAGGTCCAGCCGTAGCGCGGGACATCGAACCGCGCCGTCGACCGGAGGCGATTCCCTCCTCTTCTCGAAATGATTGCCACACCGCCGCCGTCCAGGCGTGTCCAGGTCAACCCTCCTCCAGACGGAGGGGGGCGGGCGGATTATAGCGTTGTACAATGCGTATGAACCTTCCTCAGTGCTTTCGGTTAAATCCAGTTTACCGAAAATCGCAGGAAGAAACCAATCGCTCTACGAAGCGCTCATGTCTTGTGACTGAGGAGGGCCGGCAGGCGGCGGGGACAGTATTGGCCGAACCCGTCATCGTTACCGCGGCAAATCCGCCGCCGTTCCTCCTTGCCGATTGCATCGCGGTATCGGGATTTATAGAATAAACGATTACTCACAATTTCTCACTCTCCCCATATGGAAGAGGAACACCGGTATGCGCATCAAGTGCCCCAATTCCGACATTGTCCTGGAACTGCCGGGCGACCGGACCGACATGAAGTTTACCTGTCCGGCCTGCCATAAAATTCACCGCGTCACCGTGACCATCACCACGCCCGGCGAGGACACCACCCGTTCCATGACCCGGGCGACGACCCAGATGCCGAAAAAATACGCCACCGGCGCCTTTGCTCCGGTTGTCGACATCCCCATCGACGCCAACTTTGTCCTCATTGACGACGTCGGCATGTCGCCGCAGCCCGGCATCGATCTCGGCGCCGCCGCCGCCCGGCCGCCGTCGCCGCCGGCCATGGACGCGGAGTTGTCGAGCCGCCGCACCGAAGTCTATGAGCGGCCGCCCAGTGAACGCCGCCAGCGCGAGCCCGCCGCGCCGCCGCCCGCCTCGTCGTCCGAACCTCTGGTCACGCCCCCCCCGGCCGAGCCGTTGGTGACGCCGCCGCCGGTCGAACCGGCCGCCGCCAAAGATCCGTCGCAGGCTGAAGCGCAGGCCCGGCCGCACCCTCAATTCGAGACTCCGGAGGAAGCGACCGGGACGACGGAACCGTCCGCCGGGACGGACGCGCCGACCGGCCCGGTCACGGACCGGGACACGCCAGTCGCCGGTACGCCCGCCAGCGCTGCCGCCGCCGATGCGGCTGTCGCCGACGCGCCGGCCGGTGGGGAAAACCGGGACGCGCCGGTCGATGTCGAATCGGAAAGCGTCGCGGCGGACGAACCGGTATTCCCCGGCCGCGCCGCCTCCGAGGAAACCGCACAGGAATTCCACGACGAGGAGACCCTCCGTCGCCCGGGCGACGCGCCGCCGCCTCCTCCTCCTCCTCCGGCTTCGGTCCGGAGCGCCTTCCGGGAACCGCCCGCCCCGGCCCGGCCGAAAAAACGCCGGAGCCTGGCCGGAACCGTTTTGAAAATCCTGGTTCTTCTCGCCCTCGTCGCCGCCGGCTACCTCGGGTACCAGCAGTACCGGTATTCCCTCGCCCGCGACCGCGCCGCCACCCTCCTCGGCTGGGCCGACGACGCCTGGCGGAAGGGCGAAGTCAAACCCGCCGCCGACGCCGCCCGCGAAGCCGGCGCCATCCTCCGGGACAGCGGCGACCTGTGGACGCCCGGTCGGGTCTGGAACGTCGTCGGCAGTGAAACCGGCATTTTCCCGGCTTCGCCGCCGCCGCATCAGCCCGATCTCGAACGGGTCGAAACCTACCTCGGCCGCGAGGAAAGCCTCGAATCCTTCCGCCGCGACATCCGCGCCCTCGGCGCCGCCGAAACCGCCGGCGTCCTCCGGGGCCGTCGTCCCGACCGGCCGGGCGAGACCGCCCTCGCCGTCGCCATGGAGCGGTCGG
>JAJQFC010000205.1 GCA_021201355.1 Planctomycetaceae bacterium | reverse complement strand
GTGGGAGACAATTCTCCTGCTACTCAATGACGCGCTCATGGTATTTCTCCTAGGACATGGCGGACCACATTTTTCTGTGGTCGTCTCAACGGGCCGCACACAGGCGGTTTCAAATATTTGTCGCAATAAACAGGTGCGACTTTGTCAAGTATAAACTTTGAAAACGCTAAAGCAAATTTAATTTATTTTTATTGGGATTTGTTCGGCTCGTCATCCTTGTCGTTCGGACTGCCGTGTCCTTCCCGTGAAAATCTGTGAATTGCGCCAAAGAACGAAGGTATATGGCGTTATTTGTTGTTCATTGCCAGGCGGCGGGCGGGCGTGTATACGTGAATCCCCTGCCAAAAATATTTCACCGCGCCGAATTGTTTTGACTCGTTCCTTGAATTCGACCACCTCAAAACCGCTACCATGAAGCGACTTCCAGACAGGACCTTCCTGGTTTCCGGCGAGGACCTGGACGGCCGCTTGGACGCCAATGTCGGAAGAGAACATACCCAGGCCGGCCTCTTACGACTTCGGATTAGGAATCAATATGAGCCATAATGAATTAATCATGGAATTTAAATTCATTCATTATGGCCACTATTTATAATATGTTATAGTTTTTTCAAAGAAAAATAGTTGACTAAGGCCGAATTCGAGGTAAGGTAAAGACTCAATATGATTCATTGTGAGTCGTATTGGTGTTTAGTCTCCGGGTGCCGACTCAAAACCAGGTATCCCTTTTCCACACAGGAGGTGGGCATGTTTAATTTTGATGTGCCGAGGTATGAGGGCGTGGTCAACAATGCTTTGGCCCTGCGTCCCGTCATCGAGAAAGCCGCCGATGAAATTTCGCAAAAAGGATATGATAATATATTTTTCATCGGGTGCGGCGGAACCTATGCGCATTACCTTCCCCTGAAATACATGATGGACACCCAATCGGAAATCGAATCCCATGCCCTTATCGCCGCCGAATTCATGCTTATGGGCCACAAGCGTTTTAACAAGAATTCCGTATGCGTCTTCTCCACCCGCTCCGGCGACACCAAGGAAATTGTCGAAGCGATGAAGTTCTGCAAGGAAGCCGGCGCCCGCACCGTCCTCTACCTCTCCAACCCGGGAACTCCGGCCCAGCAGTACGCCGACTACCTGTTCCAGTCCTTCGCCGAAGACGATTGCCTGGCCGAAGCGATTTACCTGACGAACATCCCCTTCGCCGCCCGACTCCTGAAGAACAAGGGCTGCTTCCCTGGATATGACAAATTCATGGATCAGCTCGGCCAGGTGACGCCGTATTTCGTCAAGGCCAAGGAACTCTACGAGGACCGGTGCAAGGCCGTGGCCGAACGCCACAAGGACACCGACTACCATATGGTCATAGGAAGCGGCAACGTCTGGGGCGAGGCGTACGATTATGCCATGTGTATACTTGAAGAAATGCTCTGGATAAAAACGAAGGCCATTCACGCTGCCGAATTTTTCCACGGCACCCTCGAACTGGTGGAAAAGGATACCAGCCTTCTCCTCTTCTACGGCGAGGACGAGACCCGCCCGCTCATGGACCGGGTGATGAAGTTCTCCAAAAACGTCACCGACGCCATCGCCGTTTTTGACACCAAGGACATCGATCTCCCGCTCGACGCCGAGTTCCGGAAGTTCATCTCCCCGGTCGTCATCTACGTCATCACCGAACGCCTCAGCTGCCACCTTGAGCGTGTGCGGAACCACCCCCTGACCACGCGGCGCTATTATCGCCAGATGGAATATTGATGTGCGCGGGGGTTTTGGACTACACTGAAGGTGAATTGATGTGAGTCGAAGTGACGCATTTCGTTTCCCCGCCTTGTCAGAGGTGGCTTGGCCGGGCGGGGAGACTCTGGATGGGTGTTACGGAACCGTTTGGCGACGACAGGGGAATCCATGATCAGGGTAATCGGCGTCGGCGACAATGTTATCGACCGCTACCGCCACCGGGGAGTGATGTATCCGGGCGGGAACAGCCTGAACTTTGCCGTGTATGCCAAAAAATTGGGGCATCAGGCGGCCTATATGGGCGTTATCGCGGACGACCGGTATGCGGAGGTGATAACGCGACCGCTTCGGGAACTCCGGATAGACTACAGCCACTGCGAATTTGTCCACGGCGCGACCGGGCTCTCCACCACCACGATTGAAAACGGCGACAGGACCATCACCGACGACAACGACTACGGCGCGGTCAAGGCCACGCCGCTCCACCTCACCGAGGATCGCCTGAATTACATCGCTACGTTCGACCTGGCGCATTCCAGCTGTTTTTCTTTTATAGAGGATCAGCTCCACCGTATTACGGAACGGGGCGTTCCGCTGGTGTACGACTTTTCCGACGAATGGAACGAGCGGGACTTCGACGCCCTGTGCCCGGCCATCGGCATTGCCTTCTTTTCCGGTAAGAAACTGCCCATACCCGAACTGAAGCGCCTGCTTGAACGGGCGGTTCATCTCGGGTGCGGCCTCGCCGTTACCACTATCGGGAAGCAGGGGGCCCTGGTATTTAACGGCAGAAAATTTTACCAAAGCGCGCCGTACAACCTGGACGCCGCCGTCGTCGACACCCTGGGGGCGGGCGACAGCTTCCTCACCGGATTTCTCACCACCTATATGGAAGGGCGGAAACGATTCGCGGCCAGCGCCGGCGGAGGCGATCCCTCTGCCCATACCTCCGCCGATGATCGCGACCGCTACGACGACGCCCTCATGGAATACGCCATGCAGGCGGGGAACCTGCTGGCAATCAACAATTGCATGTTTTACGGCGCTTTCGGCTACGGCGTCGGTTTATAACGCGGTTCGGGTGTTCCCCTCATTCATCGCATGAGAAGGGCACGCATCCGGCTCTATTGGACGCCATCCATGCCTGGCGGGAAAATGACACAAGGCTGGACGGCTGCGCGGGAGGCCAGCTGAACCATGGCAGACGTACTATTAAGTATGCGCGGCATCAACAAGAATTACGGCGGCATCGCCGCACTGAAAAACGTCGACCTGACGCTGTACTGGGGCGAGCTCCTCTGTCTCCTCGGCGAGAACGGCGCCGGAAAGAGTACGCTCATGAAGATTCTTTCCGGGGTCGAACATCCGACATCCGGCGAGATTTACTTCGAAGGCAAAAAGATTTCCATCCCGAACGCCATGGCGGCCCACGAAGCCGGCATCAGCACAGTCTACCAGGAACTGGTCCAGTTCCCCGACATGACAATCGCCGAAAACATTTTCATGGGCCGCTACCCGAAGAAAATGGGGCTGTGCAACTTCGGTGTTCTTCGGGAAAAAACCCGTGAACTGATGAACCGGGTCAATATTTATTTCAATCCGGATACCTACATCCGCTCCCTCAGCGTCGCGCAGCGGCAACTGGTCGAAATCATGAAGGCCGTGTCCTTCGATTCGAAGGTCATTATTTTCGACGAGCCGACCGCCTCCCTCACCGTTGAAGAAACCGCCATCCTTTTCCGCATTATAGCCGACCTGAAAGCGCGGGGCGTTTCCATCATCTATATATCGCACCGCCTGGAAGACATCTTCGCCATCGGCGACCGGGCCGTCGTCCTCCGGGACGGCGCCAATTCGGGCGAGGGGATGATCCGGGATCTCACCAGTGACGACGTCATCGCCATGATGGTCGGGCGTTCCCTCGAGAACCAGTTCCCCAAGAGGAAGGCGGACATAGGAGAAGAAGTTCTCCGGGTGGAAAACATCACGAACGACCGGGTGAAAAACGCCAGTTTTTCCCTGCGCCGCGGCGAAGTCCTCGGCTTCGGCGGTCTGGTCGGGGCCGGCCGAACCGAACTGATGCGGGCGATTATGGGGCTGGACCGGGCGAGCGGGAAAATATTCTACCAGGGCAGGGAAATCCGCAATAAAAGCCCGCAAATGGCTATTCGAAACCACTTCGCCATGGTGCCGGAGGACCGGAAGGATCAGGGGCTAGTCCTGATTCGGAGCATCATGCACAACCTGGAAATGAGTTCATTGAAACGGATGAGCCGGGTCGGGTTCATGCGCGGCGCGGCCGAACGGGCCAACGCCTCGACCTATTCGCAACGCCTCCGGATAAAGGCAGCCAGTTACGACCAGTCCGCCGGCAACCTTTCCGGCGGCAACCAGCAGAAGGTGGTTCTCGGGAAATGTCTCGCCACCCATCCGCACATTCTCATCCTGGACGAGCCGACGCGGGGCATCGACGTCGGGTCCAAGGCGGAAATATATGAAATAATGAACCAGCTCGCGGCCCAGGGCGTGTCCATCATCATGGTGTCGTCCGAACTTCCCGAGCTCCTGAATATGAGCGATCGCATTGTGGTGATGCGGGAAGGGGTGATTACGGGCGAATTGGGTTCGGAGGAAGCGACGGAAGAAAACGTGATGAAACTTGCCACAAAGGAGGCGATAACAGCATGAGTACGAATACTGCCACGGCGGAAAGGCCAGGACTGTTAATCCGGATTATCCGTAACCCGGAATTCCGTTCCTACTCCGGATTGATTCTCGTCACAATAATCGTCTGTTTCCTCCTGTCACTCCGTAACCCGAACTTCCTTACCCAGCAAAACATCCTGAACATCCTGCGGCAAATCTCCGTCTACGGCATTCTCGCCTGCGG
This sequence comes from Planctomycetaceae bacterium, assembly GCA_021201355.1. GTDB lineage: Bacteria > Planctomycetota > SZUA-567 > SZUA-567 > SZUA-567 > JAJBSZ01. Next base: position 754 of record JAJQFC010000205.1, on the reverse strand, counting down.
CCAGGCCTTCGCCATGATGACGGGGAACATCGACCTCCAGATGGGTTCCCTCGCCGGCCTTTGCGGCGCCATCGCCTGCCGGATGGTGGTCGAATCCGGCGTGCCCCTCTACGAGGCGGGTGCGCTGGCGGCGGTGGTCGGCGGGCTCGTCGGCATGTTTTCCGGCTTCCTTATCGCGAAGACGAACATCCCGTCCTTCATCATGACCCTCGGGATGCAGATTTCCCTCCGGGGCGTGACCTACCTTGTCTGTAACGGCAGGCCCATAGGGAACCTCCCGGACTACATGCTGAACCTCGGCGTCGGCACCGTCATGGGCATCCCGATTCCCATTCTTTTCATGCTCGCGGTGTTCATCGTTGTCGGGGTCATCCTCGCCTATACGTCCTTCGGCCGCTCCGTGTACGCCGTCGGCGGCAACCGCCAGGCGGCACACCATTCCGGCATCAATTCCATGCGGGTCATCATGATGTCGTTCGTCATCAGCGGCGTCCTCGCCGCCATCGCCGGCATCATCCTCTCGGCCCGGAACGCCTCGGCCCAGCCCACCGCCGGCAACACCTTCGAAACGGAAGCCATCGCCGCCTGCGCCATGGGCGGGGTCGCCTTCACCGGCGGCAAGGGATCGGTCATCGGCATTTTCTTCGGCGCGCTCCTTATGGGCGTCATCAACAACGGCATGAATCTCCTCTACATCAGAAGCTACTGGCAACTGGTGGTGAAGGGCATCATCATCTGCGGCGCGGTGCTGTAT
>JAJQFC010000335.1 GCA_021201355.1 Planctomycetaceae bacterium | reverse complement strand
CAGGCCGGAAAGGTACGGCAGGTGCCGGTAGATCAGGCTTGTCAGTCCGTTATCTGCGAAGCCGTGGTCGAGAAGAGCCTTTAAGTAATGCGTTTCTATGGCGACGGTGGTGCCGGGCGGCAGGTGGCGCCAGCCGCGTTTTCCCGCATCCCAACGGTTCAGGAGGAGCCAGGTGACGAGCAATCCCATACCGACGAACAGGACGACGCCGACCAGGCAGCCGCACGCCCACTTCATGCACCCGCTGGAACGCGGCGGTGGCGGTTGCGCCGGGGGTGGCGTCGTATCCATTCTCTCTCCGGAAAGTGACAGGGTTTTGATTGCAAATGGCGTTTCCGACCGCTATAAAGGATAGCCATCGCCGCGAATTTTTCAATGCGGCAGGCGGAGTACCGTGCTTCCGCGTCCGGACGGACGCGTCCATGGGTGCCGGGGGGATCGGCGATAACGGGGCAAACCATGACCATTTCCGCGTTTCTTCTCGGCTGCATTGCCGTTTTCAGCGTATTATGCATCATCCTTGTGCTTTTTTTCGAACGGACCAGTCCCGCCTCCAGCCTGGTATGGATTCTCGTCCTCCTGTTCCTGCCGGTAATCGGTTTTGTCTGTTATCTTTTCCTCGGTTCAGGGTTTCGCCTGAGCAAGAGAAAGCGCTATCTCTTTAAGGCCGCCCGGGACGATCTGTACAACAACTATATCGTCAAACGGCTTAATTTCTCCCACTCCCGCATCTTCACCGACGAGGAACAGGGCGCCGAACGGGTGGCGAACTACCTCCGGGCCAGGCCGACGGACCGGTGACGGACGACAACAGCGTCGAAATTTTCACCGACGGAAACGACATATTCCCGCGCCTGTTCGATGACGTCAAAAAAGCCAAACATCACGTTCACGTCCTTTTTTACATTTTCCGGAACGATAACATCGGAAAAGAGTTTCTTGGCATTCTGACGGAAAAGGCGCGGCAGGGCGTGGAGGTCCGCCTTATTTACGACAGCATCGGCACCATGATGGCGTCGGACAAGCCGTTCCGCGACCTCGTGGCCGCCGGCGGCGAGGTCGCCGCCTTCTCGCCCATTTTTTCAAGCCTCAACTCGCACCTCCGCCTCAACTACCGGAACCACCGGAAGGTGGTGGTAATCGACGGTACCGTCGGCTACGTCGGCGGCATGAATGTCGGCGACGAATACCTCAGCCGCGATCCGAAAATGAGCCCGTGGCGGGACACCCATACGCGGCTGGCCGGATCGTCCGTCTGGTTCATGCAGGAGCGGTTCTTCATGGACTGGGCCTATGCCTCCGGCGTCGATCCGGAAAAGGTCGACGTCAGCCTTTATTTTCCGGACTCCATCGGCGACGGGGACATTTCGGTGCAGATTGTGTCGAGCGGCCCCGATACCTATGAAAGCCCGATTAAGTCCGCCATGCTCGGCATGATCTATGCAGCGCGGAAGACCGTCTACATCCAGACCCCCTACTTCGCCCCTGACGAAAGTTTCGCCGACGCCCTCCGTATCGCCGCCCATTCCGGCGTCGACGTCAGACTGATGATATCGAGCCTGAGCGATTACCGCATCGTCCAGTGCGCCACCCTTGGCTACGCCCGGGATATGCAGCGCTACGGCGTCAAGATATTCTCCTACGAAGGTTTTATCCACTCCAAGACGGTGGTGGTGGACGGGAAAGTTGCTACAATCGGAACAACCAATATCACCAATCGCAGCTTCACCCTGGATTTCGAAATTAATGCCTTTTTCTACAGTCCGGAGATTGGCCGTCAGTGCGACGAAATTTTCCTCAAGGATCAGATAAACAGCGTTCTGGTTCCTGAGGAATTTTTCAAGAACAAAGGGTATATAACGCGGGCGACGTACAACTTCGCCCGCATGTTCGCGCCGATGATGTGATGCCGCGTATCCCTCGGGGTGAATTCACGATTGTTGTTGTGGGATTTGTGAAATGGTTTGATCTATTTTTTCGATCCGGTTATAATTCCGGCATGGACGAAAATACTCCTCAACCCGTCCCTGCTGGCCGAGGGGTCCATAAGCGGACGGTTGAGACACGCACATATATTTACAACTCGGGTGATCTGCAGCAATTATTTGCCAGGATCATCGAGTCGCTCGGATCCGACGACGAGTCTTCGGTTCTGATTGAAAATATTCTTACAGCAGTCTGCCGCCATTTTAAATTTGGCTGCGGATTTGTCTACGAAGCGGATCATACCCACACCTTCTATCTGAAGGAACAATACGCCGCGTATCAGTTGAAGGGCTTGCCGACGTCGTTCCAGCTGGAGAGCCATTTTTCCATCGAGGAGATGGAGCGGCTTATCCGGAACTCCGTTTTTTATCACCACAGCGATGAGGATGGCAAGGTCGGCATCGGCGGCAGCGCCACCACCCGGATATTCAATTCAAACACCCTCATGCTGGTGCCTGCCTTCGGCAAGGACGACAGCCCTATCGGCCTTGTCGGCATGATGGACCGGCGGCGGAACATTTTCCTGGATGAACAGGGCGTGAAAGCGGCGCAGATGGTCCTGAACCTTCTCGCCAACCACATCAAGCTCCGTTATTATCAGAGAAGCCTGGAGTTCGCCGAACAGTCCCCGGTCAACCTCCTTGACAACACCGGCATCGACATTTATGTCAATGACTTCTACACCCACGAAATCCTCTACGTCAACCAGTCCATGGCGGCGCCCTACGGCGGTCGGCAGAAGTTGCTTGGACAGAAGTGCTGGGCGGCCCTGTATCCGGATAAAACCGGGCAATGCGATTACTGCCCGCAGAAGAAACTGATCGACCAGAACGGCAACCCGACGAAGATCTACTCATGGGATTACCAGCGGCCGTTCGACGGCTCCTGGTTCCGCGTCCTCTCCGCGGCGTTCCAGTGGACGGACGGACGCCTCGCCTATGTCGTCAGCTCCGTCGACATAACGGAAAACAAGCGGAACGAGGCGACCATCGCCATGATGGCGAACTACGACGCCCTCACGAACCTGCCGAACCAGCGTAAACTTATGCAGGACTGCGCCGACTACATCAAGGCCGACCGGGACCACGATCACACGTCGTATATCCTGTTTTTCGATCTTGACGATTTCAAGAAACTGAATGACGGCGTCGGCCATCAAGCCGGCGACGAGCTTCTCCGCGCCATCGGCGCCACCTTGCAAGGAAATGATCTGACCCGGAATCGCGCCTACCGGTACGGCGGCGACGAGTTTATCATCCTCCTCGACAAATGTTCCAGGGACGAGGCGATGGCGGTGGTGAGATTCCTTCTACACCGTTTCAAGGAACCGTGGCAGCTCACGGAAATCTGCCAGATTTGCCGGGCCAGTATTGGTGTCGCCGCCTACCCGGAAGACGGCACAACGGCGGACGAGCTCCTTCACCAGGCCGACATGATGATGTACAAGGCCAAACAGCTCGGACGCGGCGTCGCCTGTTTTTCCGATGGAGAAATAATCTCAGATTGATCTCGGGTTTACTAATCCCGTCATTCCGGGTGTCCTGCCCCCTCTCCCGCCGACTGCCAGGCATCTCTCTCACGCGCGACGCGCTTCACTGATATTTCCGAGAAGAGCGCCACCGCCGACAATGACAGCGATGAAGTGAAAGGCGTGAAATTGGCCTTTTTATCAGGTATACTGAAGCATCGCCATAACCACCACCGTCGGAACCCGCAGGAGCCAGCCCATGGAAATCGTCCACGACAGGGATAACCACAAATTCGACGCCATCGCGCCGGACGGCAGCATTATCGGCGAGATCGCCTACGCGGTTGAAAATGGCGACATGCTCGCCACCCATACCCGCGTCTCCCAGCCGTACCGCGGTCAGGGGCTGGCGGAGGAACTTCTAACCAATCTTGTCAATTATGCCGATGAAGAGGGAATGAAAATCGTCCCGCTGTGTTCGTGCGTTATCGCCGCCTTTGAACGGCAACCGGCCAAATACGGCCATGTCGTCAAGGCCGAACGCGCCGAAATGTAGGACAAGAATCTGCTTCACGACCGAAGGAATTTCTGGAATTCCTTCGGTATCGGCGCCGTTATCGTCACTTCCCTGCCGTCTACCGGATGGTATATCCGTAGCCGCTCGGCGTGGAGCGCCAACCGCGGCGCCTTGCTCCTGCCATAGCGAATATCCCCGACTATTGGGCAGCCGATGTGGGCCAGGTGAACCCGAATCTGGTGTTTACGGCCCGTCCCCAGATATACCTGAAGAAGCGCCCTGCCGCCCTTTTGTTTCACCACCCGGTACCGCGTCAAGGCCGGCGTGCCGTCGCCCCGGGTCGACACCCGGACAAACAATCCCTTGTCTTCCCACAACGGTGCATCGATGATCCCTTCGGCTTCTTCCGGAATGCCGTCCACCACCGCCGCGTAGGTTTTCTCGAATGTCGTCCATTTGGCGGCGAGCGCCCGCTTGGTCGCCAGGCTCCGGGCCAGGAGGAGAACCCCGGACGCCTCCCGGTCCAGGCGGTGGGCGGCATGAAGTTCCCGATCCGGCTGATGGTCCAGACCCTGCAGCCACTCACGCATGATGCGAATGGCGGTGAGGTTTCGCTCCCGTTCACTGGCGACGGAGAGGAGGCCGGACGGCTTGTCGATGGCGATGAGGGTGTCGTCGGCGTAGAGAATCGGCAGCGGCGACTCGCCGAGGCCGATGGGAAGATAGGCGTCGGGGCGGGCCGGAACGGCGAGAATTTCCACCGTATCGCCTGGTTCCAGTCGTTCGGCACCGGAGCGGACCGATTTTCCGTTGACGAGGACCAGGTCGTTTTTGAGTCGTTGCTTGATTGTCGGGGTTTTCCAACCGGGCAGCTTTTTCTTGAGAAACGCCAGGAGGGCGGCGGGATTCGTTGCGACGAAACGGGGCATGCACTGTCCTTTTTGGGGGAAATGGTCAAACCTTAAGTTTTTTGACCTTGTAACGGATACTGCGAAAACTGATGCCGAGAAGGTCGGCGGCCTGGGTGAGGTTGTTCCCGGTCAATTCCAGTGCGCGCCGGATATACTCCGCCTCGGTGTCCGTGAGGTGCTTGTCCAGGTCGAAGCCGGGTGGAATGGCCAGCGGCTCCGCCGGAACCGCCACCGGCGACGTCGTGGCGACGGAGTGATGCGGCGACCAATTCGGAAAAATATCGGTAAATTGAATCGTTTCCGACCGGGCCAGCACCGCCGCCCGCTGCACCGCATTCTGAAGTTCCCGGACATTCCCCGGGCAGCCATAGGCCAGCATGGCGTCCATCGCCGCCAGGTCGAAACCGGGCAGACGTTTGTCCAGCCGACGGGAATATTCGCACAGGAAATACCCGGCCAGGAGCGGAATGTCGTCCTTCCGCTCCCGGAGCGGCGGCACGGGT
>JAJQFC010000006.1:2449-5407 GCA_021201355.1 Planctomycetaceae bacterium | reverse complement strand
CAACCGTATTCGCCTGAGCCGCCTGATTCCCCGCAACCTCCGTACTCGCCCGAGTCAGCCGATCCGCAGGATTCGGCTAAGCCGCCCGACGCTCCGGAGCCTCCGGATTCGCCTGAGCCGCCGGATTCACCGGAACCCGATTCCCCGGAACCAGATTCACCGGAATTTGACGTCTCCTTAAAGGTGACGGTCACCGTTTTGACATATTTTCCGGTGAGGGGCGCCAGGCCGGCGCCATACGGATCGGCGTTCAGTTGCAGGGTGAAGACGTCGTTCGGGTCGGCATCGGGGACTGAGGAAAACACGACATTGGGAGCGCCGTCGCCGTCGAAGAAGTTGCCGAGGTGCACGCCGGTCGTGGCGCTTCCGGAGACCCGTATCGAGAACGGCTCGTCGCCCAGGTCGCCGGCGTAATCGAGGGTCAGGAGCAGTTTCCCCTCGTACAGGGTAACGCCGGACAGTTGCTTGAAAACCCCGTTCCCCATAACGTCCATCATGACCTTGTTCGGGTTGTCCGGATCGATTTTGACGTCGTTTTGAAAACCGAGGTATTCCAGCAGATCGACCGGTTCGCCGTTTTTCAGGAGGGTGAAAGCCAGTTCAAGTTTGGCCAGTTCGCCCGCCGGGTCTTCCTGAAGATGGAAGCTGTCCGGATCGCGGAACGCCATGCCGGCCTCGATTTCCCGGTCAATCTCCTCGTAATGGATAATGTCGTTGTCGGTCAGATAATCGCCGGGCGGGACGATGCCGCCGTCGTCGTCGTCGTCGGTGAAGTTCAGTTCCACCGTTTTATCGTACATCCCGGGCAGTTGCGCGTTATCTTCCGTTATCCCCCAGGCGGTCACTTTGAGGGAGAAGACGTCTCCGTCTTCGCCGTCCGGCGTCGAGGCGAAAACAATATTGGCAAAGCCGGCGCGACCGTCGAAAATCCGGTTCACATCGTAGAGGACGTTCCCCACCTTAAATCCGTAGAACGGATGCTGCAGCGGCTCGCCGGTGACGTCGTTCGTAAAATAGGTAAGGGAAAGGTGCATTTTGCCGTCACTGAGGACAAGCCCGGACAGGGAGTACTCGACATTGCCGACTTTCAGGTAAATCGAATTCCCGCGCTGGACCAGATCGCCCTGGAACCCGAGTAATTCGGCCAGGTCGACAATGTCGTCGTTTTTTATACAGGGAGAATTCGACAAGCAGCCGATGGGCCTGCCCGCCCGTATCGTCGCCGAACTCGAGGTAACCCGGCTCGCGAAACGCCGACCCGTCCTCGATGACCCGTCCCGATTCCTCGAAATGGATGAGGTCGTGCTCATTCACGTAATCGTCCATGGGAGGCAAGGTGCCGCCGCCGCTGCCGTCGTCGTCGCCGTCGTCGACGGGGAATTTCAGGTTGACGGTTTTTTCATAGGTGCCGGCGAGCGAAATGCCGTCACTGGTTGTCGCGGACGCCGTCATTTCCAGACTGAACTCGTCGCCGGTCGTTCCATCCGGCGTCGTGGCGAAAATGATGTTCGGGTGGATGTCGTCGCCGTCGAAAAACCGGTCCGCACTGACCATGACGCCGTCCCCCACCATCACGGCGTAGTACGGAGCAATCGGTGCGCCGTCCGGATCGGTCGTCACATAGAAAAGGGTGAGAAAGAATTTTCCATTGGCGAACCCGGAACCATACACCGGCTGGTATTCGCCGTCTATCTCCATGCCGACGGCGTTGCCGGCCAATGGCACCATCTCGTTCTGAAACACAAGGTAATCGTACAGATCAAGGGGAAGGCCGTTCTGGTACAGAGTGTATTCCACATAAAGCTTATGAGCCTCACCGCCCAAATCCTGCCCGAAATCCATAAACCCGGGTTCCCGGAACGCCGACCCGGACCCGATGACCCGGTCGGATTCCTCGAAGTGGATAATGTCGTTGTCCTCGATATAATTCTCGCCCGCACCGTCGGCCCCGAGAGTACCGACGTCGTCGTCGTCGTCCGCCCCGTCGTCCCCGTCGGCATCGTCGCCGCCGCCGTCCAGGCCGCCGTCCAGGGCGGTGGCGGCCGCATCGCCGTCCGGCGTTCCGCCTAAAGCCGCGAACGGCATGCCCGTCGTTTCCTCGAGGATCTGTCCGAACCCGTCGTCGAGGGCGTCCGGGTCGAAATTGCCGCCGCCGTCATGGTAGTCCGCGAGCGCGTCGGAGAGGGCGTCCAGGAACCCGGCGAGGTCCGCGACCTCCCCCGAACCGGCCAGGGCGAGGACGGCGTCGAGGGACAGGTCCGCCCCGTCCGCCGGGCCGTAGCCGGCGAAGGCGACGCCGGCGATGTCCCGGTCGCCGCAGGCGGCGGATATCATGTCCTGGAGTTCCGCGAGGGTGTCTGTCCGGCTGTCGAAGACGACAACCGCCGTTCCGTCGTCCGGCCCGTCGACCCAGTCCGCCTCCGTGACCGCCTGGTCGACGACGACAAGCCGGTCCGCGCCATCGTCCGGCGTCTCGGCCGGAGGCGGTTCGGCGTTGTCCGCAACCGCAGCCGGGGCGGCGTCAAACACGATGCGGTCTTCGAGGCGCTTCAATCGGAGTTGCATAGACAGTCCTTTGTTCAACAGTGTTCCGCCGTCCGGCCGCGCGTTCAGGCCGAGGCCAGGCGGCCGAGCACTTCGCTCAGGCGGGCGGCGGCGCTGCGGTACTCGGCCGAGTTGACGAGGCGCTTGATTTCCAGGAGTTCCAGTTTGGACACCCCGTCGTAACTCCGTTTCGACACCTTCAGGATAAGCCGCCTGACCTCGACATGGTTCCCCAATTTCATTTCGTGCAAAATTTTGTGCAACCGTTTTTCCAGCGCCAGACGGTCTCCGTAGATGACGGAACTGGAATTGGCGCCGTTCTCGAACAGCCCCTGCAACTGGTTCGCGAAGATGTTCAGGGCGCGAAGGAACGCCATCAGTTTTTCCGCGCAGCCCTCCAGCCCGGTGTTCCCG
>JAJQFC010000006.1:0-2439 GCA_021201355.1 Planctomycetaceae bacterium | reverse complement strand
ATCCGTTTCGCACTGCCGCGCCTGCTCGGACAGGCCGACCATCCCGATGGTGTGGAGGGATTCCTCCAGGCCGTTCAGTTCGATGAGGAGCCGGTCGGCGTCGCCGTCCCGGATGGCCTGGCGGAGGTTCTCGACGAGGCCGGGGAGGGATTCGCCGGCCAGGTTCAGGAGGTCTTCGTACATGCCGTACTGGCCGCCGACGTTCGCCAGGCCGGCGTCGACGTCCAGGCCCGGGATGTTCCCGGCCATCTCCACCGCGCCGTAGCCGGGCTGGCCCGCCAGCGAGACGGACGACATGGACATGATGCTGGTGGCGTCCTTACGCGGCAGGGCGAGGGGAGAGCCGAGCCATTTCGCCAGGAGTTCCCGGAGCTGGACGTCCTTGACCGGTTTCGCCAGGATGTCGTTCATGCCTTCCGACAGGTACTGGCGGACGTTTTCCGGTTTGTTGTTCGTGGTCAGGCCGATGATCGGCAGGGCCGTTTTTCCCATGTCCCGGATGGCCCGGGTCGCTTCCGACCCGTTCATGCCGGGCATGGCGTAGTCCATGAGGACGAGGTCGTAGTCGATGGCCCGCACCATCTCCACCGCTTCCGGGCCGGAGGCGGCGGTGTCGCAGTCGTAGCCCATCGCTTTCAGGGCGAGGCCGGCGTGTTTCCGGTTCGTCTGGTTGTCGTCGACGAGGAGGAGGCGCGGACGCGATTTCTCCCCGGCCCGGACCGCCTGCGGCACGGCGGCCGGGTCGCCGGGCACGAGGGGGAGGTGGAGGTGGAAGCGGCTCCCGGCCCCGGGTTCACTGTCGACGATGACCGATCCGCCCATCATGTCGACGAGGCTCTTGGCGACGGCGAGGCCGAGGCCGGCGTTTTTCCCCGCCGCGCCGGACTGGCCGTACGGGTTGTGGAACGGGCTGAAGAGGATGTCCAAATCCTCCGCGTCGACGCCGGCGCCGGTGTCGGCGACGTCGACCCGGATAAACTCGCCGTCCCGCGACACCCGGACCGTCACCGAACCGGAATCGGTGGACTGGATGGCGTTCCCGATGATGTTCTGGAGAATCTGCCGGAGCCGGGAGACGTCTCCCTTGAGGCAGCGCGGAAGGGCCGGATCGACCCGGAACTTGAAGTTGAGGCCCTTCTCCTTCGCCTGGAAGAAGGCGGTGGAACGGACGCCCCGGAGGAGGTTGATGAAGTCGTAGTCGGCGATGACGAGGGTGAGGTTGCCGGCCTTGATTTTCGAAAGGTCGAGGACGTCGTTGACGGTGTTCAGGGCGGCGGCGACGGTGGCCTTGAGATCCCGGGCCAGTTCGGCGGCGCGGGGCGGAATGGGTTCCGCGAGGACGAGCCCGGCCATGGCGACGGCGGCTTCGAGGGGGGCCTGGATTTCGTTGGCCATGCCGGAAAAGAACGCCTCGTTGGCAATGGCCCGCGACTCGATGCGGGTTTTCTCCGCTTCGAGCATCATGACCGCCTGCTCCAGCTCCTCGACCTGGCTCAGGTCCATGTCATTGTCGTCCGCCGGTCCGTCGCCGCCGTTTTCGGACCGGCCGTCCTGATCCCACCGGGTGGTTTCCGTCATCGTTTCCTCATGCGCTGCCTGTCCTCCGGAGCGGCGGGTTCGGCGCCGACCGGAGATCGTCCGTCACCGACCGCATGCGTGCCTGAATAATCGCCAAATTCGCCCGGAGCGCCTCCGTATCGGCGTTGCCGTCGACCCGGCCGATGGCGCGGGTCACTTCGAGAATGCCGTCGCCGGCGGTCCTGAGCCGCATGGTGGTGGCTTCGATGACGGCGTGCATCCGGTCGATGTCGCGGCGGGCCGCTTCCTTCCCGTCGCCGGACGGGAGCGACCGGTAATGGCGCACCGCGTCCATGAGGACGCCGATCTGTTCGCCGCTGGCCGAGACGAGGGCGTCGGCGCAGCGCGTCGTTTCCGTCATCCACGACCTGACCGGCGCGCCGGCCGTCGCCGCTTCCATCCGGGAGAGGGCGTAGTACATGGCGGACAGCCTGTCGTGCATCCGGCCCATCATTTCGCCCAATTCCAGCATGCTGTATTTCACATGGCTGATGTCGAGGCAGTTCTCGTCGGCGAAAAACATGAGGAGCCACGCCGCGTCCGACGAGGAGGCGTCGGGCCGCCAGGCGGGACGGCGGTCGTCCGGCTCCGTCCCGGGCGTCGTCAGGGCTTCGTCTCGATCCATACACGTCTCCACGATACCTGTCCTTCCGGCGCTCACATCCGTCTTCCGGAAAATGATTCCCATACGTGCCGACCAGCTTCCGGGGCAATGATAGCCGGTATGCCCCGGCCCGCGTCAGGCAAACGACCCGGTCCGTTCCGGCCGGCCGAAAATGGCCGCATCCCCTATGTCCATTTCCCGTGCCCGTGCCGTATCGGCGGGCGCGGACGCCGGCGCCGCGGGTGAAATTTGTGCGG
>JAJQFC010000078.1 GCA_021201355.1 Planctomycetaceae bacterium | reverse complement strand
CTGCCGACGCGGTACTGTTCGCCTTCGTCGATATCGACGTTTATAAAGACGTCGCGGCGCTGCCAGCGGCTTTTCGGCTGGTTGGCCGTTATCTGCATCGGCCGTTCGATGACCCGGACGTCAAGGTAGCCCTTGTCCAGGTACGACATGCGGATACGCTCGAGATCGCGTTCGAAGGCGCGGCGGAGGTATTTGCCCCGGGATATGAGGCCGGACCGCTTCGTCTCCATCTTGGCGAGAAGTTCTTTCCGGTTGAAGACGGTGTTGCCCCGGAACTGGATGTCGCCGACGTAGAGGCGGCCGCCTTCCGAGACGTCGAAGAGGAGGCGGACGCCGTCCTCGAACGGCTCGACCGACACCTCGACCTCGCCGAAGTAATAGTATTCCCGGTGGAGGAAATCCTCGATGGCGCGGCGGTCGCGGTTGGCCTTGCCGGCGTCGTAGCGTTCGCCGACCTTGCTTTCGATAAGCGGATTGAGCTTCCGGGTGGCGACCTGCTGGTTGCCGACGAATTCGATGCGGCGGATGATGTCCTTTTCCCTGACGACGACGGTAATCTTGACGCCGCCCGCCACCATTTCCTTCCGGATCTGGATGTCGTCAAAAAGGCCCATGGAGGCGAGGCGCTGGAAATCGCCGTCAAGGGTGCGTTCGCGGAGCGGGTGGCCGACGCGGGTGGACATGCGGTAGATGATCTGTTCCGGCGTGGTGGTGACTGTGTTCAGGACTTCGATTTCCGTGACCATGTTGCCTTCGGCGTCGGGACCGCCGATTTCGCCGATGGGGCCGTTTTCGCGGTATTCCTGGCCGGCGGCGCCGAGGCCGTAGTTGTCCGCCGGTCCGGCTTCACCGCCGCCGAAACCGTCGTCATAGCCGGCGTCGCCGTAGCCGTCATCGTACCCGGCGGAGTCGTCGGCCCACGGCGCTGGCGTGTACCCGCCGGCCGGGGCCGAGGCCGGGCCGGGAGAGCCGGTGGGGCCGGACGGCGGATAATCGGCATAGTCCGGGTCGACGAAGCCGTCGTCGTAGCCTTCGTAATCGTAGTCTTCGTAAGAAAATTGGTCGGAGTCGGGCGCGCCGTAGGTGGAACCGGCGGATGCGGCGCCGGGGACGCTTTCCCAGCCGGTCGTGCCGCCGGCCGGAGCCAGAGAATCGTCCGTATAAGCGGAAAGGTAATCCGGCGTCGTCACAGCTTGCCCGCCGGTGTCTGGATAATAATCGTCCAGGGAGCCGTCGTAGAACTGTTCCTGCGCCCACAGGGTGGACGCGAACACCGCGAAGCACAGGAGAAACAGTGCGAAAAAGTGGCGGCGTGACGCGCCTGTTGTTCGTGGCATCAATACTCCCCTCATGCCGTACGGCCTAAGGATTTCGCGATCGCGGAAAAAAGACATTTGTCGCACAGCCCAGACAATCCTTCACCGCTTGCGCGACAAAAGGACCGGTTCTCCCGGACGCCGATAGGCCAACAGCATGCAAATTGAATCAAGGGACCGCCCGGCCGGAAACGTTTCCCGAACAGGATGGCCACCTGTACCCCACGTCAAGCCGGCTGGTCCGGTGGCTTAAGCCGAAATTCGCGCAGGGCACCCGGTACAAGCCGTTTACCGGACCATCTCCGGACCGACCCGAACCGCCGCACACAACCGCGTCCGGGTCTCATCCGGCCGCGCCACGCGTTTTTCAACTCCCGCCATGACAGGACACAACGCCGCACTATCGGCCATCAGTCCGTCAACCCTATTTATCGGCCAGCCTTCAAGGGCTATTTATCACTTTCAATCGGAAATACCGGTTCAGCCGGAAATATCCTGAAAGACATCGGGGCGAAACGGTAAGCGCCCGCCGCCACCGGGCAGTCACCACTCCGTGAAGTCCCGCCGGGACAGACACGGTACGGTCGGAGGCGAACGGGGTAGTATAAAAGAAAGAAAACCGATGTGCAACGGCTAATGGCGTATTTCCCGTTTGGGTTGAAACCACCAGCCCGGGCCAATTCGTCCCGTTCGTAACCGGAAGGCCGTAGAGCGGTTACCCTTCCGCCGGCGGCGACGGTGACGAACCGGCGGCGGCCAGGGAGACGAAAAAAACGCGGCGACCGCAAGATAATCGGCCGCCGCGTCGATGGAGAATGCACCTGTTGTAAGACGAGTTGCTTGACCCTGTACTTGGTTACGCCGAATGGCGACGTCCAGAATAACGGAAACCGGATTTCTCCGCAAACGGGAAAATCTTCCGTCGCGCCGTTGACCAGGGTCGTACCCGTCGCCCGGTCCGGAGCGTCGCCGGGAGACCGTGGCCGCCGTGTGTGACGTCGTTACCGGGTTTTCCCGGCATCCGATTCCGTCCTGGCAGTTACGGGCACAAGCGGGTTATACCGACGCCACCCACAAACCGTGAAGGTTGCAGTACTCCCTGGCCTTGACGCTGGTGGCGTTTGTCAGGAACACCGCTTCCGGCGTGTCGGTCGGCGCCAGGTTTTTCCGCATGACCACGCCGTCGGCGATGAGTTCAATCATGACAATCCAGTGTTCCGGCGTCATCGGGTGCGGCACCGAACCGACCGCCATCTTGTAGCCGCCGTCCACCTTGGTGATGACGGGAACATGTTTCTCCTTGGCCGCGTCGGTAACGTTTTCCGATAGAAGCGCCATCGGTTTGCCGCAGCAGGCCGGGGCGTCGCCGTCGCACACGCCCGCCGCCGCCACCTCGAAAAGGGCGCCGCAGTCGCATTTGTAAACATCGTTCAGGTTGAGGTTCATAGTGAGCTCCTTGAATGCAAAGTGGGAGAAGGGAAGGGCGAGAAAAGTTCTTCCGGCCGATGCGTCGTCACCAGGACGCCTCCGGAAGACCTCACACGACAGCAACCGCCTGGTATTCATTAATGAAGCGGCTGTCTCCCACAATAGCACAAGTTCATTCCGCGGTCAATCCCGGTTCACGTGAAAGAAACAGGCCATCGCGACCATAACGGCAGGCTATAAAACACACCACCCCACCCAGTCATAAAGGCTGGATGGGGCGGTTTTATAAAACAAGAGCTGTGATACCTCAATACCGAAGAAATTCCGGGAAAAAGGATTTGTCGCGAACTCCTCCGATAGCTGGATATATCCGGTGGTGCAGCGAAACCGGCATCAGGGAATAGCGCGGCTAACATCCGTATTCACGAGAAATCTCCCATTGCTTTAAGGATGGTCAACTGCAGGTTCATCTACCGTACGCGGTTTCATCGACGTTTTGAGGCTCTATATGGTCTCCAAAACCCGCCTTTAGTAGTTTTCGCACAACACTTCGAAATGGGCTTTCGGGTGGGCGCAGGCCGGGCAGATGTCCGGCGCTTCCGGTCCTTCGTGGTTGTACCCGCAGTTGCGGCAGCGCCAGGTGACGCTGGTCGGTTTTTTGAAAACGGTGCCTTCAAGGATGTTTTTCCGCAAGGCGAGGTAGCGGCGTTCGTGGTATTTCTCCGCCTCGGCGATGTGGAGCATGGCATCGCTGATATCGTCGAAACCTTCCTCCTTCGCCGTCTTCGCCATGGACGGGTACATTTCAAACGCCTCGTGGTGTTCGCCGTCCGCCGCTTCCTTGAGGTTGTCGCCGGTTTTGGCGATGACGCCCCACGGATAGGAAGCGGTGATTTCCTGCATGCCGCCGGTCATGAACTTGAAGAGGCGTTTGGCATGTTCCTTCTCGTGATTCGCTGTTTCCTCGAAAATCGCCGAAATCTGCATATACCCCTCGGTCCTCGCCTTGGAGGAATAGTAGGTATACCGCATCCGCGCCTGGGATTCTCCGGCGAAAGCGATCATCAGGTTTTCCGCTGTTTTTGAGCCCTTCAAATCCATCTGAGTCTCCTTGTCATCGTGATAAACAGGTTCGTCTACTCGGCATTCACATAGCTTGAAGACGCACTTTTTTCGCGTTAATTCACACACCCCGATGTCTTCATTCCGGCAAAAGCATCGAGAAGTCCCCGTTTTTTCCTGATTCTCGGGCGCATCGATCAGGGACAGCGCCCGATGGAAGAGGAACATAAGCGTTCGGAAATGTTGCTTTTAGGAAATTGTGGAGCGAACCGACGCAATGAACGACCGATGGCGTTTTCCCGGCGACGTCAGGGCTGGAGCGGTTTCCCGGTCGGAAACCGGGTCGACTGACAGAACCTATTTTCCACCATATTAACGAGTTTGTCAAGACATGAATGTCGACGAGGAGCGGCGCGCCGGGCGGAATCTGGCGCAAATCCGTTCAATCATTATAGCAAGTGACTTCATTTATCGACTTATAGGCGACTCAACCCCGTCGCGGAAAAAAAAGGTTCCCGCCCTCGACCGCACGGTCGAGATCAGACGGGAACCAGGGTGAGGGGTAATGTTAACAGGTTGGTGACGTGAATGTCGGAGAAATCGTTAACACTCATTCACAACCCTAAACAACACAATATTCACAAACCGAAAAATATCAAGTAATTTTTTAACATTTATTATTAACGCTTGGCATCTTAGTTTTCGGAATGGATTCCCATGTGACGGCAAGTTTTTGCCCTGAAATGCGTTAGCGTTTTGCCCGACCGGCGGCCAGTCCCCGGGATGTCATGATATTTCCAGTTCAAGTTGACCCCTCCGGCGTTCGGCGGCTCCTCGTTTACGCCTCTTTGAAACGGAAAAGAGGCCGTGAACTATGACCTCGGCAAAACCGTCCGTTTCTTCCAGTAATCACTCAAGCTATTCCATATCAGTATGTTATCAATATTTTGTTAAAATTTACCATTTTTCACTCATGGACCCGGACGTGGGCCCGGCGCGCCGGACCGTCCACAAGGCGGCCGACCGGACGCGGCATTCTCTCGCCGTGCACGGTGAATCCGGGACCGGTCACTGGGCGAAAAGGAATCCCATCCCATCTCCGGAAGATCCCATGGAGGCTTTCTCCGGTTCGGCCGATAAGTACATATGTTCCAGATCCGCCGGCCTCGGCACCATCCGCCGGGGTCCGCGGTTGATTGAAACGATTATCAATCTTCGGCACGGAAGATTTTTTCGTTGAAACCATTCAACTTTTCGGACTATGATGCGGTAACCCGCTTCTTTTTGGGAAAGTCTGTTTACGGAACGCCTGGCGTGATCGACCGTTCCACGGTGAAAGTTCGCTTGAACGCCTTAGATTGGTCTGTTGTCAATGGATTCCGACTCCCTCGATGACGATGGCCTCGACGCATTTTTCGACGCCGCCGACACAAAGGACAAAACGCGGGTCCACCTCGCCGCTGAAAAGATGCGACGCGGCCTGGGCGGGAGCGCGGGAACGGAAAGTATCGAACGAGTCGAGACCGACGACGCTGGCCGTACAAACAATGTCGACGACCCGGCCGACCCGGCCGACCTTCCCGACAGCGTTTACAACGCCACTGCCGCTTCCGACCCAACCGGCGCACTCGACCGGCGAACCGGCGTCGACAGCGCCGACTACAAG
>JAJQFC010000159.1 GCA_021201355.1 Planctomycetaceae bacterium | reverse complement strand
GGAACGGACGGCGTTTCGGCAGATTGTGCCGTCCGCTTCCGCCGGTGGCGGCGGGGAGGGGAGGCGGACTGGCCCGGTCGGAGCCCGGGGAGGCGTGGCCGTTTTTTTGAGAAATGTATCGCCTGTCGGCAAATTTTCCTTGACAGCGCTGTGAAATTTCCCAAACTGGTGACCCATGTCGCAACGTGCCTGGATTGGCCGACGCGCGTCGTAGAATATGATGAAGGACGTTTTCCCCATGGCAATGCCCGCCGACAGCCTGCTGTCTTCCTTCCCGGCCGCCCCGAGCGGACGCCGGGACGGCGCGCTTGGCCTTTTGCTTGGACTCCTTCTTCTTACGACGCCTCCCGGCCGCCGTGGATACGATTGTTGATGCTCAGGTAAAAAGCTAAACAATTCAACCCAGGGGCCGGGAGCGTACTCCCGGCCCCTCTTGTATCGGGCCGGGTCCGCCAAGCCCCGCATACGGAAAGCGAGTTCCATCATGAGTACGAAAAACGCGGCAACCGGTATCGACACGGTACGGATTTTCGACACCACCCTCCGGGACGGCGAGCAGGCCGCCCGCATCAACCTCAATGTCGCGGAAAAGCTCCAGATCGCCAAGCAACTCGCCGCGATGGGCGTGGACATCATCGAAGCCGGCTTCTCCGCCGCTTCCCCGGGCGACTTCGAATGCGTCCGGTCTATTGCCCGGGAAGTCACCGGCTCCACCATCACCGCCCTCGCCCGGACGAAGGAAAGCGACATCAAGGCCGCCGCCGACTCCCTGAAGGACGCCGCCCGCTCCCGCATCCACGTTTTCATCGCCACCAGCCCGATTCACATGGAATACAAGCTGAAAATGACGAAGGAACAGGTCATGGACGCGGTCAAGACCTCGGTGCCGCTGGCCCGGTCGCTGGCCGGCGAGGTCGAATTCTCGGCCGAGGACACCAGCCGGTCCGACATTTCCTTCCTCATTGAAATCTTCAAGGCCGCCATCGCCGCCGGCGCCACCACGATTAACATTCCGGACACGGTCGGCTATGCCGTGCCGGAAGAATTCGGCGCTTTTGTCGGGAACATCATCAAGGGCGTCGGCGCCGGGCCGGAAGTGATTTATTCCGTCCACTGCCACAACGACCTCGGCCTGGCCGTCGCCAATTCCCTGTCCGCCGTCAAGAACGGCGCCCGCCAGGTCGAAGGCGCCATCAACGGCCTCGGCGAACGCGGCGGCAACGCCGCCCTGGAGGAAGTGGTGATGGCGATTAAGACCCGCCAGGACTTCTACCGCTGCGGCGTAACCCTGGACACGACGAAGCTCGTCACGACGAGCCGCCTGGTGAGCCGCCTGACAGGCGTTCCCGTAAACCCGAACAAGCCCATCGTCGGCGCGAACGCCTTCGCCCACGAGTCCGGCATCCACCAGCACGGCGTCCTGGCGAACCGTGAGACGTATGAAATCATGCGGGCGGAGGACGTCGGCGCCGAGGCGGCGGTTATGGTTCTCGGCAAGCACTCCGGCCGCCACGCCTTCCAGGACCGCCTGACCCAGCTCGGCTACACTCTGGAAAAGGACGATTTGAACAACGCCTTCGCCGCCTTCAAAAAGCTCTGCGACGAGAAAAAGGAAGTGTCGGACGGCGACATCGAGGCCCTGGTCGTCGAAATCATCTCAACCGCTCCGGAACGGCGCTACACCCTCGGTTCGTATGAAATCGAATGCGGCACCGCCATAATCGGCGGCCCGACCGCCCGCGTCGTCCTGAAGACCGCCGACGACAAGGAGCACTGCGACGCCGCCGTCGGCAACGGTCCCATCGACGCCGCCTACATCGCCATGCAACGGATCACGAACCTGAACCTGATCCTCGAGAATTTCCAGATCGGCGCCACCAGCCATTCGTCCGACTCCGTCGGCGAAGCGCAGGTGACGGTCCGCCATCCCGGCACCGGCCTGGCGGCGAGCGGCCGCGGCATCTCGACAGACACGGTCCGCGCCGCTATCATGGCCTATGTATCAGCCGTCAACAACCTGTACATGGTGGCAGCCGCCAAGGAGGTCAAGATCAATGGGAACTAAGAGGACGATGGCCGAGGCCATCATCGCCAGTCACACCGACGACGACGTCGCCATCGGCGGCATCTGCCGGGCGCGGGTGGACTTCGCCTTCGCGAACGACATCACGGCGCCGCCGGCCATCCGCGAGTTCGGCCGCATGGGCGCCACCCGGGTGTTCGACCCGGCCCGCACCGCCGTCGTCGCCGACCATTTCACTCCGAACAAGGACATCGCCTCGGCGAACCAGGTCAAGGTCGGCCGCGAGTTCGCGAAGAAAATGGGCATGCACTTCTGGGAGACGGGCCGCTGCGGCGTCGAACACGCGTTCCTTCCGGAGCAGGGACTGGTCCTCCCCGGCGACATCGTCGTCGGCGCGGACAGCCACACCTGCACCGGCGGCGCCCTCTCCGCCCTCGCCACCGGCATGGGCTCGACCGATCTCGCCTACGCCTGGGCGCTCGGCGAGGTCTGGCTCCGCGTTCCCGAGACCATCCGGGTCGAGTACGACGGCGAGTTCTCTCCGTGGGTCGGCGGCAAGGACATCATCCTCAGCCTCATCGGCCGCCTCGGCGTCGAAGGGGCGCGGTATATGGCCCTCGAATTCGCCGGGAGCGCCCTCCGGAATTTGCCGATGGACGACCGCTTCACCATCTCGAATATGGCAATCGAAGCCGGCGGCAAGGCCGGGATTTTCGTCCCGGACGAAACCATCCTGGCGTATGCGACGGCCCGGGCCGCCCGCCCCTTCACCCCGGTCTACCCGGACGACGGCGCCAGTTACCGGGAGGTCATCCGGATAGACGCGTCGTCCCTGGTGCCGTCCGTGGCCTTGCCGCACCTGCCGGAAAACGTCAAGCCGGCCGCCGAAGTGAAGGATATGAAAATCGACCAGGTCTTTATCGGGTCGTGCACGAACGGCCGACTCCGCGATATGGAACTGGCCGCCGCCGTCCTCAAGGGCCGGACGACGCACCCGGACGTCAGGCTCATCGTCATTCCGGCGTCGTACGAAGTCTATAACGAGAGCATGAAACGGGGCTATATCCAGACCTTCCTCGACGCCGGCGCGGTGGTGACGACGCCGTCCTGCGGCCCGTGCCTCGGCGGCCACCTCGGCATTCTCGCCGACGGGGAACGCTGCCTGTCGACGTCGAACCGGAATTTCGTCGGCCGCATGGGCGCGACGTCCAGTGAAGTCATCCTCGCCGGACCGCTGGTGGCGGCGGCGGGCGCGGTCGCCGGCAAGGTCGTCGACCCGAGGGAAGTGGTGGGGGATGGTTTTTCGTTCACGGCGTAACGCGGCCCGGTCCGGCGCGGTGCTGGAGCGGTTGTTCCGGGCGGCGTGAAAACGTCGCCGGTGAACGACCCGCCCGCCGCGTCCGGCTGACATTCGTATAAAGGAAAAAACAGGATGGAAACAACAGTACGAGGACGGGCCTGGGTCTATGGCGACAACGTCGACACCGACGTCATCATCCCCGCCCGCTACCTGACGAAGAGCACTCCGGCGGAACTGGCGCCGTATTGCATGGAAGACATCGACGCCTCGTTCGCCAAAGAGGTCCGGAAAGGCGACATCGTCGTGGCCGGGGCGAATTTCGGCTGCGGGTCGAGCCGTGAACATGCGCCCCTCGCCCTTCTCGGCGCCGGCGTGTCGGCGGTTGTCGCGTCGAGCTTTGCCCGGATCTTTTTCCGGAACGCGATTAATGTCGGCCTGCCGATTCTCGAAGCGCCGGACGTGGCGGCGTCGGTGAAGAAAGGTGACGAAATCGAAATCAATCTGGAAAAGGGCGTGATAACAGATATCACCACCGGAAAGACCTTCCAGGCCCAGGGCTTCCCGAAGTTCCTGTCCGAACTCATCGACGCCGGCGGGCTGGTCGAATACGGCAAGCTCAGGCTCGCCGCGAAGGGGTAGGACGGTCCCCGACATCCGAATCAGGCGAATGGCTTCGGGCGCGCCTTGCCCGGCCATTGTGCGACAAACCGCGCGGACTTCGCTGTCCGGCGCGGTTTTTTTATTGCCAGCGCGGGCGGGTTGGCCGGACAATCGGGAATGGCGGATTCGGACGGGAGGCAGGTCATGAATAAATGGTATGCCGAGGAATACGAATTTACAATAGATGTGATAGGGTATCTTCTTGGAGACCGGACGGAACGGTATTGCTGTAACGGCGAGGAGATCGGCGACAGGTATACCAGTACCTACGGGTGCCCGGTCAATGCGGACGGGCAGGGCATCTGCTCCAAGGTGATGCTCGTCATGTTTCCGATTATGGAGGCGGTGAGGAGCGGCGGGGATCTGGAGAATGTCGGCGGCAGCGGGAAATATGTCAAGGATATCGTCTGCCCCGACGGCTGCGTTATTTTCAGGCTGACGGCGAGAAATCTTGGCAATGAAAATTTCTACAAGGGAAAATTCTACGAGCCGTTGTCCTGAGTCGTTCCGTTCACGCCGGCTGACGTCTTGCATCTCCTGTCCGTACGGGTATTCTATAGAATGTGAGGAAGCCTGTTCCGCGTTGGGAGTATACACTCACTGGCATGACAGCCGGTCTCCGTGGCATGGCTAGGACGGTGGCGAGAGGCTGAGTAATGGATATCAGAAAAAGCGGCGGCACGATCGGGTTGATGGATCTTTTGGGTTTGTCCCGAAAGAACGCGTCAAAGCTCGACGACGAAAGCGCCGGCACTTTTGCCCAGCTCTTGCTCCAATGCCTTATGGGCGGCGCGGCGGGGCTTGAATCCGGCGGCGACAGCGGCGCGTCCGGTGAGACGGGCGGCGACGCGACGTCATTCATGGAACGTGACGCTTCCGGTTGGGATGGCTTCCATAACAAAGTCGCCGACATGGACATGGTGGCGGATACGCCGTCCGTGCCGGCACCGGACGGGAACCAGGAATCACCGACCACACCATCGGGGCCACGGTCGGCGCACTGGACAGAGGCGGGCGGCCCGTGGGACGTGTACAGAGCCGGGCTGACCATGTGGAACGATCCCGAGTATGTACGGGAATACCACGAAAATATCAGTACACACGGGGCGCAAACAGCATAAGCCAATAACGATACAAGAGAAACCACGATACCAGAGAAACGACTCCCACCTTCCGGCACTTCCAGCAAATACAAAAATTTTTCCTGATTCGATTGACAAACATGTCGTTATACTTTACACTTTAAGCATAACGATATTTTATTAAGTCAAGCGACTTCAAAAAAAACATTGTAAAAATCCAAAATAGCCACTTGTAATTGCGCGATTATGGGGTATGATACGTGTAATGCTAGTTAGTAAAAACATTTTTCAAGCCGTTGCGGCTGAATCATTATTTGTTATGCGTATGACTAAATGACGCATAGTATTGTTTAGGCCTACCACACAGGGAGAGTTCGAATGGAATACAAATCGCCTCTGCACAAGACCGTCATGACC
>JAJQFC010000253.1 GCA_021201355.1 Planctomycetaceae bacterium | reverse complement strand
CGGTAAGGATGCCGACATCGCCTTCCGTAGTGTAAAGGACGCTGTCGTCCTGTTCGGTATCCATGATGACGCCTTTCCGCTACAGCGCTTCAACGATGGTGGAGACGCCCATGCTGCCGCCGACGCAGAGGGTGGCGAGGCCGCGCTTCGCGCCCCGGCGCTTCATTTCATGGAGGAGGGTGACGAGGATGCGCGTGCCGCTGGCGCCGACCGGATGGCCGAGGGTGATGGCGCCGCCGTTGACGTTGACCCGCTCCGCGTCCCATTCGAGCAGTTTGCCGACGCCGAGCGACTGGGCGGCAAAGGCCTCGTTGGCTTCGATAAGGTCGAAGTCGGAGATTTTCAAACCGGCCTTTTTCATGGCCTTTTGGGTGGAGTAGACGGGACCGAGGCCCATGACCTGCGGGTCGACGCCGGCCGACGCGCCGCAGACGAAGCGGGCCATCGGCGTCACGCCGAGTTCCTTGGCCTTCTCGGCGGACATGACGACGACGACGGCGGCGCCGTCGTTGATGCCGGAGGCGTTCGCGGCGGTAACGGTGCCGTCTTTCTTGAAGGCGGGCCGGAGGCCGGCGAGGCCTTCCGCCGTAACGCCGTCCCGGGGGAATTCGTCGGTCTGGAACGGAACCGTGTCCTTCTTCACTTTAATCGGCACCGGGACGATTTCGTTATTGAATTTCCCGGCCTTGCGGGCCGCTTCGCATTTCTGCTGTGAGGCGGCGGCGAAGGCGTCCTGCATTTCCCGGGTGATGCCGTGGCGTTCGGCGACGTTTTCAGCGGTGATGCCCATGTGGTAGTTGTTCATGGCGCACCACAGGGAGTCTTTAATCATGGTGTCGATGAATTCGCCGTGGCCCATCCGGTAGCCGTAGCGGGCTTTCGGCAGGGCGTAGGCGGAGCCGGACATGTTTTCGGTGCCGCCGGCAATCATGATGTCGGCGTCGCCGGCGATGATGGCCTGGGCGGCCATGTTGACGGCCTTGAGGCCGGAGCCGCAGACGTTATTCAGGGTAAGGGCGGGTACGCCTTCCGGCAGGCCGGCCTTGAGGATGGCCTGGCGGGCGATGTTCTGCCCCTGGGCGGCCTGGAGGACGCAGCCGATATAGGCTTCGTCGACCTTGTCGGCCGGAACGCCGGCGCGGGCGAGCGCTTCCTTGATGACGATGGCGGCGAGGTCGGCCGGCGGGGTGTCGGCGAGGGAGCCGCCGAATTTCCCGATAGCGGTACGGACAGCGCCGGCGATGACGATTTCTTTCTGCATGATTTTACACCTTTCAAATCAAACAAACCGGTAAATACAAACATCACAACATGCGACCCACGACGGGACGGAACATGCGATTCCGCCCGGTAACACACAGGATGGAAATCCAATCACCCATGAGGAGGTAACGGAAATAGGGTACTCCCCGGTAAACCGGAGACGTCAAGGAAAACGGTGCAACCGCATTTCCACTTTCACCACGGTATAACAAAAAAACCGGACGACCGCCCAGGGCGGCGCATCCGGTTTGAAAACCTCTGGTAGAATTTCCCCGCCGCCCTTACAAGGCAGGGTATGGCGGAATAATTCTTGATTGTAAAATTCGGGCAGTGGATCTGACCTGCCGCGGTGGAACGGAATCTCACCGGCACGGGAGACGAACAACATCTTCCGGGCTGTTGACCAGTCATGTCGGGGATCTGTCCTTTCAGAAAAAAGGCGCCTCGTCCCACTGCTTTTACATTGTGCCGCTGGCTATTTCCTCCAGCTTTTCCCGCACCGCCGCAAAATCTTTTGCCGAAGCGGTAAAAATTTTGCCATGCTTCGCGTCCAGGTGGCTATGGGCCGCGCAGACGCTCGGACAACCGCAGATGACCAGGACCAGATCCGGGTCGGATTCGTCCCCGCCTTCCGCATTCCTGAAATTCACGGCGGGGAACTGTTCCCGAAGCTCTCCGACCATTGCCACCCGGTCGTAGGAACAGTTGCACCCGCCGCAATACTTGACCGCTACATCGACCACAATAGCACCTGTTGCATCCTGTTTCAACTTCAAAACGGAGAGGAGATTTACTTGATTTTCGCGATGTTCTTCGCGAGGGCCTTCTTCGCCTCGATATTGCCCTGACGCGCAATCATGATGCGCTGCGCCTGCGGCGAACCGGCGCCGTGCATCGATTCGGTGCGGTAGCCGACGGCGGCGGTGCCGAGGGTGAGGTTCTCGATAAGCCGGAGAACGCGGAGCCGGTCTTCCGTCGAGACGGAGTCGACGCCCTTCAGGTACTTCTCGATGACCGGGCCGAGCTTCGGGTGGCGGAAGTCCTTTTCGGACGGCGCCGTCACCATGAGGCCGCCGGCGATGTCTTCGGCGAGGCGGGTGATCTCGTACGGGAACCGGGTGATGTTCTGCTTGCAGACGTTGGCGAGGAGCAGGTTGATGAGGTAGTTGCCGCTGGACGTCTTTTTGCCTTCGCAGGAGCAGGCGATGCCGCACGAGTAGAGCGTTTCATTGAGGTGGGTCATTTCAATGAGCTTGTCCTTGACGTGGGACGCCTTCTGGGCGCCGTTCATGTCGGCGGCGAGGGCGGCCGCGCCAATCAGGACGTCGCCGACGCCGACCTTGCAGCCGCCGTAGGACTGGCGGTGGTAGCCGGCGAAACGTTCGACAAGCATGCCGGCGAAGTCGCATTCGCCGTCAAGGAAGATGCGGTCGTTCGGAACGAAGACGTTGTCGAAGATAACCAGGGCTTCCATGCCGCCGTATTCGCAGTTGCCGACGTCCATGGTGGAGCCTTCCAGCTTCCGGGTGTCGCAGGACTGGCGGCCGATGATCATGTACAGGCCCTTCGAGTCCATCGGCACGGCGAAGGAGACGGCGTAATCCTTGTCCTCTTCCCGCATGGCGATCGTCGGCATGACGATGACTTCGTGGGAGTTCGTGATGCCGGTCTGGTGGGCCTTGGCGCCGCGGACGACGATGCCGTCGGGGCGGCGTTCGACGACGTGGAGGTAGAGGTCCGGGTCGGACTGCTGGGACGGGGATTTGCCCCGGTCGCCCTTCGGGTCCGTCATGGCGCCGTCGACGGTCCAGTCGCCTTCCTGCACCTTCAGCATGTAGTCCTTGAAGCGTTCGTGGTACTTGGTGCCGTGCTTTTCGTCGCACTCGTAGGTGGTGGACCAAAGGGCGTTGAAGGCGTCCATGCCGACGCAGCGCTGGAAGCAGGAGGCGGTCTTGTTGCCGCACAGGCGCTGCATCTTGACCTTCTTGATAAGGTCGTCGGTGGACTGGTGAATATGGGTGAACCGGTTGATTTTCTTGCCGGTAAGGTGGGACGTGGCGGTCATCAGATCCTCATATTCGGGCTGCTGGGCCAGGTCGTAGGTGGCCTTGACCGAATTGAGGGAGGGGCGAAGAATCGGGTTGGTGGCCGAGGACTCCACCTTTTCACCGAACATGTAGATTTCCATGTTGATGTTTTTGATGCTGTCGACATACTGTTCGCCGGTCATCATGATGCGTGTTCCTTTCGAAAGTGGTGTACCGAAACCGAAATACGCCAGGGCGCCGAATTACAGGGGAGGTGTAGTTTCGCGGAAGAAACCACACGCCCGGAAAACCGGCAACACGAGGCGGAAACAAGGAATCCCATAAGATTGAAGTAGTATCCCCGGGAACATGATAAGTCAAGCGAGAAACCGGGCTCGGCGAAAGATTTCGGCGTATTGCCCAATTTCCGCCGGATCGGTCCGGCAGACACTGTCTGCGTCACAAAGACGCCCACATTTTTTCGTACACAAAGACCTGTCGTTAAAATCAAGAAAGTATTCGCGAAATACCGCGATCTATCATGAAATCAACCAAGTTTACCGTTATGATTTTGGTAAAAACATTATGCAACGCACTGGCGGTTCCGGTCCGGAACGTCGACGCAAAAAAAACAAAAATTTCTGATCGCCAGCGCGTGAACGGGACTATCCTTCCCATCGTAACAAAGCTTTGGCCAAAGCTGTGGTTGTGAGGTACCCCACACGGAAGACGTATGACCGGCGGTTCGGGTCGCGGAATCCGGATGGTAGAGCATTTTAAGAAATTCTGTGATAATCCGAGTTAGGCGCTGGAAGGAGCGTAGAGGCATTTTCCCCGGCGGTTTGGGGAAAATGCCCGTAAGCGCCTGGATGCGACGAACTCGGAATTATCTCGAAAATTCTTAAAATGCTCAAGTGTCACCCAATGCAGTTGGCGCGGGTGTGCAATTTTACGGGTTACCCGCGCCGGGGCATCCTGACCAGATGCCCCACCACCACCGCCATCCGGATTTCCGGGACCGGTTCCGCCGGGTCTTCCATTCCTTCAATCGAAGGAATGGCGGCCCCCCGTTTCCTAGAGATTTCTAAATCGAAAAATTCTCGTTCCGCCCCTGCATATCCGCCAGCGTCGCCTGGCCTTCGGACACGTAAAAGACGGCCATGGTCGCGCCTTTTCCCGGCCCGTAAATATGCTTCAGGTCCGGCATCACCTCGAACGCCTTCTCCACCAGTTCCGGCCGCGAATCGAACACCGCCGTGCCGGCCAGCCGCAGCCACTCGCCGTTGGCCGTCGACACGCTCAGTTCGAACTTCGGATTGGCTTTCAACTGGTGCCACACTTTCTTGCCTTCTCCCGTGCAGAAATACAGCTTGTCGTCCACAACCATGTGGAAGCCGAACGGGCGGCAGCGCGGCTGATCGCCTTCCACCGTCGCGAACTGGAACACCGGGTTCGACTTCAAGAAATCGAGTACACGTTTCATGGTAATATCCTCCGGATAAAAGAGTTGTCGACACCACTAAATGCGACTAAACGCCGATTCTTATGGAAATCTGACTTGACTACGGGAAATGTTGGTATAGACTTTTTATATGGTTCAAGCCTGCTGACACTTATACCCGATTCCCGTTTTTCTTGCCACCGGAAGTTTTGCTACTGCAATCCGTTTGCGCGGCAGATTTTACAAAATCGTTTTTCCCCGAATGGCACTTTCGCTCGAATTTGTGGTGTGGTCGTAGTAATCCGTATACGTGTACTCACGAGGAGAAATCACCATGCGTAAACCCGGAATTGGCAGCGCTCGGCTGTTCCTCGCCGTCCTGGCCGCTCTCGTGGCCCTTCCCGTCGCCATGGCAGCGGACAGCGTCAAACCGCCGAAGTACGTTTTCCTCTTTATTGGCGACGGCACCTCGTTCCCGCAGCGGAACGCCGCCGAATTTTTCCTCGCCAACCAGATGGCCGAACGCGATCCTTCGGCCGAAGTCGCCCGCCACCAGAAACGCATCAGCAAGGACACCGGCATCGCCGAATTCAATCCGAACACCAAGCGCCTGTCCATGAACACCTTCCCGGCCCAGGGCATCTCCACCCCCTAATCCGCCAACAGCCTCATCACCCACTCATCCACGTCCGGCACCCCCATCGCCACCGGCAACAAGGCCCGTGACGTCGTCGTCTCGATGGACCCGGATGGCCGCGTCAACTACACGTCCATCGCGAAGAT
>JAJQFC010000084.1 GCA_021201355.1 Planctomycetaceae bacterium | reverse complement strand
TCCTATAACCTTGGCTATGTTACATACGCCATGCACGGACTGCCTAATCTATTTTAAAAAACGACAGTGTCACTGACACGCCACTTCTATTCCACCGAAGCGTACAGCTTCGATTCCCGCTGGACAATCCGGTACTTCGGCTGGATATCAAGAATAATCTTCGTCATCACTTCCGGGTCATCCGAGAGGTGATAGGTACAAAGGCTCAATTTCGGCGCGAAGTTCCGCAGCACTTCCCGGGCGCCGAGGAGAAGACGCCGTTCCGATCCTTCAATATCCGCCTTGATGAAGTCGATGCGTTCGATTCCCCGGTCCCGGACGATGTCGTCAAGAGGGAGCGCCTGGACGATCTCGACCGGATCTTCGTTTTTCATGTCCTTGTGAAGATCTTCCACCCGGCGGCTGGCGCCGAGATTTTCCTGAAAAGAAACGAACTGGAGTTCCTCCGGCCGGTCGGACAGGGCATAGGGAAGAATTTCAACTTCGCCGCCGTTCAGCGCCACGTTCTTCTCCAGGTACGTCTCCCGGATAAACTTGATAGGCTCGAAGGCGAGGACGCGGCAGCCGGCCCGGGCGGCGACGGCGGTGAACATCCCCATGTTGGCGCCGGCGTCGACGACGACATCGCCCTGCTTAAGGGTGACGTTCCCCATCTCATACGGGCCTTCCATGCCGAGGCCGCGAATAAGATCGTAGTGGCCGGGGCCGAGAAGAACCGGAAGGACGAGGTCGATGAATTCGAGGGCGAGAAGCTTTTCCTCACCGGCGGTCAGCGGCTGCATCAGGCGGATACCGTTAAAGTCGAAAACGCCGTCCTTCAGCCATGCCTTGATTTTGTCGTAGAAAATCGCGGTATTGTACTCGACGTCCTCCGGTTTCAGCCCGAGGATTTTCCGCGCCCGCTTTTTCCCGAAGAACAAGGCCCAATCGGCATGGCGCTTTTTCGTGGCCAGGTACGGCAAATGGGCGCGGAGGTATTCCGCCGTCGGGGCGTCGAACGAGCTGGCGCGCAGCCCTTCTTCAATTTTCCGCCGCGCAATGGGCGCCAGCGTCCGTCCCCGGCTCAACCGGTTGCCGGCCAGACGGTCACTGAGCTTTTTGACTAACCCCATTTCTCCCTCCTCATGGAACGCCGCAAGCGAGCGGTAAGGTGAAAAATACTACGGTAAATCCCCGTCTTTGTGGAGTAAAAAACGTCAACGGAAATGTTTTGCCCGGCGCGGCGGAACGGCGGACGGGTATAAAAAACATCCGGAGGACCCAGTCCCCCGGATGCGGTGTTGTTTTGCGGTCTGGCGCTGCGTCATTTCACATACGGCGCCATCTTTTCAATCGCCTTTTTGGCGATGGCCTTCGGGTCCTGTTTATTGAAATCGTGGTTGAAGATTTCAATCGACGCGACGCCGTCAAAGCCGATCCGCTTCACTTCCTTGCAGATTTCTTCGAGGGGAATGACGCCGTCCCCGGGCATGACCCGGTCGTAGTCGCCGATTTCCGCCTTCGGCTTGTCCACGAGGTCGTTCATGTGGAACACGGCCAGGGCCTGGACCGGCAGGGCCGAGATTTCCGCCAGCGTGCTCGACCCGGAGTAGAAATGCGCGGTGTCGATGGTGATGCCGATATTGAGCCGGTTCGCCGCCTTGACGACGGCCCAGGCCTGCGACACCGTCTGCACCGACGCCCAGGGGAAGCCGAGGAATTCGAAAGACAGGCTGATTTTCCGCTTCCAGGCGATGTCCGCCTGTTTCGCGAACGAGGCGGCGGATTTCGTGATGATTTCGTCCCACGACGCGCCGTCGTGGCCGCCCGGGCAGGCGACGATCCACGGGCAGTCGATGGCGGCGGCCAGTTCGGCGAAGCGTTCCGTCTCCTTCATGACCCGGGCCTCGCCCGCGGCGTCCTGCATCGTCGACATGCCGATGGCGTTGATGGTCCACGGTTTGACGCCGCACTGGCGCATAAGCGCCTTCAGGTCGTCAAAGGAATGGTCCTTCAGGTACTCCTCCATCTTGTCCGAGCGGATTTCGACGACCTCGTAGCCGCATTCACCGGCGACGCGGATGTCTTCCTCGAGGGTGCACTTCTCGGTGGTGGCGCCGTTGATTCCCAAAAACATGCTGTCTCCTTTACGTCCTGAATGCGGGCGAATCATCGCCGCCGAAGAGAAAAAATACTCCCGAAACCTCCACGTGAACAGTACCGGTTTCGCGCCAGTATAGCGAATCGGGACGAAAAGGGAAGGGGGTACGGAATATTTTTTTCATAAAGAAACGAACTCCGGGACGGCCAGCCCTCCACCCGCATGATGACGGCACTCTCGGCTGTTCTCATTGAAACAAACTTCCCGAAACGTCCCCCGGGAACGCCGCTCCGGCCCGCCGCGCGGCAGCCGGACCTATCTTCCCTCTTGCCTTGAAGCGGTCCGCGATTACACTATCCGGCAGGCACCGCCGCCAGGCGCGGAAAGCGCCGATCACGACAGGACGTTTCCACAAGCTGTCCGGGCATTTGCCGGAACGTCGTCGGAGTCGACGGACCCGGCGGCGAGACGGTCGTCACCCGAACAGCTTCCACCATCACCTCCACCCGAAAAGCCGTACAACATATCGCGCCTCTGGTCCGCATGGACGGCGCGGCGTTCACAAGCCCGGTCGTCCGGCGGACGTCCGTCTTATAAAAAGGGGAAGAGAATGGAGCATGCCGCGTATTTGGGGTTTATTCCGCCGTTCCTCGCCATCACCCTGGTCCTCGTCACCAAGGACGTCATTTTTTCCGTCTTTCTCGGCATCGCCTCGGGCGCCCTCATTCACGCCGGCGGCGACCCGTTCGCCGCCCTTATCCACGTCACCGATCTTTTCGCGGACAAGGTGGCGGACGAGTGGAATATTCGCATCTTCCTGTTCTGCGGCCTGCTTGGCGGCCTTGTCGGGCTCCTCAGTCGGGCCGGGTCGGCCCGCGCTTTCGGCCAATGGACTGCCAAGTTCATTAAAGGCCGGCGGAGCGCCCAACTGTTCGCCTGGTTAATGGGCATCCTCATCTTTATCGACGACTATTTCAACTCCCTCGCCGTCGGCTCCGTCATGCGCCCGATCACCGACCGGCGCCAGGTCTCCCGGGCCAAACTCGCCTATATCC
Organism: Planctomycetaceae bacterium; assembly: GCA_021201355.1. Taxonomy (GTDB): domain Bacteria; phylum Planctomycetota; class SZUA-567; order SZUA-567; family SZUA-567; genus JAJBSZ01. The sequence goes on along the minus strand of JAJQFC010000084.1, from coordinate 2,403 downwards.
TCGACTCGACGGCGGCGCCCATTTGCATCATTATGCCGATATCGAGCTGGGTGGTGACGGTCATCTCGCAGATTCGCGGTTCGGCCGGATTCGAGGAACTCGGCATGACCGAAATGAGCTTCTTCGTCCGCCTCATTCCCTACAACCTCTACGCCCTTTTCGCCCTCATCATGGTCTTCCTCATTTCAACCACCAACCGGGACTTCGGACCGATGGCGGACAGCGAGTGCCTCGCCGCCGAAGGCATCAAGCTTTTTAACGAAGAAAAATACGGACCCGCCCCGGGCCAACTGGAAATGCACGACGACGCCAAGGGCGCCGCCTGGTTCGACATGGTGGTGCCGATGCTGGTCCTTATAATCGCCTGCATCGTCGCCTTCCCGATGACCACCTACATGGCGGCGGAGGACGGCGCGCCAACCATGGCCCTCATCGACGCCTTCCGGAACGCCGACGCCTCGAAAGCCCTGTTCTACGGCATCATCTTCAGCCTGGTGGTGTCGTACCTCTACTTCCTCGGCCGCGGCATTCTCGGCATCAAGCTGGCCTCGGACGCGATTATTGACGGCGTCAAGTCGATGGTTCCGGCCCTGGCCATCCTTATGCTGGCCTGGACCATCGGCCACATTATTTCGAAACCGATGTCCGAGGGCGGCCTCGGCCTTCCCTTGTATATTGACGAATTGATCCGGGCCAATTCGTTCCCGCTCTGGTTCCTGCCGTTCTGCGTGTTCGCGATATCCTGCCTTATCGCCTTCTCCACCGGCACCAGTTGGGGCACGTTCGGCATCATGATCCCGATTACCCTCCCGACCGCCATGAGCCTCGGGAAGGCCCAGGGCCTCGACCCGGAAGGCATCCTCCATATCGCCCTCATCAGCGTCGGCGCCGTCCTCTCGGGAGCGGTGTTCGGGGATCATTCAAGCCCGATCTCCGACACGACCATCCTGTCCAGTGCCGGCGGCGGCTGTCCGCACCTGGAACATGTCTCGACCCAGTTCCCCTACGCCATTTTCGTGGCGTTCTGTTCCGGCGTCGGCATCATCGTCGGCGGCTATACCCTGAGTCCGTTGGCCGCTTTCATCGCCACCGCCGTCATTTTCTTCCCAGGTTTTATTTTCATTACGAAAAAGGATCCGGAAGGAAACCCCAGGTTCAGCGGCATGTCGTGGCGACGAACCAAGGAATAACCCCGCCACGACTCCGGAAAAACGGGATGACGGCGCCGCCGTCTTCCCACGCCGTCTTACCCGAAGGTCACCAAGGAGGAATACACCATGGCGGACATTTATGGAAAATCCCTCAGCCGGGAAGACCTGCTCCGGCGCGTCGGCAACATCAACCAGGTCGGCGGCATTCGTGAATACGCCTACACGGGCGGCCGCGCCGCCGGCACCCGGGCGGTGGAGATAAACACCGGCCTCGTCACCGTGGAAATCCTGCTGGACCGGTGTATGGACATCTCCCACGCCAGTTATCTCGGCGTGCCGTTCGCCTACATATCGAAGTCGAACATCCGCCACCCAAGTTACTATTCGAAAATCGACCCGACCGGTTTTCAGGACAACTTTTTCGCCGGCGCCCTCACCACCTGCGGCCTCCACAACGTCGGCGCCGCCTCGACCGCCGCCGGCCGCGACTACCAGCTTCACGGCATCGCCGCGAACATCCCGGCGGAAAAGATTTCGATACGGGAAACGTGGGAAGGGGACGACCTCGTCTTCACGGTGGAAGGCGACATCCACCACAGTTCGTTCTACCACGAGGACACCGTTATCCACCGCCGCATCACGGCCCGCCTCGGCAGTCCGTTCATTGACATCCACGATCGGGTTGAAAACCGCGATTTCGCCCCGTGGCCGTGCCTTCTCCTCTACCACTGCCAGTTCGGCTTCCCGTTCCTGACAAAGAGTTCCCGCCTTATCACCTCGCCCATTCTCGAGACGCGGCCCCGGGACGCGGCGGCGGAGGCGGAGATGGACAGGTTCGACACCTTCGACGCGCCGAAGGACGGCGCGGGCGAGGTCTGCTTCTACCACACCCTGAAGGCCGACGCCGCCGGCCACGCCGGCGCCGCCCTGTTCAACCCGAACCTCGGCCGGGAGGGGCTTGGCGCATTTGTCCGCTACGACACCGGAACGCTCCCCCGGATGATCCAGTGGAAGATGCTCCGGAGCCGCGAATACGTCTGCGGCCTCGAACCGATATCGACCTGGCTCGACGACCGGACCCCGGAGATGATAAAAGAGTCAAACCTGAAGCCGCTTGAAACGCGTGACTTCCGCCTGCAACTGGGCGTCCTCCCGGGCGAGGAAGCGGTCCGCCAGCATTTAAACGCTTGAGGAGGTACAGTAGGATCACAGTCTTCGAATAAAGGTATACAATATAGAAATTATATAAAAG
>JAJQFC010000216.1 GCA_021201355.1 Planctomycetaceae bacterium | reverse complement strand
CGCGGGCGGGGCGGCCGCGCGGGGTGAAGATGGCGGCGCCGTTGGCGAAGCGTGTGTCATTGATGAGTTCCAACCCGTCCCGGAAGCCTTTGACCGGTTTTAAACAGACGACCGGTCCGAAAATTTCCTCGTTCCCGACAGCCATGTCCGGCGTGACGTTGTCGAAGATGGTTGGCCCGACATAGGAGCCGCGTTCGGCGCCGGGAACGACGGCGCCGCGTCCGTCAAGGACGAGGGTGGCGCCTTCCCGGACGCCCTTGTCGATCCACTCCTCGACAAATCGTTTGTGATCTTCCGTCACGACCGGGCCGAGAACGGTGTCCGGATCGTAGGCCCTGCCAATACGGATGGCCCGGGCCTTTTCCGCGACCAGGTCGACCAGGCGGTCGGCGACTCGTTCGTCCACGGCGATGGCGGGGAGAGCCATGCAACGTTGTCCGGCGCAGCCGAAGGAGGCGTTGGCGATGGCGGTGGCGGTGCGGTCAAGGACGGCGTCGGCAAGAACGAGGGCGTGATTTTTCGCCTCGCAACAGGCCTGGACCCGCTTGCCATGGGCCGAACCGACGGAGTAGATATGACGGCCGACGGCGGTGGAACCGACAAAGGTGATTCCTCTGACATCCGGATGGGTGAGAAATATTTCCGCCTCGACGCGGCTGCAGGTCACCAGGTTGACGACGCCGGGCGGCAGTCCGGCCTCGCGGAAGAGGTCGACGCAGCGCATGGCCGTCATCGGCGTCATGCTGGCCGCCTTCAGGACAACCGTGTTGCCGGTGGCTATGCAGACCGGAATCATCCAGCCAATAGGAATCATGGCTGGGAAGTTGTACGGGGCGATGCCGGCGAAAACGCCGAGCGGTTCCCGGTACATCACGCTGTCGTAGCCTTTGGACACGTTCAGGAGAGACTGGCCCATCATCAGGGCGGGGGTGGCGCAGGCGTTGTCGACGGCTTCAATCATCTTCTGGACGTCGCCGCGACTCTCGCCGATGGTCTTGCCGTTTTCCCGGCAACAAAGCATGGCGAGTTCTTCAAGGTGTCCGACGGCGAGCGCCTTGAACCGGTGGAGGACTTGCAGCCGCTGGAGGACCGGCGTCTCTCTCCAGCCGGGGAATGCCGCTTTGGCCGAGGCAATGGCGGATTCGACCTCTTCAGCGGTACAACACGGCGCAGCGGCTATCGTTTTGCCGACACTGGAGTCGACGATATCCATAAACCTGGTCGTGCCGGAGCGGTGCCAGTCGCCGTTGGAAAAAAAGCGCAACTGTTCGATATGTGCCATGGCAGTCATCCTTTCACGATGGATCCTCGAGGAAGACGCGCGGGACCGAAGGGGAGACGCAGGTGTTATGCGGGCGCGATACTATACATTGAAAAAAGCCGGAGTGGCGTAGAGGTAACTTGCGTAAAGGTGATGTACTTGTTGAATAAAGCTATCGTATGCATTCAGTATACAACAAAAAAACGGCATTTGTCAAATTATCAGGGAAATAATCAGGCAAAAAAGGGCCTGAAAATTTGATCAATTACCGCGTAAGTCATGATACAACGAAAGTAATGACAAAGAGGGAGAATATTAAAAAACTACGTTTCCTGTAATATGACTCATTTGATAGAGAGATAAATTTGCTAAATTGTATTATAGTTGTATACTAAACAATGCCATCCTACTGTGGAACAAAGATCCTACTCAGGTTTGATTACGGAAATTTTGGCGGATTAGCCTAAAATAACCGAGTCGGAGGAATTGATATACTGTGTACAGTTAGTATACTCCATATATGGAAACAGGTGTGTTCCATTATGTAAATTTAGTCTGGCAATGGGGATTGATTTCGCTGGCATGGCTGGTACAATGCTATTGCTATAAGTTGCCGTTAATTTCTCTAAATTGTATACTGATGGTATGTCGTTTTGGCGGGTGGTCACCGCCGGGCCGGAAGGAGGTGTCCCATCATCACGTCAAAAAAGCAATCAAAGCAGGAAATGGCGTATGATTTTATTAAACAGTCGATCATAAATAACGAATTTCCGGCCGACGCCACGCTCACCGAAACGCTCCTCTGCAACAAATACGGTTTTTCCCGGACGCCGGTTCGTGAGGCGTTACACCGCCTGTCGAGTGAGGGCTTTGTCGTTTTTATAAAAGACAAGGGGGCGTTTGTCGCGCAAATCGGGCTGGAGGATCTTCTCCAGAATTACGAAATTCGCGAAGCGTTGGAAGGGATGGCGGCGAAACTCTGCGCCGTTCGGTCGAACAAGGCTTTGGTGGAAGAACTGAACGGGCTTCTTCAAAAGATCAAGGCCTGCCACGCCAAGGGCAATCTTTCCCAGGCCATGGCGTACGACATGGAATTTCACCGCCGCCTTATTCGCGGTTCGAAAAATACGCGTCTGGAAGCAATCATGGGCGTCGTTCTCGACCTTATCAGTTGCATGGCGTATAAGGCCGACGAAGATATCATCTCACTCAGTATCGAGGATCACGAACGTATTCTCGACGCCATAGAAAGTTCCGATGCCGAACAGGCCGAAGCGATCATGCGGGAACATATCGCCCATTCGAAAAAATATCACTTCGATAAGTTTTATTTGCTTGAGCGGTAATACGATCATTAGGTTTTTTGGTTTTTTTTTGAAACCCAACCGAATCTTTCGGTTGGATTTCTTTTTTGAACGATACGGTGGAAAAGGTCTCTTTATAGTCGCATCCTGTGGCTGGCTGGCACCATCGATTCCGATGGTTACTTACCTGATAGGCAGTGAAAATTGGCCATTGCCACGCCGGACAGCATGGCGCCGACTATGCCGTGGAAGCCCTGATCGGTGCCGATGAGGAAAAGGTTTTTTCTGGCAGTGGCGCCGCTTCGGGTTTTCGTCGGGCTGCCGTACAGCGCGCCTTCCAGGTGGCCGCCGAAACGTTCGAGCGTCATCGGCGTAAACATGTCGTCGAACAGGCCGTAGCGGCCGGGGGCGTCGCGGAGCGGGGCGAGATCGTGGCCGAGGCGCCGCAATGACGCGGCCATGGCGGCGGCGGCATCCTGTTTGGCGGCCCGGTAATTTTCGGCAACGAGGCAACGCCAGGCGTCGTAGTTCGCCAGGTGGGTGACCTTGATCGTCGGGTCGTCGATGCCTTCGTAATTCCCGGGCACGCAGACGACGCCGGAGTCGGTGGCGATAAGGTCGTCCGGGCGGCGGAACGCCAGGCGTTCCCGGTGGGAAAAGAATATCGTCGTATCCTCGACGCCGGCGCTCGCCGGCGGTCGGTCGAGGACGCCGATACCTTCCGCGATACTGATAGGGCCTATCGGTATGGCGCCGTCCGGCGGCTCGTGGCCGGCGAGGCGGGCTGTTTCCGCGCCTCCGGCGGAGGAGAAAAACAGCTCCGCTTCTATTTCTTCCCCGGATTCCGTCGTCGCCGCGACGACGCGGTCGCCGTCGGTCCGGAGCGCGGTTATCCGCGTCGACATTGTAATGGCGCCGCCGTCCTCCCGGATGCGGCGGGCCAGTTCTTCCCACAGCGGACGCATGCCCAGGGCCGGGTGGCTGAACCCGGTTTCGAAAATGCATTTCCACACCACGCAAAACAGGAGCCAGTCCATGTCCGGGTGGATTCTGGCCGAATCGAGACCGTCGCCGACGCCGCCCGGATTCCCGTAAAACATGACCGGCGCCATGAGCATGTCGGCGACAAGCGGGTCCGGGATATACGATTCGACAATGGTTCTGGCCGACGTCCGGCGGTCCGTGATTTCGCCTTCGTCTGTTTCGCGGATGCGGGCCCGGAGGGCGGTGAAACCGTCAACCGCCTGCGGAAAGACGGTCGCCAGGCTGTCCCGGATGCGATCGTGGTCGTTCGAGAATTCCAGGGTTCCCTGGGGGAATCGGATGGTGGAACGGCGCTGCGGTTTCAGGTCGAGGGAGGAAAATTTCAGGCGGAGCTGGCGGAGAAGGCGGCCGAGAGGGCCTCGTCCGTTCGGATCGTAATTGGTGAAGGCGTGGAGGCCTGTCGAAATTTCCCGGCCGCGGACGTGATGCCATGAATTGTAGCCGCCGAGGCGGGAATGGCTGTCAAGGAGGACGACTTTCACGCCGAAATGACAAAGCCGGGCCGCGGCGGCAAGGCCAGACGGTCCGGCTCCGATAATGGCAACGTCGTATTTCATACTGGTCTCTCGGCGCCGGCGACAGGATGGTCGGCCGTCGCCGGTCTGGTTGAAATGATGGCCGCCGAACGGCGGCCGCGATGCGTCTTCCGGCGAGTTTGACGTCGTGCGCCGTTCCGTCCGGAACGGGACGACGTTACGCCGGGCGTTCCATGATGTACGTAACGGTGGAATCGAGCGTCGCCAGTTTCGGGTAGTCCGCTTCCGGCACTTCGATTTTGTGGCGTTTCCGCAGTTCCATCACGATGTCCAGGAAGTCCATGGAATCGAGTTCGAGCTGATCGCGAAGGGGGACGTCCCCTTTGATTTCCGGCAGTTCATCGAGGCCGCTCACGTCCTGGATAATTTTAAGTACCGCAATGCGGGTTTCCTGTTCCGTCATGTTTTCTCCTGTTGCGCTGGCAATTCTACCTGATACGCTCTATACGCGGCAACGCGTGTCATGGAACCCGATGCCGTTTGCCGGTCCAAAATAAAGCGAAAGGCCGCGGCCTTTCGCCCGAGTGTCCCCACGCGGACGATTGTAAGCGCCGGAAATAAGTTTTCAAGGAGAAATATATGCCAACCGTGCACGACGTCATCCAGGCGATGGACAGGATAGCACCGCCGTACCTGGCGATGGACGGCGACCCCATCGGCCTTCACGCCGGTCGCCGGGACGCTCCCGTCACCACCGTCTCCCTTTCCCTCGACGCCAGCCTTCCGGCCCTCGCCCTCGCCGACCGCATGGGGGCGGACATGATGCTTGTCCACCACCCGCGCTTCTACCGGGGTCTGTCGACCCTGGCGGACGAAGACCCGTCCGGGCGGCGCGGATCGGCCCTGGTCCGGTCGGGGAAGGCGGTCTATTCCGCCCACACCAACCTGGACGTGGCGCCCGGAGGGATAAACGATCTCCTGGCCCGGGCGGCGGGGCTGACAGGGGCGGATATTGTCGAATGCATCCATGAGGAGGCGGTTCTTAAACTGGCCGTGTTCGTGCCGGCGAGCCATATCGACCCGGTCCTGAAGGCGGTCACCGGCGCGGGCGCCGGGGCTATCGGGAACTATTCCGACTGCACGTTCCGGAGCCGGGGCGTCGGGACGTTCAGGCCGGGGGAGGGAACGACGCCGTTCCTCGGCAGAACGGGAAAGCTGGAGGAGGCGGACGAGTTCCGTCTGGAAACGGTCTTCGGCGAATACAGCCGGGACAAGGTTCTGGCGGCGCTCCTTCAGGCTCATCCGTACGAGGAGGTGGCGTTCGACATCTACCCCGTCGCCGGCGCGGCGAACCGGTTCGGCTTCGGCCGGGTCGGCGAACTCGAGTCGGCGAAGCCGCTTGGCGAATTCGCCGCCCACATGGCGAAAGCGACCGGTTCGACCATGACCCAGTAC
>JAJQFC010000181.1 GCA_021201355.1 Planctomycetaceae bacterium | reverse complement strand
CGGTGGTTCTGGTGCGGCCGGGTCGACGAGCGCAGCCGGTTCACCGTCAGGTTCCGTAGCGGGCGCGCCCGGACCCTCTGCGCCGACGCGGCCGGCCGGAGAGGACGCTTCCGTGTCCGCCGGTGCGAATGGATTGTCTGGAGACAGCGGCGCCGCCCTTTTTGGCGTGAATGGTAGTCAGACCGGTTCACGGACAGCGCCGCTGGTCACGCCGCCCCATTCATTACAAAGAACAGAGGGGGAATCCGATCTTGTCGGCGGCGGCAGCGATGGCGCCGGTTCGGGTTCGTTGGCTTCCGGAATGGTGTCAACGCCGCCATCCCTTCTTATACCGCCGGAACAGTCAACCCAGTCGAACACGGTTGCGAGCGACAACGTCAGTGGAACGTTAAGACCCTCCGGAGCGGCATCCGCCGGAATTGAGGCTTCGGCGAGCGTCGCCGTCAGCGACGGCCGGACCGTAAGCGAAGCACGAGTCGACACGGCCGAAGGCGGGATCGTTCCCAATGCGGCAGGCGATGTCGACTGGAAAAACCGGGAAATAACCGGGGCGATTGAAGGCGCTTATCTGACAGTCTATCCGAAGCTCAAGTTCATCGGCCTCTGCGTTCCGGGCCAGGACTATGTCCGAAAATACAACCAGGTGGCAGTCCCCATGGACCTGGTTGAGAAAAAGCTTTCCGCCCGCGACGGACGGACGCCGTACGGCAAGTATTACATCGCCGGACGCGATCGCGACAGCGCCGGCGCGGCGCGGCTGATTCTCAGTTGGCCGTCGCCGGACGATGCCAGGCGTATCGGCCTCGACCCGGAATCGACCCAGGCCATCGAAAATGCCTGGCTCGATAAAATACTCCCGCCGCAGACGACGGCTGCCGGAGGCGGCGTCGCCATCGAGGAAGCGGGACCGGGGCAAGAGTGGACCGCGGGCGGCCTCGGCTTGGAAAAGCCGCAGATGGAGGAATTGTTCCTTGCCCTGCCGGACGGCGCTTGGGTATTTATCCAGGAATAATGCGGATTCGGTCTCTACGCACGCATAACGCAAATAGACCGTGTCACGATTTAGTACGGAGAGATTCGATATGGACATGGAAGGCACGTTGCCGCCTGACAGCGACCGGTTGTTCGATGAAGTGCGCATGAGCCAGGCGCTGGCCGCCGCCGGAGACGCGTACGAAGCCGGCGAAGTGCCGGTCGGCGCGGTAATCTACCACCGGGATCGGCTAGTCGCCCGGGCGCACAATCAGAGGGAAACGCTTCAGGATCCGACGGCGCACGCGGAGATTCTCGCCATCACACAGGCCGCCTCGGCGCTTGGTTCATGGCGTTTGGAAGAGTGCACCATGTACGTCACCCTTGAACCGTGCTCGATGTGCGCCGGCGCGCTCGTCCTTTCCCGAATTCCCCGCCTCGTATTCGGTGCGCGCGACCCGAAGGCTGGCGCCTGCGGATCAGTCCTGGACATCCTTGCCTGCGAACAACTGAACCACACAGTCCACGTCGTACCCGGCGTTATGGCGGACCAGTGCAGCCAAATACTGACGGAATTTTTCCGCGAACGCCGCCGCGACCGTCGTATGACGGAAGAGGGTTAATCCTAACAGACTCGGCTAGGCTATGGGCCAACATCGGATATTTCCCGAAAAACATATTGACAACCGGTCCGCACGCCATAGAATATCAATCTCTTCAAGAACGCCCGCTTAGCTCAGTTGGTAGAGCAACTGACTCTTAATCAGTAGGTCCTGCGTTCGAGTCGCAGAGCGGGTACCAGATAACCACCGCAATCCCAAGGGGTTGCGGTTTTTTATTTGAACGCTTACAACCATCCTTTATACTTTCAACACTCTTATCCAACACTCTTACGCTACAAATACACAATTCTCGCATGTATGGAGTAAATCATGCATCCTGAAACTTCGGATACGGTTTCAAGTCCTCGCGTCGGTAATTGTCGTAGGATGTCTTGGGGGAGAATAGGTGTCATTCTTCTGTTCATAATCGCTGTCGTTCTCTGCGGCCGGGAAATCAGACGCTGGTCCGGGCCTACCAACTCCCTCAGTGGTGCCGAATCCATTTCTGGTGAGTCACCTGATCATGGTGTTCTTAAGGAATTGGATAGAAACGGGAACCACATTTTCACCTACAAAGGGGACCGGTTCTCCATCCCCTGCCCACCCGCCTTCCAACCGTCCATGGACTCAACGGAAGAACCTCGGGCGCTTATACATTTTATAAGCGCTAAGACCGAAAATACGGCGTTCCTTCCCGCCAGCCACCGGACGATAATTGAGGTGGCAGGCGTGTCTGAAAAACGGATAACGGAACGAGAATATGAGGGGATAATCGCTCCCCTTGGACAGAGCCTTCCCAGGACGATCGACATGCCGTTCACGTGGAACGCCGCAGAACATCAACCGGGACAGACCGATGTCGACGTCCATGCACAAGCCCTCCTGACGAGGGTGCCTATCGATGATCCGCTCACGGATGGACTGCTCTTTTATCAGGGCACCGTAAACGTTTCATCCGAAATGATGGACGCACCCGAAACCGCCACAATCGACTGTTGTATCGGCTTCCTCTTCGTGAAGGGAAGAGCCTTTTTCCTCCGCGCCATCGATGGCTCCGAAAACGCGGACATTACCGGATTCGTCCGGAAAATCGTTGATTGGCGAGAGGCTGTCGAAGCCGCGAACAGGGAATAGACAACCACACGGACCGGGCCGGCATTCGTCCCATTCCCGTCAAAGGTCATTACGTCGGGCAGTGGCCTGGTCCAAAATATCACTCATGCGACCAATTTCAGCCTTAACAGCGAAACGTTTTTCTTGTATTCTCGGGTTTCCGATCACTGTCATGACATCGCCCTACTCCGTTCGTCCACGGTGGCGCCGCCGCATGCGGCAATCCGCCGTTTTCTGTGAACCGTATTCTTTATGCAAGGAGCCATCATGAATCGTACCCGTCTCGCCCTGGCCTTCCTCTTCGTCCTGATAGGGGCGATTGTCGCTACGCCCTCCGCGTCCGCCGCCCAGACCATCAAACTCGGCACCACCGTCAACGAACAGGACAGCTTCCAGATAGCCGCCGAAAAGTTCGCCGAACTCGTCGCCGATCGGACCGGCGGCGCCTACAAGATCGAAATCTTCCCGAACGGCGCCCTCGGCGACGAACGCATCATGCTCGAAGGAATGCAAATGGGCGTCCTCGACATGGGCATCATCACCAGCGGCCCGTTCGTCAATTTCGTGCCGGATTTCGGCGTTCTCGACCTGCCCTTCATCTTTAATAACAACGAACACGCTCACGCCGTCCTCGACGGTCCGGTCGGCCAGGGCATCCTCGCCAAGCTGGACGACGTCGGCATCAAGGGCCTTGCCTATGCCGAACGCGGCTTCCGCAACCTGACGAACAGCGTCCGTCCGGTTCAAAACGCCGCCGACATCAAGGGCCTGAAGATCCGCGTCATGGAAAACGAAGTGTATACAAACACCTTCAAAGCCCTCGGCGTCAACGCCGTGCCGATGGCCTGGGCGGAAACGCTGACAGCCCTCCAGCAGGGCACCATTCAGGGCCAGGAAAATCCGGTCAACGTCATCCACTCCTTCAAACTGTGGGAATCGCAGAAGTACGTCACGATGACCCGCCACGCGTATGCCTCGGCCATTTTCACCATGTCGAAACGGCTGTTCGACAGGCTGCCCGCCGACGTCCAAACAATTGTCAAGGATGCCGCGCAGGAAGCGGCCGAATACGAACGCGCCTGGGTCGCGGAAAACGAAGCGCGCCAGATGCAGGAACTCCGGGACAACGGCATGGAAATTGTCGAAAACCCGGATGTCGACAGTTTCAAGGCTGTCGTTCAGTCCGTTTATAACAGTTATCCGCAGTTCGCGGAGGATCTGAAACGCATCCAGGAGGCCGGCAACTAGTAATCTATTTTCGAGGCGACGGACGGCTATCGGAACGGCCGTCCGTCGTCCGAATAGCATTTGGGGGGAATAGTTCATGGTAGTCTTGAGGATATATCATGTGTTCAGCAGGTGGATTGACTACGTCTGCGGCGCCATCTGCGTCCTCTGCGTCGCCGCGATGGTCGTCCTGACCGGCGCGCAGATAGTGTGTCGGGAGTTCTTCACCGCCCTGCACTGGAGTGAGGAACTTATTCGGTACCTTCTCGTCTGGGCCACGTTCCTGGGGGCGGGCAGCGTGTACCGCCGATCCGGCCACATCAGCGTGGGCGTGGTGCAGGATCTGGTGCCGCCCCACCTCCGCACCGTCATGCGGATTCTCTGCCACCTGCTTTGCGGCGCATTTTTCGTGGCGGTGACGATATACGGTCTTGATTACGCCGCCATGCAATCTCGGCAGTTGTCGGCCGCCCTCCGCATTCCCATGAGCAGGGTTTATCTGGCCATTCCCATCGGCTGCGCCATCATGGCCATCCATGTCGTCGACAGGCTGTTCGCCCTTATCACCGAACGGACGGAACGAAAGGAGGCCGCGGCATGACCGGTATTCTCATAGCTTCCTTCCTTGGTCTCCTCATTCTTGGCGTCCCCATTGCCTTTTCAGTGGCAATCGCCGCCACTATCGTCCTCCTGGTCGGTGATATCCCCCTTATCCTTATCGTCCAGAAAATGTTCGCCTCCACCGACTCGTTTTCCCTGGTCGCCGTTCCCTTCTTCATTCTGGCGGGCGATCTGCTGGCCCGGGGGGCGATTTCGAAAAAGCTGGTCGCCTTCGCCGAAGCCATCATGGGGCAGACCCGGGGCGCGCTGTCCGCCGTGTCCGTCATCGGCGGCATGTTCTTCGCCGCCATCTCCGGATCGGGCGCCGCCACCACAGCCGCCGTCGGGGCGACCCTCATTCCTGAACTGAAGGAACGCAAGTACCGGGAGGACTCGGCGGCGGCCCTTATCGCTTCGGCGGGCTGCATCGGCGTCGTCATCCCGCCGTCCGTCCCCATGGTCCTCTACGCCGTCATCGCGGACCAGAGCGTGACGCGGCTGTTCCAGAACGGTTTTCTCCCCGGCTTCATGATGGGTGCGATGCTCATCGTTATTTCCCTGAAACAGGCGCACGATCGGAACTACCCGAAGGGCGCGCCGTTCACCCTTGCCAACGCGGCGAAAACCTTTGTCACCGCCATATGGGGGCTCCTCATGCCCCTGATCATCCTCGGCGGCATATTCTCCGGAAAGTTCACCCCGTCCGAAGCGGCGGCGGTGGCCGTCATCTATGCGGCGCTTGTGTCTTTCTTCATCTACCGCGACCTGACGCTCCAGGAACTCGGACGCATCATTCTCGGCAGCGCCAGAACGTCTGCCGTCATCATGATCATTATTGCCTGCAGCGGCATCTTCGGCTGGGTTCTGGCCAACTGGCGCATTCCCGAAACCATCGCCCAGGCCGTGCTGACGATTTCCGGCAACCGTTATATCGTCCTTTTCCTCGTGTCGATTATCATTCTCGTCGCCGGCATATTTATGGAAACGTCCTCGGCCGTCATCCTTCTGACCCCGGTTTTTCTCCCGCTCATGCGCCACCTCGATATGAACCTTGTCCATTTCGGCATTCTCTTCACCGT
>JAJQFC010000045.1 GCA_021201355.1 Planctomycetaceae bacterium | reverse complement strand
CCGCCTCGTGGGCGCGGAGATGTGTATAAGCGCCAGGACCCGGACCTTGTGGGCCATTTTCTCCGGACCGATGCCGGCGCCGGGACCGGTGAGGGCGGCGACCGGTTGGCCGGTGAAGACCGACGCCATCGCCGTCGCCGGCGTGGTGTTGCCGATGCCCATTTCGCCGGTGCCGAAAACGTCGAAGTCGTCCGCCAGGGAATGGGCGAGGGCAATGCCGTTTTCAATCGCCCGGACGGCGGCGTCCCGACTCATGGCCGGGGTTTTCGCCAGGTTGGCCGTGCCTTTCCCGACGTTCTTGTCGATAAGGTATCCCGACCTCACCAGTTCCTCGTCCCGGTCCAGCATGCCGAAGTCGGCGAGAAACACCTTCGCCCGGTTCATCCGGCCGAGGACGTTGACCCCGGCTCCGCCCCGCGCCATGTTCGCGACCATCTGCTGGGTAATTTCGGACGGCTGCAGGCTCACCCCTTCCGCCACGACGCCGTGATCCCCGGCCATGACGACGATGGCCCGCCGCGCCACCGGCGGCGGCGTTGTCCCGGCGATGCCGGCCAACTGCACCGCCAGGTCGCAAAGGCGGCCCAGGGCCCACCTTGGCATGGTCAGGGTAAGAATCCGGTCCCGGGTCGCGTCCATCGCGGTTTGATCGAGGCCGGTGATGTCCGCCAGCGTGTCGTGTAGGAGCGTCATGTCATTTCATCCTCATGGAAAGACCTGCCACCATAAAGTACACCTCGTCCGCGGCCTGCGCCACGGTTTGATTGACCCGTCCCGCCAGGTCGCGGAAGCGCCGGGCCATTGCGTTTTCCGGCACAACGCCGAGCCCGACCTCATTCGCGACAAACACCGTCGTCCCGCGCCGCTCGCGGGCGGCGGCGAGAAACGTCCCGGCCAGGGCGGCGAGGTCGTCCTCCCCCGGATCGCCGCCGGACGGCCGGTGGTGCATGATGTTGTTGACCCACAGGGTCAGGCAATCGACAAGCGCCGCCGCGTCGTCCGGCGCGGCCCGGAGGGCGGCGGCGAGGTCGACCTCCTCCTCGCGGACGGCCCAGCCGCGACCGGCCCGCTCGGCCTGGTGACGGTCGATGCGGCGGCGCATTTCGTCGTCCAGCACCGGGCAGGTGGCGATGAAGAACCGGTTGCCGGGAGGCTGTTCCTGTTCGGCGTAGTCGAGGGCGAAGGCGCTTTTCCCGCTCCGGCAGCCGCCGGTGACGAGGACGATTTTTCCAGCCAAGGATGCGGTGGGCATGCCTGCGGTTCCCTCCGTCGGCGCGGGCGGCGCGTTCCGTAACGCCAGGCCGCCGTGGCGTGGCACGACGCGCATGGTTTAAAACGTGTTATTGAAGAATGTCATTTCCCAGCCGCTGCCGTCCCTTTTCCGGATAAACGCGGTCAGGGTGGCGTATGCCGGCCGGAAGGAAAACCGGTGTTCGAGGGGCATTTGGAGAAACAGGCAGCACCAGGCGGCGATGACGCCGCCGTGGCTCACGGCCAGGACGGCGTTGTCTCCGGATTCGGTGATGCGCTGCCACGCCCGTTCGGCCCGGGCGAGAAAATCCGGGACGCTCTCGCCGTTCGGAAAGTGGAAGGCGTCCCCTTCCCTGGCCCAGGCGGCGGCGGCCTCGGGATGGCGCTCGGCGATTTCGTCCCAGGACAGGCCGTCAAAAACGCCGAAATCGGTTTCGGCCAGATCCGGTTGGGGGATCGGTTGCATATCGAAATGGCCGGCGATGGCGTCCGCCGTGACGGCGGCGCGGTGAAGCGGACTGGTGACAATGGCTGTCGGCTTTTCCCAAAACATGGGGACGAGCGCCCCGATTCCGGACAGGCTGTCCGGGTCGACTCCCGGGTCGGCCCGGCCCCAGTAGCGGTCGCGGCGGCCTGTCGGAGGCGCGGCGTGACGAACCATATAGACTATGTCAGCCATTCCCGGATTCCGTGTGCGTGTGGAGTGACGCGTTGTAAGACTCACCTCATGACATGGCCGAGGGAGACTGTACGCGTCCAGGTACATCCTGCGTGGCTGCGGTCGTGTGAACGCCGGACCATGCCGCGGCCGTCTGTCCCTGCCCTACTCCTCGGGGAGATCGTCGAGGTTGATCGGTTGCCAGTCCGCGTCGTCGCCGTCGTCTTCGTCGTCGTCGCCAAAAAGTTCTTCCCGGACGTCCTGCCGCGCCTGTTCGAAAGCGTCGGCGTCGACATCGACAAACCCGCCGTCGGAATCGTATTTCCCGGACGAGGCGCTCTTACTTAAGGCGGCCAGTTCCTCCGGCGTCAGCGGCTCCTGATTGACGTCGGTGGCGCGGGCGTCCCGGATAAGGCGGGACATCTTGTCCGTCTGTTCGATAGTGTCGTCGAATTCGAAATGGAGGCTCGGCACCACCTTGGTTCCGAGCGGGCGGCCGATCATTCCCTTGAGGCGGGAGGCGTTCCGCTTCAGGGCGTC
Organism: Planctomycetaceae bacterium; assembly: GCA_021201355.1. GTDB lineage: Bacteria > Planctomycetota > SZUA-567 > SZUA-567 > SZUA-567 > JAJBSZ01. The sequence continues at coordinate 3,153 of JAJQFC010000045.1, read as the reverse complement.
GAGGGTCCGTTCCCGGACCGCGTCGTCGCCGAAGACCGAGACAAACACCTTGGCGTGGCGAAGGTCGGGTGACACTTCGCAGCGGGTTATCGTGGTAAAGCCGAGTTCGACATTTTTCATGGTGCGAAGGGCGTCCACCAGTTCCTGCATTACCCGTTTTCCGACCCGCTCCTGCCTGCGTGATGGCATGTTCGTTACTCCCAACTAATCTATTTCCCGTGACGGTCTTTTCACCCGTACCGGCGAACCGTGTCCGCCGCCGGTCACTGAAAAACTGTCACCTGTACTCGTCCACCACTACGCCGCCGGTCCGGCCGTCCGGCCGCGACGGCCACGTCCCCAAACACGGTCAGGCGTCCCGCCAGCCGACCGATTCTTCCTGAATATCCAGAACCTCGCAGTCGGGATTACCGTAGGCGTATTCGCGGATGGCCTGGAGTTCCCTGGCGAGAATGCCGCCGTCCGACGCCACCACCGCCACCCCGACCTCGGCCCGCTGGTGCATGTCCTGCGACCCGACCTCGGCCACCGAGGCGTTGAAGCGGTTACGCAGTTTTTCGATAAAACTCTTGAGCGGGCGGCGCTTTTCCTTGAGGCTGCGGGAACCGTGAATCAGGAGGACAATTTTCAAGAATCCCATTCGCATGGCGGAACGCTCCATCATGCGCCGTGGCGCTAACCAAACAACCGCCCCCACCGCAAAAAATCACGGCCGGCCTGAATGGACAAGCCGGCCGCGCCTGATGTGAAATAAACCGCTCCGACACGCCGTGCCGCGCCGCCGTCGTGGCGACCGGTGGCGCCCGCACGCCTACAGCTTCCGGGCGACTTCCTCGATTTCGTAGGCCTCGACAATGTCGCCTTCTTCGATGGCGTCGTAGTTCGCCACCTTGAGGCCGCATTCGAACCCGGCCTTGACTTCCCGGACGTCGTCCTTGACCCGCTTCAGGCTCTGGATGGTGCCGTCGTAGACCACCACCTGGTTCCGGAAGATGCGCACCCGGTCGGTCCGGCGAATTTGCCCGTCGGTGACGTAGCAGCCGGCGATGGCGCCGACCTTCGAGGAGCGGAAGACCTGGCGGATTTCCACGTGGCCCTGGATGACTTCCCGCTCTTCCGGCGGCAACAGGCCTTCAAGGGCGGCCCGCATGTCCTCGATCATCCGGTAGATGATGTGGTACGTCTTTATCTGCACGCCAAGGCTCGACGCCGCGTTCCGCGCGTTCGACTCGACCCCGACGTGGAAGCCGATGATAATGGCGTCCGAAGCGTCGGCGAGGATGACGTCGGCGTGGTTGATGCCGCCGATGGCGGAGTGGATGATGTCGATGCCGACCTCGTCCGTCGCCATGTCGCGGAGCGTTTTCTCGATAACTTCCAACGAGCCGACGACGTCCGCCTTGACGATAACCGACAGTTCCCGCATGCCTGAACCGGCCAGGTGGGATGTGAGGTTCTCCAGGGTGACGTGCTGGCGCCGGGCCATGGCGGCCTGACGCGTTTCCCGCTCGCGCTGCTCGGCGATGGCCCTCGCCTTCAGGATATCCTGAAGGATGAAGAACTTGTCGCCGGCTTCGGGGACGGCGGACAAGCCGCTCATCCGCACCGGGCTGCCGGGACCGGCCGATTCGATGGGCTGGCCGAATTCGTCGTACATGAAGCGGATCTTGCCGTAGCCGTTCGAGCAGAGGATGACGTCGCCGTTATGGAGCGTACCGTCATTGACAAGAAGGGTGGCAACCACGCCCTGGCCTTCCGCCATCTTCGCTTCGACGACGAAGCCGGTGGCCGGACGGGTCGGATTGGCCCGGAGCTCCAGCACTTCCGCTTCGAGAAGGATGCGTTCAACCAGTTCGTCCATGCCCTGACGAGTATGGGCCGACACTTCGACCATGCCGACCTGGCCGCCCCATTCTTCCGGGAGCAGGTTGAGCCGGTTCGCCAGTTCCTGACGGACCCGGTCCGGGTTGGCGGACGGGAGGTCGGTTTTATTGATGGCGACGACAATCGGCACGCCCGCGTTCTTGGCGTGGGCGGCCGCCTCTTCCGTTTGCGGCATGACGCCGTCGTCCGCCGCTACCACGAGAACCGCGATGTCGGTAAGGTTGGCGCCGCGGGCCCGCATGGCGGAAAACGCCTCGTGGCCCGGAGTGTCCAGGAAGGTCACCCGCTTGCCGTTCCGCATAATCGAATAGGCGCCGATATGCTGGGTAATGCCGCCGTGTTCGCCAGCCACCACCCGCGTGTTCCGGATGGCGTCAAGGAGGCTGGTTTTGCCGTGGTCGACGTGACCCATGAAGGTGACCACCGGCGGCCGTTCGATAATTTCGTCCGGATCGCCCTGGTCGGCCTGGCTCTGCGCTTCCTGGGCCAGTTCCTCCTCGAGGTCTTCGTCCGATTCCCAGCGGAGCGGAATCTTGAAATGTTCGGCAATGGCCGTGATCGTCTCTTCGGTCAGGATGTCGTTGACCTGGACCATTTCGCCCTGTGACAACATCCAACTGAGAAGCTCGTTCAGTTTGACGCCGAGCGCCACCGACACGTCGCGAAGCGTCATGCCGAGGCGGACAATCGCCTCCTGGTCGGGGGAGCGGGGTATCGGCTGGACAATGCGCCGGGTCCGCCCGCGCCGGCCGATGACGCGGCGCTGCGTCTTCCGGCCGCCGCGACGGCGGCCGCCCGAGGCGATGCTCCGGGTGAACTCGTTGTCGATTTCGGCAAAACTGGCCGGCAGTTCGTGCTGGATGCGTTTCGACTTGAAGTCGGCCCGCTTGTGCTTGAAGCCGGCGCCGCCGCGTTCCTCGTCCGAAGAGGTGGCGATAAGGTTCGAATCGATCTGTTCGACGCCGTCGTCCTTCGGAGAGACGTCCGCCGTCTCGACAAAATCGCCGTCGTCGTCGTCGATGCCCCAGTCCTCGACGCCGCCGCGACCGCGCGACCGCTTGGCCTTGGCGCGCTTTTCGATGGCTTCGCGCTCCTCGACCTCGGTCGGACGCGACTTCGACTTGGCCCGCTTGCTGCCGGCGGGTTTGGCCGTGAGGTCGGCGTCGGGCATGACCGGCTCCAGCTTCGGACCGGTCCGGGCGACGCTGATGGTTTTCTTGCCCTTGTTCCGGCGATCGTCGTCGCCGGACCGGGAGTCCCGGCTGTGAC
>JAJQFC010000350.1 GCA_021201355.1 Planctomycetaceae bacterium | reverse complement strand
TTGTCGAAGTGGTCGGTGAACGGCGTGCTCATGTTTTTTCTTTCGAGTCAGAATTACGAGATAACAGAAGATTATGAATTCATACTATACTTCGTCGTCCGCCGGGCAACCTCATCTTCGCTTCAGAAACAAAAAAGCGCCCCGAACCGTTCGGGGCGCAGAGCAATAACCGTTAAACGCCGTAAGGAAGCAATCATTATTTACCAAACGTTAGTGACGTTGGGCTGTCCGAAGAATCTTATAAATTGTCTTTCCGGATAAAAAATACTCGCCGGCCAAATCGGAAACAGACCACCCGGCCCGGCGCTTTGCGGCAATCTCCTCGTTACGAACCAGAAGCATTTCCCGGATGCCGGTGTTCGCCCCCCCCCACCGCCGCTTACCGGCTTTCCGCCGGGGGATGTACACGTACTCGCCGTCGATATATTCCTGCACCGCCAGAAGCACTGCGTCCGGCAGCACATCGCAGCCGTTTTTATAGCCCATTATGCTCTCCTTGAAACGATAGGGAACGAGCAAGGGCTGTTGCCTTCAACCCGGTGTTGTTATGCAATAGCCCCTGCTAGGCATAACGGACCGACGCCAGTGATTTCCGCATACATACTCCTTGTAGTGAAAGGTGGTCCCCCCCATACTACCGATTCAGGACGCCGGCGTCAAACGCCTCCGGAACGGTACTGCCACCTGCCCGCGCCCGACTCTGATATGGGCCGCGCCGACCGCGATGCACCGTGGCGCCGGAAGCGTCCCGCTTCTCACGTGTCCAGACGAATTCCGTAGAACCCGACGGATGCGTCCTGCGCCAGAAGACCGATTTCATATTCTGCTTTGGCGTAACTCCGGTAGGTGAACGCCACCTTCTCCCCGACGAAGATTTCCACCATGTCGTTGTCGATCGCCACCTTGACGTCAATCTCGTCGCCGTCCTTGAACGGAAACGCCTTTTCCGCCACCCGCGGGCCGTCCGGTCCCGGCTCCCGGGGATTGATGTTGGCCGGCGTCGATTCCTGCCAGAACGGATCAAGCCGTTGCGGCATGTTCACCAGTGCCACCCGATCCATGCTCCGGTCAAATGTCAGAAGAAGGCTGGTGGCAATGGCTTCGTCCGACTTCAGGACAAGGCCGAAATGGTCGAGGCAACGGTCGACCCGGATGGTGCAGCGGAACAGGAACGACGAAGCCGCCGTCGTCACAAACCCGTAACTAAGGGTGCCGGGAGAATCGAGAACGACATTGTCCGGGCCGAACCGGGTGTGTTCGCCCCACACATGCTTATATTCCCACGGTACCGGCGTTGTGCAGGCGTCGACGTATTCCTTCGGCATGAAAACCGCCAGTTCGCCGTCGTCGTCCCCGGCCATCGGTTTGACTTCATGAGGGATGCAGAACGCCCCGCCCCAGTACCAGTCGCCGACGTCGCTCCGATCGCCCCGATCGTGGGCCCAGCCGAAGTAGAACCGGCGGCCCTCGTCGTTGACAAGCGATTTTGCGGCATAGAACCGGCGGCCGCCGATGCCGTCGTATTTCGGCGTGCGCCACGGTCCGAACGGGGAATTGGCGATGCGGTACACCGTGTTCGTCCATTCGGAAAACCGGGAATACGACAGGTACCAATACCTGCCCATCCGGTACATCTCCGGGCATTCCGGCCCGCTCGTGTGGTACGGCGCATAGAGCGGCCCGTAATATTCCCATGCCTTTAGATCGCGTGAGCGGTAGAGGACGACGCAACCCCGGCGCATGTGCGGTCCCCCCTTCAGGCGGGCCAGGAGGATCATCCAGTACATCCCGTCCTCGTCGTTCCAGAAGACGTAGGGATCGCGCCAGTCCTGGTCCTCGTACTCGTCCAGGCGCGGCGTGAGGATTGGATTGGCCGGATCTTTTGTCCAAACGACGCCGTCCGGGCTGGTGGCGTGGCAGATGGTCTGCTGGAACCGCTGCTTCAGGGAATAGCCGGTGTAGAACGCGTGCCACATTCCTTCCCCGAAAATGACGTCGCCGGTCCAGATGCCGCTGGCGTCCGGGTCGGAGTCGGCGTCGCCCGGCCTGATGGCGGACGGCAACTGGGTCCAGTTGACGAGATCTGTCGAGATATGGTGATCCCAGGTGGTGCGGAGCCGGGCGGGATAAACCGTGGTTCCCTTCGGCGACGTCAGGGAAAAGATATGGTAGGTGCCGTTATGGAAATAGGGAATGGCGTCGCCGGTCGAATCGGCCCCGGCCGGCATGCGGAAAATCTTCATGAAACGTCTCCGATAGCGATGGTGGTTGTGATACGCCGGCCGGTTTCCCGGCCGGATCCGGTACGGGCGGTCAGCGCCGCGTCAACCGGCCGACGAGCCGGTGGACGAAGCTTTGCTGCCCCTTCTGACTGTCGATCAGGACGGCGATAAGGATGATGATGCCCTTGACGATGAGTTGCCAGAACGAACTCACCCCCATCAGGTTGAGGCCGTTTGAAATAAGGCCGATGACGATGGCGCCGAAGACGGTGCCGCTGACCCGGCCGACGCCGCCCGACATCGACACGCCCCCGAGAACGCAGGCGGCGATGGCGTCCATTTCGTAGCCCTGGCCGATGGACGGCTGGCCCGAGTACATGCGGGAACACAAAACCAGCCCGGCGAAGGCGGACAGGAGCCCGGACAGGGTAAAGACGGTGATGATGGTCCGGTTGATCGGCACGCCGGACAGGTGCGCCGCCTCCCGGTTGCCGCCGACGGCGTAGATGTAGGTGCCGAAGCGGGTGCGGTTGAGGAGCACGGTGAAGGCGAAGATGAGGACGGCCATGTAAATGACCGGATAGGGAATCCCCAGCCAGTAGCCGGTGCCGATGGCGTTGAAGGAATCGTCGACGATACGCGTCGACCGCCCGCCCGAGTAGACGAAGGCGATGCCTCTCGCGATATTCATGGTGGCGAGGGTGACGATAAAGGCGGGCAGCCGGAAGAAGGCGACGATGCAGCCGTTGAAGAAGCCGAAACAGACGCCGAGGAAAAGTCCGAGCGGAATCGCCGTCGACATCGGCATTTTCTGCGTGACGATAAACCCGACGGTCAGCGTGCCGCACATGGCGACGATGGCGCCGACCGACAGATCGATGCCCCCGAGGATCATGACAAACGTCATGACCAGGGCGAGATAGATATTATTGGAAATCTGCCTGAGAACCGAAATAAGGTTGTCCTTTGTCAGGAAAAATTCCGACATGAACGACAGGATGACCCCGATAATCAGCAGGACGCAGATGATGCCGATGTTATTTTTGAAGACCGATACGATAAGACCGGGCCTCCGGTGGGTGGTGGTGGACGAACTCATGCCGGAACCTCCTCGCCGACGGTGGCGTGTTTCATAATGTTTTCCTGGGAAAGTTCCTCGCGATCGAGTCGGGCGACGATGCGCCCGGCCCGCATGACGCAGACCGAATCGCACATGTTGATGACTTCGGGGAGATCGGAGGAAACCATGACGATGGCCAGCCCCTGCCCGGCCAGGTGGTTCATGATGGAATAGATTTCGTGTTTGGCGCCGACGTCGACGCCGCGCGTCGGTTCGTCGAGAATGAGGAGCTTCGGTTCGGTGGCGAGCCATTTCGCCAGGACGACCTTCTGCTGGTTGCCGCCGGACAAGCTCGACACTTCGATGGCCGGGGAAGCCGCCTTGATGCGGAGGCTGTCGAAGTAGGTGCGGATAAGCTTGTCCTTCCGCCGGTCGCTGAGGAACGGCCCGTTCATGACGTGCCGGAGCGCCGCCAGGGTCAGGTTGTAGCCGACGCTGTCGCTGAGAATAAGCCCCTGCTTTTTCCGGTCCTCCGGCACCATGCCGATGCCGGCCTCGATGGCGGAACGGGTCGACCGGAAGGCGACCTCCCGGCCGTTCAGGACAATGGTTCCGGAATCGAATTCCGTGCCGCCGAAAATGGCGGTCATGACCTCGCTCCGCCCGGCCCCGACCAGACCGGCGAAACCGAGGATTTCCCCGCGCCGCACGGTGAACGACACGTTGTCGAACACCCCCTCCCGCGTCAGGTTCCGGACGTCGAGGACGACGTCCCCGATGTCGTAGAAGGTCCGGTCGTAAAAATTCTTCAGATCGCGCCCGACCATCATGCTGACCAGTTCGTCCGCGTTCGTTTCCCCGGTCACCCGGGTGCCGACGTAGGTGCCGTCCCGGATGACCGTCACCCGGTCGGAGATGCGGAACAGCTCCTCCATCCGGTGGGAAATGTAGACGATGCTGACCTGTTGGGCGCGGAGCCTGGCGATTGTCTCGAACAGTTTTTCAACTTCCTCGTCGGACAGGGACGACGTCGGCTCGTCCATGACAAGGATTTTGACGTTAAATGATATAGCCTTGACAATCTCCACTATTTGCTGCTTGGCGATGGACAGGCTGGCGACGGGCCGGGTGACGTCGATGTCCAGTCCGAGTGCCGCCACCATGCGCCGGGCCTCGGCCTCGATATGCCGGATGTTCGTCAGGCCGGCCGTGGTCGGCTCCCGGCCGAGAAAGATGTTCTGGGCGACGCTCAGGTGCGGGACAAGGACGATTTCCTGGTGGATGATGCCGATGCCCCGGGCCTGGGCGGCGTGGACGTTCTTCATCATCACCGGTTCGCCGGCGATGACGATGCTGCCGGTATCCGGCTGGTGAATGCCGCCGAGAACTTTGATAAGGGTCGATTTTCCGGCGCCGTTTTCGCCAAGGAGGGCGTGCACTTCGCCGAGGCGAAGTTCGAAGTCCAAACCCTTTAGGGCGTGGACGCCGCTGAAGCTTTTCGAAATGTTTTTCATTTCGAGGATAATGTCTGCCACCGCGTGCCTCCTCCGGGCATTGCCGTCCCTATGGCGTTTTACATTGAATATAACCCTGCCTCTGCACTTTTCGGGTTTTTCCAGCAATAACCGTAAAACGCGGCAAGAAACCAATCACCCTCTAAAAAGCGATGACGGAACGGGACGACGAAGGGCCGTGGCGAGAGCCGGAAAACCGGTTCCCGCCACGACGGTTGAGCGTTACGGGATTCAATGGCTGGATTGGCGAGCGTTTCCAGGCGCTTCCGCGCGGACCCGGACGGCGGTCCACTAACCCCGCCCGGGCCTGAGCGACGCAAGCGAGAGCCCCCGGGTTACTGCCATTCGTTGACGGTGCGACGGGCTTCCTCGATGTCGACGAGGTGTGACGGAAGGAAGATTTCCCGTTCGATGGAACGGCCGTCGAGGAGGTATTCGGCCCGGGCAAAAGCGGTGCGGGCGATTTCAATCGGCACCTGGGCGGCGACGGCGGTGAACGACCCGTCGAGGAGGGCGGCCTTGCCTTCCGGCGAGGCGTCGATGGAATAGACCTGGATGCCGGACTTTCCCGACGCCTTGATGGCGGCGGCGGCCCCCATGGCGGACGGATCGTTAATGGCGAAGAAGGCGTCCAGATCCGGATTCGCCTGAATGATGTCCTCGGCCAGCGGCATGGAGACGTCGAGGGCGGCCGCGCCGTTCTGGGTGGCGACTATGGGGTACTTGTCCTTCTGATCGCCAATAGCCTTCAGGAAGCCGTTGGCGCGGTCGACGCCGCTGTCGTTTTCCGGGAAATCGAGGACGGAATTCTTCGCTCATTACGGTTTCCG
>JAJQFC010000368.1 GCA_021201355.1 Planctomycetaceae bacterium | reverse complement strand
TTTCCGTCCAGAAGCACCTCTCCCGACACCACCGCGCCGTACACGCCGAAAATACTCATAACCAGTTCGGTTCGGCCGGCGCCGACCAGCCCGGCCATGCCGAGGATCTCGCCGCGGCGGAGCACAAGGTTCACGTTGTCGACCACCACCCGCTTCGATTCCGGATCGATTACGGTCCAGTTACGGATTTCCATGAGGACGTCGCCGGCTTTTTTCGGTTTGTACGGGAACAGGTTGTTCAATTCGCGGCCGACCATTTTCGTGATCATCGTTTCTTCGGTAAATTCACCCCGGTTCAGGGTAGTGACGGTTTTGCCGTCCCGCAGCACCGTTACCCGATCGGCGATGTTCATGACTTCGCCAAGGCGGTGGGATATAAACACACACGTCACGCCGCGGTCCCGCAGGCGGCGAAGAATGTCCAGAAGGTTCCGCGCTTCTTCGGCGGAGAGGGCGGCGGTGGGTTCGTCGAGGATGAGGATGTCGGTTTTCTTGAGAAGGGCCTTGGCGATTTCCACCAACTGCTGGACGCCGACGCCAAGGTGAAGAACCTTTGTGGCCGGGCTGATGTCGAGGCCGACTTCCTGCAACACTTCGGCGGTCCGGTGAAAACTGGCGTTCCAATTGATCACGCCATTCTGGGCGATCTCCTCGCCGAGGAACAGGTTTTCGCAAATATTCATGGTTTTGACGAGGGTCAATTCCTGATAAATAATGGAAACGCCGGCCCGCTCGGAATCCTTGATCGTGTCGAAATGCTGAACCGCACCGCCGATGATGATATCCCCTTCATATGTGCCGTAGGGATAAACGCCGGAAAGGACTTTCATCAGAGTGGATTTTCCGGCGCCGTTTTCACCGACAAGGGCGTGGATTTCTCCCTTCTTAACGTCAAACGTGACGTTATCCAACGCCTTGACTCCAGGAAACGCCTTGCTGATATTTCGCATCTGAAGGACGTAGTCGCTGTTTTCCATTTTCGTTCCTTGCCCGGAAGTCGTAGTAAATCAGATGAAAATACGTGGAGAACTCGGGATTCGGCCTGGTCGGCAGTCGTTCTCTGGCAGGTTGCCGCTGTGCCGGACGCCGCAAACAAATTTCGCGGCGCCATGAATACCATACCTGCCTCGTTCGCTTTTATCAACGCGTTTAAACTAATTTATGTGTTTTTTTATTTACAAAAGGTCCAGGATTCATTCACAGTGATGTGAGTGAGCGGACCTCTTTTTCGTTGCATCATGTCGGATGTTCCATATGGTTTGACTGTGTGCGTTTGGCCGCGGACGAGAAGCGGTACGCTGAACACACCAGCGAAAGTGCTGGAAGGGACCGGGTGGCGCGGCGATGTGGAGGGAAAATCATTAATGCTATTCCGTAAAGACATTATATACCTTGTCGGCCCGCGCGGGTCCGGGAAGACTTGTGTCGGCCGGGCTCTGGCCGGTGTGTTGGCAATGGAATTTGTCGATACGGACGAGCACATGCTGTCAAAGTCCGGGGAGACGGTGGCGGAGGTGGTTGCGAACCATGGCTGGGCCGAGTTCCGTCACCGCGAGAGTGACGCCCTGCGCGCTGTTTCCGTAGCGGGTCGGGTCGTGGCTACCGGCGGCGGTATGGTGTTGGCGGAGGCGAACCGTTCCCACATGCGGGAGACCGGCGTCATCATATATTTACGGGCGCCGCTGGCAGAGCTATGCCGCCGGGTCGGGGTAGACGACAACCGGTCCGGTCGGCCGAGCCTGACCGGAGGCAATCCGGTGGACGAGATGGCGGCGGTTCTGGAGGAGCGGGCGCCATTGTACGAGGAAACGGCGCACCATATCATCGATTGCGCCGACGGCATAGCCGCCGTGGTGGAACAGGTCCTTTCCGTACTTGATCGGAAACCGGCGAATTATTAGAATTTTTCCAGAATTCTCGTTGACATTTTTGACGTCGTTCCTATACTCTTATGCTTCGCCGACCGGGAATCACTGGCCTAGCCATCCCGGAGCCATAAAAACGGGGGTATAGCTCAGTTGGTAGAGCACCGCCTTTTTAAGGCGATGGTCGGGGGTTCGAGTCCCTCTGCCCCTACCATTCTCATACACGATGTGTCCCCATCGTCCAGCGGTTAGGACACCAGCTTTTCAAGCTGGCGACCGGGGTTCGATTCCCCGTGGGGATGCCAATTTTAGAAACACCAAGGAACGCCAGCGGACGTAAGTCGCTGGCGTTCCTTGTTTTACATAGGGTGTCGCACGGACGTAGAAACCGTTGAATATAAGGGTTGTGTTTTTATTCTCGTTGTTACTGGCTAAAGCGGTAGAGGAGAATAACACCATGGCGCCAACCGATAGGGTTGCAGCCAATTTGGAACCCACCAGGAAGCGGCAAGCATGACCCAGTGCCTTTGTTATCAGCCCGCCATCTTCAAATAATACCATTCACTCTTTAGACTACATTAGTCTCACTTTTAATTCGAGAATAATTCCCGTCAATATATGTAGTGCACAATTTTTACTGTTGACAATCGCTTTTTTTGACTTAATATGTAGTCTATGCATTACATTTTCCGTGATGGCTTGAGCGTACCCACCGAATTCGAACTGAAGGGTTTTTCCAGTAGGATTCATGCTTTTCATTTCAGAAAGTAAAACGATCGAGGTTTAGCACTCAATACAATTGTCTATCGAAACTGGTTCGTGGCATTGAACGTAGACACCGATAATATTTCCTTACAGACTACATTTTAAGTCCTTGTCATTGCACCATTACCACACTTAACACTGCCAGAAATAGCTCAGGCGTAAAAATAAACTTCTTTAAAAGACTTAAGTTGTTTTACATCCATCCGTAGATAGATATAAAACATATGTAGTCTTTTAGTCAAAGGAGAACCAATGTCTTCTGATTCGTATGCCTGGAAATCCAATGCTGAGATCGATCCCTATTTTTCACAGCGTCAAATGCAGAATCGAATGCAACGCAATCAACGTCTTGCCTCGGAGTTGGCACAATTTCGGGTGGCTAACACCAACGTTAAAGTCCCTGCTTGCTTGCGAAAAAGGCCCTCGCTCGATTCAGAGGCATTGACTGCGACTGACAAACTGATAAGTAAACAGCAAAAGATTGCGCAGGCAAGAGCGCAGTATATGTAGTGGGTGAGCTTTGATGGATGACAGGGCGGGAATGATTCTGCTGTGGAAAATCATACATCTTGCATAACCAGGATGGCTACTCGCGGATATTTCGTTTCTTTTTTTTATCGAGGATTTTTTGCAGATCGGTTATCTGCTCTTCGGTCAAATCGGCGTCCCCAAGAAACTTGCCCAATAATTCACTGAGATTGTTTTGGTAAAAACTATCGAGGAATTTTCGGTTTTTGGTTTTGATCGCGTCTTCCCTTTTTACTGTTGCCCGATAGTGATAAATACGGGAATCATCCGGGTCGATGGCGTAGGCAACCGCTTTTTTTGCCATGAGTCGACGCAAAAGCGTCTTGACTGTACGCATGACAATATCACGCTCGCTCATGACTGAGTCGACTATTTCCGCAGCGGTTGCGGAACCATTCTCCCATAGTACACGCATAATGGGCCATTCGGCTTCGGTAATATTCATACGCTTGTCCACGAGTATAGCTTTCCTTTGCCTTATATCAGCCCGGGTCGATGTGCGTCGGGGCCGCGCAGATCGCGCTTGTCAATTTCCTGGATAGTATGCCAGGGATCGGTGTAAGCACCGAATATCCCATATGTCCCGTGTATTTCAATCATGAATTCCCGCACAATGCCGTTGTGTCCAAAATGAGTAACGTTACTGGTTTGAATATACCTTTTTGTCGCCCGCAAAGTATAACGCTGCCAGGCAAACGCGGACATCAGTATGGCCACAAAGAGGATGCCGAACAGTATCCGGCGTCGTTTTCTTATCGCCACCCCGCCATCCAGCAACTGCCCTATCCGATCTTTTATGTTCTGATAGCCGGAAGCAAAACCGATTGTCATTCCTCGTTGCAAGGCGGCGGTTTTCACAATCAGTCGTGAGTATTCCAGCGCATCGGCACCGTGGTTCCCGACCACCTCCTGGTCACAGGCAAGTTCGAAGTCGTGACGAATCCACTGTACCGCTTTACGGCAAATCGGATCGAACCAGAAACAGGCGCGCCACAACACCAAAATCAAAGAACGGAGAGAATCGCGTCTTTTCCAATGGGTAAGCTCGTGCAAATAAATCCAATATCGTTCCTCGGATGTGAATCTTTCAGCGAAATCGGCAGGAACGAGAATAGCCGGGCTCAGAATTCCCCACGATCCGACCTCGCGTCCTTTTTTCCGACCTGTAACCTTGACCGGGTGTGAAATAAGGGCTGTGGAGCAGGCCCTGGCAACTGTTTCGTCATCGGGGTAATCCGGGCAGCGAGACAGTTCTCTCCGCACTCCCCAATATCCGACGGCGATAAGCGCAAGGTTGGCAATAACCCCCATCAGCCACATGAAAGCAAGCGCCAAAGGCAATTGGCGCCATAGCCCCGCTTTATTTTGCAGTGCAGAATAGGCATCCATAAGGAGGAAAACGACATTGTTGCCAAAGGAGGTATATTGTATGGCGAATGCCGCCACGACGAGCAAAGGGATTATACGGCTTCTATGCTTTTTGATTACCGATCCGCACATAACCTGCAAACATGCCAATGCCAAAAAAAGCACGGCGAATAAAAAAGAAAACACCAAAAGCGAATCGAACCTGATCAGCATATCTATAAGCAACTGTCTGAAAACCGCAATGGCATACTGAATAGTCATGGATTTGTCTTCCATTGCCGATGTTCAATACAGAAACCGTGCCTTTTATTTTTATACCATTTGGTAAAGGACTTCAAGCGTAATCCATTCGATCGATGTGGAATCATTGTAGAGGAATGTGCACGTTCTGGAATTGTTCTACGGCAAAATATCGTTAACAGCGCGCTCCGCTTCAGCTAAAAAGTGAAGCAAATGAACACCTGTCCGCCCACCAAGCGCTCTTTGCCGCCTTTGGCGAACACGCCTACGTCAAAGCTGTATCCGGCGTTCCGAGGCGAGATGCGTAAGCCTGCCTCACCCAGTACGAACGCTCCCCGGGCGTTATCGTCCGCCTTGAAGCGCAAGCCGTTTGCCTGCCCTCCGGCTTTGCCATCCCATTGCTGCTCCCATGCCGCTCCGACATAGCCCTTAACCAGACCATCGTCCCGAAAATTACCGCTCACGCGGCCGCCAATCCTGGTCACCAGCGAATCGATGGCCTCCAGCAACAGGCTATCGCCGCCCCTGGTCGTAAAGCTGTGGGAGGCCGTACGCGTCCAGAACATCGTGCCGTAAAGGTCGACCACGGCTGTTCCGCTGTGAGGAACCGCAAAACTATACCCACCCCCCAATGAAGCGCCGAAATAAGAGGTTGAATCGGAATATTCGCTACCGGCATAGTCCTTGACCGAAAAATCGTTATTAAGTGAGCCGGCCCGGACCTGGCCTTCCAGGTAGGCGCTGTTAAGAAAGTCATGGCGCACCGCCATCCCGTCGCCGATGAACTTCGCACGGCCGTCCCCCTTTATCCCGCCCAACACGGGTAAGTTTTCCCGGGTGTCATACGAACCGGTCCCGCCTTCCATATAAATGCCCAGAGT
>JAJQFC010000160.1 GCA_021201355.1 Planctomycetaceae bacterium | reverse complement strand
ACCCCAATACTGCATACTAGATAGCGTAGCGTCTCTTTGGCTCGGAGATGTTTATTAGAGACAGCTCCTTGATCATGGCGACGTCGTCAGCGCCGATACTCCGGGCCACCGCTTCCGGGAGATCTTCCGGCCTGTCCACCCGGCCGGCGCCGACCGAACTGCCGCCGTAGTTCGGCTTGACAAACAGGGGATAGGAAAACCCGACCGCCTGGACGAGAACCGCCGCCGTCTCCGGATTGTCGGACAGTATCCACGGCGCCACCGGGAGCCCGGCGCGGCGGTAGGTTTCAAGGGTCGCGTTTTTGTCCATCATCAACCGGCAGGCGTCGGAGCCGGACCCGCTGAAGGGAATGCCCCGGCGCTCGAGAATGGCCTGGGCGCCGCCGTCTTCGCCGAACCGGCCGTGGAGCATGACGACGGCCAGGCAGCAGTCGAGCCCCTGAAGGAATTCCTCCGGTTCCTCCGCCGGGATGATGACGAGGCGGTTGTCCACGCCGGCCCGCTTCAGGGCGGAATGAATCGTTTCGCCGCTGGCGAGGGATACTTCCCGTTCGCCGCCCGGGCCTCCGGCGAGGACGACGATGCCGCTGTCGGATTCGTTCGCTTCACTCGTCATGGCGGTCTCCCCAGGCGTCCCCAAAATGCTTCCACAAAACGAAATGTGTTCCGAAAAACGTCGGCGCCACTGCGACGTGACAAAATTCGGTTCCGCGACAATACCGGCACGAGGCGACGGAACCCGGTGCCGCGGCCTCAGGCATGGAATTCCCGAAGATCGTCCGTAAATCCCCACAAACGGATTTCCGGTTCAAGAACGATGCCGGTCCGCCGCCACACCAGTTCCCGCATGCGGACGACGAGGCGGAACACGTCCATCGCCGTGGCGTTCGCCTGATTGACGACGAAATTGGCGTGAACCCGGCTGACGACGGCGTCGTTTTCCCGCATGCCCTTGCAGCCGGCCTCGTCCAGGAGCGATCCGGCCGAATCGCCCGGCGGGTTCTTGAACACGCACCCGGCGCTCGGAATGGTCAGGGGCTGGGACGCCCGCTTCCGTTCCCGGTGACGGCGGACGCTGTCCCTGAGAACAAACGGATCATCCCGATCGGTAAAGGCAAAGTCAAACCGGAGCGCCAACATTTCACTAATGGCGCTTGTCCGGTAGTCGAAAGCGAGGCCGTCCCGGCCAAGGAACTCCGCCGTCCCGTCGAAGCGGACAATGTCGGCGCCGGTGACGAACCGGCCGATGCCGCCGCCGGCGGCGCCCGAATTCATCGTTACCGCCCCGCCGACGGTACCGGGAATGCCGGCGAGCGATTCAAGGCCTCGTACCCCGGCGCCGACCGTCTCCCGGACGAACGCGGCCAGCGGCGCGGCCGATCCGATTGACCACGACAGCCCGTCCTCCCGCGCCTCGACCCGGCCGAACAGGCCGGAAGCCGCAAGGCGGACGACCATGCCGTCGACGCCGTCGTCGGCGACCAGCAGATTGCTGCCGCCGCCAAGGATATAAATCCTGACGCCCCATTCACGGGCCAGGGCGAAGGCGTCCCGGACGTCGTCCCGGGTTGCGGGTTCGGCTAACCAGCGGGCCGGACCGCCAATCCCGAACGACGTGAACGGCGCGAGAGCGACGTTCTCCCGAATATACCCGGGGAGCGCCATCATGCGCCCTTCCCGTTGCCGAGGGCGAGGGCGCGGGCGGCGGCGTCGATAGTCCCGGCGCCCATCATGACAACGGCGTCGCGGCCGGCGGCGAGGCGCCGCGTTTCGTCCGCCACCCGGTCGAGGGGCACCGGACCGTGCACCCGGACCCCGTCCGGAAGGCGGTCCCGGATCAGTTCGGAAGTGACGCCGGGAATCGGTTCCTCCCGGGCCGGATAAATATCGACAAGGAGAACGCAGTCCACCCCGGCAAGGGCGGTGGCGAAGTCGCCCGCATAATCCCGGGTCCGCGAATACAGGTGCGGCTGGAACACGACAAGGGTCGGACCGGGATGACGCGACCGGAACGCCCCGATGGCCGCCGTCACTTCGGTCGGGTGATGGGCGTAGTCCGAGTAGACGACCGCCCCGCCCGCCGCACCGTCCACCGTACCGAGCCGTTCCATACGCCGATCGACGCCGCCGGCTTCGGCCAGGGCCTGGCGAACGATATCCACCGGGACACCCCGCGTTATCGTGGCGGCGGCGGCGGCAAGGCAATTCAGGACGTTGTAGCCGCCGGGAAGGGTTGTCGAAAAGCCGGGGATCTCCCGGTCCTTGTGGACAATGGAAAAGCTGGTGCGGTCGGGCGCGTAGTCTATTCCGACCGCCCGAAAGGTGGCGGAGGGATCGGTGATTCCGAAGGAGACCTTGCTCCCCCGGTAATCGCCAAGGAGACGGCGCGATCCCGGATCGTCCGAACAGGCGACGAGGAGGCTGTCCGGCGCCAGGTTGCCCGCGAAGTGGTGAAATGCGGCAATGAGGGCGGCGTCGGTTTTATAATAACTGAGATGGTCGGATTCAATATTTGTAACAATGGCGACGTCAAGCCGGGGAAGAAGGAATGAACCGTCGCTCTCGTCCAGCTCGGCGACGAACGGGCCATCCCCGATGCGGACATTCCCGTACCGGAGTTCCGGTACAATGCCGCCGATGAACACTGTCGGGTCCAGCCCGGCGGCGACGAGGATGCGGGCGGTGAGCCACGAGGTCGTGGTCTTGCCGTGGGTGCCGGCGATGCCCCAGGCGGTCCGGCCGGACATGAAGTCGGCAAGAAGCCGGCCCCGGCGAATCGTTTCCCGGGCCGCGAGGAGTTCCGGGTGGTCCGCCGGCACGGCGCTTGTGTGGACGAGAAAATCGGCATCGGCGGCGTGGTCGGCGTCATGGCCGACAGCCACTGGTATGCCATCCGTTATCAGACTGTTTGTCAAGTCCGACTCTTCCCGATCGCACCCTGAGACCATCGCTCCGTCCCGAGCCGCCAGCCGGGCGAGCGCGCTCATCCCGATCCCGCCAATACCCATGAAATGTATTTTTTTCCCGTGGAGACCCATTCCCGTTCCAATCATGCACCGTCCCGATTTCCGGAAAAAACCGTG
This sequence comes from Planctomycetaceae bacterium, assembly GCA_021201355.1. Lineage (GTDB taxonomy): Bacteria > Planctomycetota > SZUA-567 > SZUA-567 > SZUA-567 > JAJBSZ01. The sequence goes on along the minus strand of JAJQFC010000160.1, from coordinate 2,584 downwards.
CGGCGAAGCGACCGGTCGACGATATAATGCACGGAGTGTATACGGATCCCGCGTGCCGGTAAAATCCGTGTCGACCGATAGCCGGCCCCGGCGGGCACACCGCGCAGTTCACCTCTATTATCGACCGGAACCGACTCCTGGATGGACCGTAGTTCGTGAAAAAAACGTCAACCTTGCCGGAATGCCACGCCGTCCTCCAGAGAGGAAATCGAGTATTCGCCAAAATCCCTCACGCATGATGATTTTTATCCGGCCATATTATATGCATTACATGAATACCCACTTGCCCTCCGGGCAAATAATCGGGAAAATTTATACAGGGTGTATGTAAAAATGCATTGACAGAAAGATTCTTTGTAAATAAATTAGCCGAACCTACTGGGGGACCGCCAATTTCCTCCTGAACAGACGGAGCCGTGGCAGGCTATAAAGGAAGGGAAACAAATGGACATGGTACAGGATGAGTCTCACAGTAGTAACGACGGCGACACTCAGGCGCGTCAATCAGTACCCGAACACGCCGACTTTACTTCGCGAGCGCTACAAGTGCTGGGAGAACTACCGCAGATCATCTTTTCTTCCGGGAAAGATGCCGATTACGCTATTGATCAATCATTCGCAAGGGTAGGAACACTGATCAACGCATCCCGCGTCTATTTACTATTGGAAGAGAAAGACGGAAGATATCTCCGTAATACCCACGAATGGGTAAATGAAAACGTTGGTCCGGTTATGTATTCATGGCCTTTATACGACTTTGAATTTGATATCCCGTCGATGAAACACCTTATTGCCAACTATGACCTGTATTACGGCCACATAAGTTCTTTGCCGCTTGATCTCTCCCAGGTTTTTTCCAAACAAGGCGTCCGGACCTTCATTATGGCGCCGGTGTACCGGGATGACGCGAAGGTCGGTCTGGTCGGTGCCGATTTCTGCGAGCGGGAGCGGGAGGATTGCGAAACCATCGCACCGGTCATGCGCCATCTCGCCGGACTGGTGGCGATGGCGCTCGAGAAGAAGCAGCACCAACACCTCCTCTCAAAGGTCAGTGCGCTCCGCGCCATCATCCAGGAAATCGAACCCATGCTTCGCGGCCGCGAACTGGAAGAGTTCAACCAGGCGGCGAAATCGGCCAAACCCATCACCCTCCTCGACGCCGAACGGCGCATCATCATCGAGACCCTGGAACTGTACAAGGGCAATAAGCTGAAAACCGCCAAACACCTTGGCCTCACCTGGCCGTCCCTGGACCGCCGGTGCAAAAAACTCGGAATCGAAGTGCGAAAGAAAAACGGGAAATCGTAACAAGAAACCAGGTACGTTTTCCGCGACCGCGACCGCGACGCGTCTGTCCGGATGTTCCCGGTCGCCTTCGACCTGGCCGGGCGATCGCACCGGTTTACCGCCGGGGCGACCGGCCCCGGCCCACGTTTTCAACAATGCCACCCCGACAAATCACCGGTACTATCGGTAATCCCGCCAGTCAGCGTACAAATCCCAACCCGTACCCGCGAATCGTCCCAGTGGCACGCAGATCGATCGGCCGGCACCGTTTTGTGGCTGACGATCCGGACATGGTTATGCCCGTCGGGAAACCGCAAAAAGCGCGGCATATGCCGCGCTTCTCGCAGTGAATGGCCATGGTGGAACGTCCCGTCCCCTCAGCGGGACGCTCGGGCCGCGTGGCATACCGGGACAGATTTTCTTCCGATCTTTTGCGCCGCGACCGGTAGAGCGTCGGGCAAGCCAGTCTCCCGGCGGCATGGGCGGAAATCGGCCGGGAGGCCATACCGGCGACGCGAACGGCGCACCGGCGGAAGAAAGCGCCTGTCAGGCCGGCATGCTGGCGACGCGTTCGAACGTCACCACCACTCTGATACCGCTGGCTGTTAGTTTTCGGGCCAATACGTCGATGGCCCAGAGGTAGTGGTTGATGTCTTCCTCCTCGGCGTTCTCGACCGGAACGGGCGTGCCGGCCCGCGGCCGGCCGACATCGCTCCCGAGAACCTGGCTTCGGATGACGGCGGGGTCGTCCCTGGCGGTGAGGGCGGTGGTGCCCATTGTTTGACCGGCATAATCGTAGTCGCGGTGGTCCCGGCGGAACCATTCGACAGTGGTATTGAAGAATGCGGCGATTTGCTCAAGGCGCAGTTCGTCCGGCGTCCGCTTGCCGCTCTCCCACGGCGACCATTACTGCGGCGAGACGCCAAAGGATTCGGCGCAACGCTTGCCGCCGCCGCGGCCGGGATACTTGCGGAGGCGGCACTCCCTGATGTTGCGGGCGATTGTCTCTCGTAATGCATCGGGCATTTTTCCCATCTTGTTCCCCTCTCGTTCTTGGAGGTCAAGTGTAAAAAACCGTCCGGACAAAGTTGTTTTTTTGACCGCACGGACCAAAACGCCAGTTCCGGCATGAACAGAAACACGGCGCTGGCGCCGTCCATCGACGTCCCGACCTGGAAACGACCGGCGCTTCACGGCGATTTCCACCCCATCGCCGTCCACACGCTGTCGGTACTTCCTGGCGCGGTTCCGACAAGGATCGGTTCCAACGCGATGTGCCACCATGCATGAACTGGCT
>JAJQFC010000027.1 GCA_021201355.1 Planctomycetaceae bacterium | reverse complement strand
TGCCATTCTGACACCTCCGAACGATCGCGGAACCCGCCCGAACCCCCAGGGGGATAACGCCCCCATCCAGGCATGCCGCGCCACTAACCTTTTATTAGAACCCCCGGGATCGCCATTGTCAACCAATTTTATCGTGTTTTTGCGTTAAATACTGTTAAAGTTGATAGTTACGAGAACGTCTGGACGAACGGGAAAGAGAGGTCCAAAAACGCGTTTCCGTCAGGCGATGCTTTCCGTGGTCTTGCTCCGGGCAGTGGGTCGGCAACCGGCCCGAACCGTGTCCCCCCGGCGGTACGGCCAGCCCCCGGGGATTCGCCCCCAACGGGACGGACCGGGATGGCGTGGAATGGGATGGACGCCGTGGTGCCGATTTGCGACTCTACAGTCTCTCCTGCCCGGGCCGGTTTCCGCGAAAGCGGCGGCGCGGCCGGTTCGTTTCTTCTCACCCATGTGTATACTGTCAAATTCGCGACAGAACCTCCACGTCAATACTTCCCGATTGCGTCAATTATGCCGGAGACGTATTGTTATTATCAGGGTCGGCGTTACAATGTCCCTGAAATTCACCGTCCGGGAGGGCCATCCATGCACCATGGGGAACGTGAAAGCCTTGGTTCGCGACTGGGATTCCTCTTCATCTCCGCCGGCTGCGCCATCGGCCTCGGCAATGTCTGGCGTTTTCCCTATATAACGGGCGCCCACGGCGGCGGCGCCTTTGTCATCCTCTACCTCCTGTTCCTCGTCTTTCTCGCCCTCCCCATCATGGTGATGGAATTCGCCGTCGGCCGGGCGTCACAACAGAATATCGGCGGGTCGTTCCGGAAGCTCGAACCGCCGGGGACGCACTGGCACCTCCACGGCTACACCGGCATCGTCGGGAACTACCTCCTCATGATGTTCTACACCACCGTCGCCGGCTGGATGATGGCGTATTGTTATTATACCGCCTCCGGGCGGCTGGCCGGGCTGACGGCGGACGGGGTCGACGCCTTCTTTGGCGCCACCCTCGGGAATCCGGGCGTCCAGGTCGGCTGGATGGTTGTCGTCACCGTTATTGGGATGGCGGTCTGTTACATCGGCCTCCGGCGCGGCGTCGAGACGGTGGCGAAAGTGATGATGAGCGGCCTCTTCATCCTCCTCGTCGCCCTGGCGATTCGCGCCGTCACCCTGCCGGGCGCCGAGGCAGGCATCTCGTTCTACCTGAAACCGGACTGGAACCGCCTCGTCGACAGCGGCTTGTGGACAAGCGTCTACGCGGCGATGGGACAGGCGTTTTTCACCCTCTCCATCGGCATCGGGTCGATGGCCATCTTCGGCAGTTATATTCCAAGGAACTATTCCCTGACGACCGAATCGGTCACGGTGATGATTCTCGATCTCGTCGCCGCCCTTCTCGCCGGCCTTGTCATCTTCCCGGCCTGCTTCGCCTACAACGTCAACCCCGGCGGCGGCCCCGGCCTTGTCTTCGTCACCCTCCCGAACGTCTTTAACAACATGGACGGCGGCCGCCTCTGGGGCTTCCTGTTTTTCCTCTTCATGACCTTCGCCGCCCTGACGACGGTCATAGCCGTCTTTGAAAACATCGTGTCCTACGCCATCGACGTCTGGCATTTTTCCCGGAAAAAATCGGTTCTCCTGAATGCCGTCCTCATGCTCATCCTCGGCCTGCCGTGCGCGCTTGGGCCGAACCTCCTGGCGTCCTGGCAGCCCCTCGGGCCGGGGACTGGCGTACTGGACCTCGAGGACTTTATCCTGTCGAACAACATCCTGCCCCTCGGCTCCCTCGTTTACCTCCTCTTCTGCACGAGCCGCTACGGCTGGGGCTGGGATAATTTCATCGCCGAGGCGGATATGGGGAAGGGCAGGAAGTTCCCGCAGCGGATGCGCTGGTACTTCACCTATGTTCTGCCGCTTATCGTGCTCCTCATTTTCGTCCAGGGCTATATTGAAAAGTTTTTCTCGTAAATCCGGACCGTTCGACCGGATTGCGAAATCCGGAGAAAACTGGTAGCATCACCCGCACCAGCAACCTGATCATCGACGTGAGCAGAAGTTCAACCGAATCAGCCGCCAAAATACCCGCACACCGCCGGAAAGTTTGCACTGGCAGTACTCCGGCGGCCGGTTTTGGCCCGATGGCCGACTCGACCGAACCGGAAGCCCGCCCGCGGCGCCGATGTCGACATACAACGCGTGTATCGTGATTCAGAATGTGCAGAAAACTACCGATAGGAGAACCACGGCATGAAAAAACTGATTAATGATCCCAGCAATGTCGTCACCGAATCCCTGGCCGGCTTCCAGGCCGCCCACGCCGACCTCGTCACCGTCTCGTACGACCCGATGTATGTCTGCCGGAAAGAGCCGAACCACGCCAAGGTCGCGGTCATATCCGGCGGCGGCAGCGGCCACGAACCGATGCACAGCGGCTACATCGGCTACGGCATGCTCGACGCCGCCTGCCCCGGCAACGTTTTCACCTCGCCGACGCCGGACCAGGTCGAAGCCGCCGCCCGGGCCGTCGGCGGTCCTCCCGGCGTCCTCCTCCTCGTCAAGAACTACACCGGCGACGTCATGAACTTTGAAATGGCCGTCGACATGCTCGGGGGTGAATTCCCGGTCGAGACGGTGGTCATCGACGACGACGTCGCGGTCCAGGACAGCCTCTACACCGCCGGCCGCCGCGGCGTCGGCCTCACCGTCCTTATGGAAAAGCTCTGCGGCGCCGCCGCCGAACGCGGCGACGACCTCGCCGCCGTCAAGGCCCTGGCGGAACAGGTCAGGGCGAACGGCCGGTCCATGGGCCTGGCGTTGACGTCCTGCACCGTGCCGGCCGCCGGCACGCCGCCCTTCGACCTCGGCCCGAACGACATCGAAATGGGCGTCGGCATCCACGGCGAACCCGGCCGCGAACGCCAGACCATCCGCCCGGCCGACGAACTGGTCGAAACGATGTTCAAGGCGGTGACGGAAGACATCCCCTTCAAGTCCGGCGACGACTTCATCGTCATGGTGAACGGCATGGGCGGCACGCCCCTCATCGAACTGTACCTCTGCTACAACCGGGTGGCGGAACTGTGCCGGGCAAAGAACTTCACCATCTCCCGCTGCCTGGTCGGGAACTACATCACCGCCCTCGAAATGCAGGGAATGTCCCTCACCATGCTCCGGGCCACCCCGGAAATGCTGAAGCTGTGGGACGCCCCGGTCCATACCCCGGGCCTCCGCTGGGGCAAATAGGCCGGGCGGCGCAGGACGCGTCCCGAGACGCGTAGTCAAGAAGGTGCGGTAAAAAAGCGATTCCTCTTTCGTACCGCCGCCGCCGCCCGGGGAGGCCGGAAAACCGGCTGCCGATGCGGCCGGCGACGGTATGGATTTCTGAACGACACCGCCAAAAAAAACCGTTTGGCGCCTCACCAACCAAAATCTGAAAACTATGGAGCAGTCCATGCTGACGCTTACCATGGCAAAAGAGTGGATCAATGCCCTCGCCAAAATCTACGACGAAAACCAGACCATGCTCACCGAGCTCGACGCCGCCATCGGCGACGCCGACCACGGCATCAATATGGCGCGCGGCTTCAACGCCGCTAAAACCGATCTCGACACCCACCCGCAAAGCGATCTCCCCGGCCTGTTCCGGACGGTGGCGATGGCGCTTATTAAAAACGTCGGCGGCGCTTCCGGCCCGCTGTATGGATCGTTTTTCATGAAAGGCGGGCCGTCCCTCCCGGCCGACAACGCCGATCTGGCCGCCGTCCTGAAGGCGTTCGAGGCCGGCGTCGGCGGCATCCAGAAAATGGGCAAGGCCGAAGCGGGCGAAAAAACCATGCTGGACGCCTGGCTTCCGGCCCTGAAGGAAATGGCAGCGGCGGTCGGGGACGGAGCCGGTTTCGCCGACGGGCTTGCGCGGACCGCCGCCACGGCCGAGGCCGGCGCCGAAGCGACAGTCGAAATGCTGGCAACGAAGGGGAGGGCGAGTTACCTTGGACAACGGAGCGTCGGCCACAAGGATCCGGGCGCGGCTTCGACCGCCCTCATGATCCGGAGCCTGGCCGATCTGGCAAAGGAATAAACCGTGGACCCAATCAATCCGACCGCACCGTCCGGTGACGCAAAGCCGTCCATCGGCATGGTTCTTGTGTCCCATAGCCGCCGCCTGGCCGAGGCGGCGGCCGTTTTCGTCGCCCGCGTGGTCCGGGGCGCTGTCCCGATCGCCTTCGCCGGCGGCGCCGCCGGCGACATGAACGAACTCGGCACCGACGCCACCGACATCATGGAAGCCATCCAGAAGGTCGATACGGGTCGGGGCGTCATTGTTTTTATGGATCTCGGCAGCGCCGTCCTGTCCGCCAACATGGCGAAGGAGTTTCTTGAAGGCCAGGTCGACAATATCGTCCTCGCGCCGGCTCCGTTTGTCGAAGGCGCCATGGCCGCCGCCGTGCAGATAGCCTCCGGCGCCGACATCGCCGCCGCCCTTCGGGAGGCGCGGAACGCCATCGCCGCCAAGATCGCCTATATCGGTTCCGGCGATGACGAGGCCCCGGCCGCTGACTCCGGTGCCGCCACCGCCCCGGCCGACGCCGCGCCGCCGCTGTCGGTGCCGCCCGGGGCGGAGCGGGTGCGCTTTGTCGTCACCGATCCGAACGGGCTTCACGTCCGCCCGGCCGTCACCCTCATTCAGGCCCTGAAGCCGTTCACGGTCGAGGCCGCCCTTCGGAACGCCTCGTCCGGCGGCACGTTCGTCCCGGCCGTCAGCCTGAACCAGATAGCCCTGTCCGCCATCGCCGTCGGCGACACGGTGGAAATGGCGCTCTGGGGCGCCGATGCCGAAGCCGCCGCCGCCGCCCTCGCAGCCGTCGCCACAGACCAGCTTCAGGCGACATCGGTGGAAATCGGCGCCGCCGCCGACAGCGGCATCAACAGCGGCGCAACCGCCGCCGGCGCGTCCGCGTCCGCCGGCACCGGCCCCGCTTCCGGCGGGAGCGATTCTCCGTCGGCTTCCGCTTCCGGCGGGAATGATTCGCCGTCGGCACCCGGCACCGGCCTGACCTGCCTGGCGCCCGGCTTCGCCGATGGCGTCCTGTCCGTCTACCAGGCAATCGATCCGCATCTCCCCGCCCGTTCCGTCCCGGACGCGGCGGCCGAGGAGGACCGTTTCCGCCGCGTCATCGCCGACGTCGGCCGGGAACTCCGGGAACAATCCGGCAAGGACGGGAGTGGCGACGCCTTCGCCTCCCTGAACGACGCCCAGATACTCATCCTGGAAGACAAGGACATCCTCGAAACCGTCAGCCGGGAAATTCGCGCCCGCGCCGTCGACGCCGCCAGCCTCTACCAGGCGGCGATGACGAAACTGGCCGATCAATATCGCGCCCTGCCGACGGCCTATCTACGCGCCCGCGCCGCCGACGTCCAGGCCGTGGCGGACCGGGTGATCAGGGAGCTTCTCAGCCTCGCGGAACCGGACCCGGCGGGCGCCGCGGACATCGTCGTCTTCGCGCCGAAGATCGGCGTCGGCCACGTGCTCCGGTCCGAAGGTCGCGTCGTCGGCGCCCTTACCACCGTCGGCGGCACCACGTCCCACGCCGCCCTGGTGATGCGGTCGCACGGCGTGCCGTTTATTGGCGGCGTCGTCCTGCCGCCCGGGGCGAAAACCGGCGACCGCGT
>JAJQFC010000109.1 GCA_021201355.1 Planctomycetaceae bacterium | reverse complement strand
ATCATGTTGTCCTCCGTAACGCCCCCGCCGCCGGCAGCCGCGTCCCGCCGGTCTTCCGCCGTCCCCATCCTCTCGTCCGGCATCTCCTTGGCGCTGAACCGCCCCGACTGCTTCGGCGTCACCGGCATCGACTGCGGCGCCAGGACGACCTCGTCAAAGACATCCGCGAAATCCTCGTCCGTGATGTCCTTCCCCTGGAACGCCTCCCGGTACCGCGTCGTCAATATGAGGAACATCGGAATCAGGAGCAGGGTAAACCCGCCGAGCCAGGCGTAACTCATCCCGTACCCGACCCACTGGACCAGGATGCCGGCGACGAGCGGCGACAGGGTCCAGCCGATGCTCCGCGCCGTCACGGTCCAGCCCATGGCGGAACCGCGTTTCTCCGGCGGCGTCATGCGGCTGAACAACACGACAAGGATGGACGCGAGGCCGCTTGCGAAAAACAGGAACACCGACCGCCCCACCGCCAAGCCGGCGATGGTGGCGTAATGGGACAGAATCCAGATGCCCCCGGCGGCGCCGAGGCAGACAAGCACCCACACGACCCGGGGCACCCGCTTGTCCATGATGTAACTGATGGAAATCGACCCGCCGACGGCGATGACGGACGCCAGGGCGTTGATGTTCCCGGTCAGGCGAAAAACTTCCCCGGAGACGCCGCCGGCGGCGGCGAGGGGATCGCCGTGAAAAAGTTCCTCGATATAGAGCGGCAGGAACGGCCCGTCAAAAGTTGATATCCAGGCGACGAAGGCGATGGCGGCCAGGGCGGGGATACCGGCCTTGAACTGGTCGATGCCCGCCCGCCGGTGGCGGATGCGGGCGCTTTGGGTATTATGGCGGACGCGGACCGGCGGAGTGAAGTTCTCCCGCACCACCGCCACGACGATGACGGTGGCGGCGACGAGAAGGACGCCGGCGATTTTGAATGTCGCTTCGGCGCCGTACCGTTCCGCGAAGAACCCACCGAAATAGGCCCCGGCGGTGTAACTGACATTAATCGCCGCCATCATGAGGCCGAGGGCCAGTCCCTGATGTTTTTCCGGCGTCGCCGCCGCCACCAGGCTTTGGGCCGACGGGATGGTTCCGGTGAACGCGCCCTGAAGGAGGCGGAGGACGATAAGCGCCTCGATATTGTCGACGACGCCCATAAGGTAGAGGACGAACGCGCCGGCCAGGGTGGCCCGGACCAGCATCATTTTCCGGCCGTAGCGGTCGCCGAGCGTGCCCCAGATAGGCGACATCACCATCATCGACACCGGCGCGGCGGCAATGAGGACTCCGGACCAGAACGCGGTCTGGTCGGCCGGAATGATTTCCTTTTCCTTCAGGTAGAGGGGCAGGAACGGCAGGCAGAAGTAAAACGCGGACAGGGAAATGAATTGCGATATCCACACCGCGCCGAGGTTTGTTTTCCAGTTGACCGGCTTCACCGATCCGGGGGGCTTGTCACGACCAAAAAGGGGCATCCCGCTCTCTCCAAATGAACAGTGAACCGCACAGCGACATGAGGGAAGTATCCAAACCCGGCGCCATTAAACAAGAAAAAAAACGGTTGCCGGACACCACCGCCGCCACTATAAAGAAACCACCCGTCCGGACCGGGACCGCACCGTCCGGGACACGTGATTGGGGGACCGCGTCCAGACGAAACCGCGTCCAGACGCCCAAAAAATTCATCGTACTCGCCGCTGGAAGGATCTGCCATGCCGAACCTGGACGACATCCGCGCCACCCTGAAAAAACATGGACAGGAACACCTCCTCGCCACCTGGGACGCCCTAGACCCCGAAGGCCGGGAGCGCCTTCTGGACGACCTTGCCCGCATCGATTTCGCCTGGGTCGAGGCCCGCCGAAAAGACCTGAAAGCCGGCGCCGCCGGCCCGGGAGGAGAAATTTTCCCGGCCCCGGTGGTGGAACTGCCGAAGACGGACGCCGACCGCCAGCAGTTCGCCAAGGCCAAAGCCGTCGGCGAAGACGCCCTCCGCCAAGGCAAGGCCGCCGCCTTCCTCGTCGCCGGCGGTCAGGGCACGCGACTCGGCTTCAACGGCCCGAAGGGCGCCTTCCCGGTCGGACCGGTCAGCGGCCGGACCCTGTTCCAGTGGCACGCCGAGCAAATCCTCGCCCGATCCATCCGCTACCGAAGCGTCATTCCCTGGTACATCATGACGAGCCGGGAAAACGACGCCGATACCAAGGCTTTCTTCGACCAAAACGATTACTTCGGCCTGGCCCGGGAGAACGTCGTGTTCTTCCAGCAGGACATGGTCCCCTGCCTCGACCTGGACGGCAAAATGCTCCTCGCCGACGTCGACCGCGTCGCCATGAACCCGAACGGCCACGGCGGCTCCCTCTTCGGCCTCCGGACCTCCGGCGCCCTCGACGACATGCGCCGGCGCGGCATCGAATACATCAGTTATTTCCAGGTCGACAACCCCCTCGTCACGATTTGCGATCCGGTCTTCCTCGGCCTCCACATCCTGGCCGGTTCGGAAATGTCGTCGAAGGTTCTTATGAAGGCTGCGCCGGATGAACGCATCGGCGTCGCCTGCCTCCAGGACGGCAAGCCGACGGTGGTGGAATATATCGACATGGACGAGACGAGCCAGAACGCCGTCGGCCCGGACGGCCGCCTGACGTTCTGGGCCGGTTCCATCGCCATCCATATTATCAATGTCCCGTTTGTCGAACGGGTCGCCGGGTCGGAATCGCTCCCCTGGCACCAGAGCCGGAAGAAAGTCCCGTACTTCGACGGCGCCAGGGTGGTGAAGCCGAAGACGGAAAACGCGGTTAAGTTCGAGACATTCGTCTTCGACGCCCTGCCGTTCGCCGACGCCTTCCTGAATCTCGAAGTGAGCCGCGAACACGAATTCGCCCCGGTCAAGAACGCCACCGGCGTCGACTCGGCCGAATCGAGCCGCCAGCTCCTCACCCGGTACTTTGCCGAATGGCTGGTCCAGGCCGGCATCCCGGTGCCGTTCCCGGACAACCTGCCATCGGCGGCGACCGGACCATTCCTGGAAATTTCGCCCCTCTACGCCCTCGACGCGGAGGAACTGGCTGGCAAGGTCAAGCCGGGCGGCTTCGCCGTCGAGCGGTCGCTCATGTTAGGATAAATTCACCCGTGCCTGAACGTATTCTTGTCGGTTTCTCCGGTGGCGTCGACTCGGCGGTCACCGCCCTCCTTCTGCGCGAACTCGGACACGACGTCGTCGCCGCCACCATACTGGTCCGGGACGCGTCGGGCCGGGGCTGCGGCCGGGTCGGCGACGAACAGGCCGCAGCCGACCTGGCCGCAGCCCTCGGCATTCAGCACCACGTCTTCGACCTGTCGGACGCCTACGCGGACACCGTCCTCCGGAACTTTCGGGAGGAGTACCTGGCCGGACGAACGCCGAACCCCTGCGTCATCTGCAATCCGTACGTGAAATTCCGCCTCATCCCGGACATGGCCCGCGCCGCCGGCATCCGCTTCGACCGTTTCGCCACCGGCCACTACGCCAGAATCGAGCCTGACGAAACCGGCCGTCCGCGCCTGCTCCGCGGCGTCGACCGGTCGAAGGACCAGTCCTATTTCCTCTACCGCCTGTCCCCGGAACAACTGGCCGGAACCGTGTTCCCCCTCGGCGCCAAACACAAGGACGACGTCCGCGATCTCGCCCGCCGCTGGAACGTCCCGGTCTCGGACAAACCGGACAGCCAGGACTTCTACGCCGGCGACTACGCCGACCTTCTCGGCCTCGAGGAGGCGCCCGGCGACATCGTCGACCCGGCGGGACGCGTCCTCGGCCGCCACCGGGGCTTCTGGCACTACACGGTCGGACAGAGGAAAGGCCTCGGCGTGGCCTACCGGGAACCGCTGTACGTCATCCGCCTCGAGCCGGACCGGAACCGCGTCGTCGTCGGCACCCGGGACGACCAGATGACGCGCCGCTGCGCGGCGGAAAGTCTGGTCTTTCCACACAAAGTAATCGAAGTTGGAATGAAGTGTCAGGGACGAATACGTTCCGCCCAGCCGCTCCGCGACCTGACGGTAACGGCGCTGGCGGACGACCGGATAGAGGTGGAATTCCGGGAACCGGTCCACGGCATCGCGCCGGGCCAGTCCCTGGTCCTGTACGACGGCGACGTCGTGCTTGGCGGCGGGTTTATTTCCGGCCGAACAGCCGTTCCTCAATGACGAGGCAGAGCATGTGTCCGGCGGTGATGTGGCATTCCTGAATGTGCGACGTCACAGCGGACGGCGCCCGGAAGCAGAGATCCGATACGTCCCAGAGCATCCCGCCGTCCTCCCCGGTAAAGCCGAGAACAGTCATGCCGCGTTTTTTCGCCGCGTCGCAGGCGGCGAGGATGTTCGAACTGTTCCCCGATGTCGAAAAGGCCCAGAAGACGTCCCCTTCCCGGCCAAGCGCCTCGATTTGCCGGGAAAAGACCGGGTCCGGCCCGTAGTCGTTCAGGCAGGCGGTGAGAACGGACGTGTCGACGGTGAGGGCGATGGCCGGGAGGGCCGGCCGGTCCTTCCTGAACCTGACGACCAGTTCCCCGGCGATGTGCTGGCAATCGGCGGCCGAACCGCCGTTCCCGGCCAGGATGACCTTCCCGCCCGATTCGTAGCAGCGGACCAGCCGGTCGGCGACCTGTTCGAAAAATTCGACATAGGCCGGATCGGTGGCGAGGCGGGTCACGGCGTCCCGGGTGGCGGCGAAATAACCGGCTATCATTGGTGTTCCTTCCGGTGGCTGTGGCTCGGGTAGCCGAGTTTTTCCCGATAATTGACAATGCTCCGGCGTTTGATGACGATGCCGTCATCGGCGAGGCGGCTCATGATTTCGTTGTCGCGAAGCGGCCGGCGCTTGTCCTCGTTTTCAATCATGTCGCGGATTTTATTCAGCACTTCGACATTCGACGACGCGTCGCCGCCGTCCGCCGTGGCGGCGCCGGAGGCCCGGGCGAAAAAGTGCCGGAGCGGCTTGATGTCGAGGGGGGTGTCGATGTACTTGTCCTTCACCGCCCGGGAGACGGTGGAAATGTCGTACCCGACCCGGTTGGCGATGTCCTGCATAAAGAGGGGACTTGGTGAGGACTGGCGTTCGGCGAGGTAGGCTTCCTGGGAGCGGATGATTTCCGTGGCGACGGCGAGGATGGTCTTTTCCCGTTGCTGCACCGCTTTCACGAGCCATTGGGCGTTGTTGTAGTGTTCCCGGAATTTCTTCGTCAACCCGGTCCGGCGCATCTGTTCCCGGAATTGCTTGAACGCCTCCGACTTGACCGGGTCCGATTCCAGACATTCCCGGACGATCTTTCCGCGCCGCGAATTGTCGAACAGTCCGATGAAAAAGTCCGATACCTGCGGCTCCAGCCCCGACGTCAACCGCACCGTGAACCCGCTGTCCGCGTCGCCGTCCACCACCAGTTCCGGCTTGATGGCAAGCACCGGTTCGTCGGCATAGCCGGCGCCGGGCCGGGGGTCGAGGGTGCGGATGATGTCGGCGCCGTGCTTGACGTCTTCCAGTTCGCACTTGAGGTCTTTGGCGATTTTCGGCAGGCGGTTGGCGGCGAGGTCTTCCAGGTGATCCCGGGCGATGGCTTCGGCGACGGGCGTCGATTCCGGCCGGTTTTTGAGTTGGAGGAGAAGGCATTCCGACAGGTTCCGGGCGCCGATGCCGTCCGGCTCCAGTTTTTGCACTTCCAGG
>JAJQFC010000195.1 GCA_021201355.1 Planctomycetaceae bacterium | reverse complement strand
GTCCCGTACCTGCCACAGTCGCGTCCTCCGCCGATTCCGCGCCCACCGTCGTCTCCACCTCCACCGTTTCCGCCGAAGCCGATTCCGAGGCCCCGTCTGCCGGTCCGACGGCCGATGTTCCCATCGCCGACGCCCCGACTGCCGATACTCCCGCCGCCGACGCCACGACCGCTGACGCGTCCGTCGCCGACAGCGCGGTCGATGAGGAGGCCGTAGTCCGCGTCGGCCTCTTCGATATCCTGCCGTTTGTCATGCCGGAAGGGAGCGCCGCCGGGAACGGCTACGCCGCCGATCTCTGGCGGGAGGTGGCGGCCCGGCTCCGGCTTGACTGCCGCTACACCCGCTACAAAACCATCGGCGAATTGTTCACCGCGGTGGCGGAAGGCCGGGAGGACGTCGCCGTCACCGCCCTCACCATCAATATGGAACGGGCGCGCTGGTGCCGGTTTTCCTTTCCCTGGTATGATTCCGGCATGGCCATAATGGTCCGGGACGACGACCGGGGCATCTGGTACGAACTGCGGCAGAATCGCTATATCCGGTTCTACGTTCTCTTCATCCTCGTCCTCTGCGTCCTGTCGTACCTTATCATGCGGGTCCGGCGCGGCCGCGAACCGGATTTCCCGGAGGACTGGAAGGACGGTTTTTTCCTCAGCCTTTTTAACCTGATGGTGCTTATCCGGGAAGGGCAGTTGGCGAAGAATTACACCAGTTGGAAGGGGAATCTCCTGACTATAGCCTGGACCCTGTTCGGCGTGGCGGCGGTGACCTATGTCACGTCGACCCTGACGGCGGCGATGATGGCGGTGGCGCAGGACCAAAGCGCCATCACGAGCGTTTCGGACCTCGGCGGCCACAAGGTCGGGGCGTTGGAGGGCGGTCTGGCCCAGCGCTACCTCGACCAGTTGCAGCACCAGGTGGTGGCGGTCAAGAACGTGGAGGAGGGCGTCGACCTTCTGGAAAAGGGCCGCATCGAGGCGTTTGTCAGCGACTATCCCGTTCTCCTGTTCTGGTCGAACACCCACCGGGAAAAAAATCTCAGGCTGACCGGAACCGTGTTTCATCCGGAGAAATTCGGCTTCGCCATCAACCGGGACAAGCCGGAACTGGCGGAACGGGTAACCCTGGAACTTATCAGCATGCACGACGACGGCACCACGGAACGCATTGCCAACCGCTACCATCTCGAATACAGCGGCGCCCGGCTGGAGCCGTGAGGCGGTCTTGTCGTGAATTCCATTTTTTCATATCGACGCTTCCACGGTGAAAATTGCGTCATCCGAATTTCCACCGATATAACCAAAATAAAAAGGCGGACCCAGTGCCGGTCCGCCTTGTTTTTATTACTAAACTGTCGATTCGAAAATTCTCTTCGCTACACCTCAGCCTGCTGCTTCGCGGCGATGCGGATGGCGCGATCGATTTTCTTCCGCTCGGTCTCGGTCCGGATGCGTTTCCGGAGGCGAAGGTTCAGCGGGGTGATTTCGAGGAGTTCGTCGTCCTCGAGGTATTCGAGCGCCGCTTCGAGGGAGAATTCGCGGGGCGGCGCCAGGTCGGCGTTCCGGTCGTGGGCGCCGGAGGCGCGGACGTTCGTCAGCTTTTTCTCGCGGCAGACGTTGACCTCGAGATCGTCCGGGCGGGAGTTTTCGCCGACGATCATACCTTCGTACACGTCGGTCTGCGGATGGATGAAGAAGACGCCCCGGAGCTGCAAGCCGTCCAGCGCGTACGACGTCGCCTTTCCCTGGGACGACGAGACCAGGACGCCGTTCGCCCGGCCCGGGACGTCGCCCTTGAACGGTTCGTAATCCCAGAAAACGTGGTGCATCACCGCTTCCCCGCGCGTTGCCGTGAGGAGGCGGGACCGGAGGCCGATGAGGCCGCGGCTCGGGATCTTGAACGACAAGTGGATGCCGCCGTTCCGGTGTTCCATCTTTTCGACCGAACCTCTCCGGGATCCGACCAGTTCCATAACCTTGCCGGAATGCTCTTCCGGAACGTCGACGGAGAGGAGTTCGACCGGTTCGTGTTTTTCACCGTTGATTTCCCGGAAGACGACGTTCGGCCGGCCGACGGCGAATTCGTAGCCTTCCCGGCGCATCGTTTCGATGGCGATGCCGAGGTGGAGGAGGCCGCGGCCGCCGACGAGGAAGCCGTCCGGCGTTGCTTCCATCCGGAGGGCGATGTTCGAGCGGAGTTCGCGGTCGAGGCGTTCCTTCAGGTGGCGGCTGGTGACGAACTGGCCTTCCCGGCCGAGGAACGGGCTGTCGTTGGCCTTGAATTCCATGGTCAGGGTCGGTTCGTCTATCTGGATGACCGGCATCGCTTCCGGCTCGTTCGGATCGGCGATGGTGTCGTAGATGCCGATGTCCGGGATGCCCGTAATAAGGGCGATGTCGCCGGCCAGGACTTCCTTGACGTTGGTCCGGCCGATGCCGTCGAAGATTTGCACCGTTTCGATGCGGCCGTTCTTCTTGCCGCCGTCCCGGAGCATGATGGTGATGTCGGACTTTTCCCGCACCGCGCCCCGGTTGACCCGGCCGACGGCGATACGGCCGACGTAGTCGTTGTAGTCGATGGCCGCCACCTGCATCTGGAGCGGGCCTTCCCGGTCGGCCTTGGGCGGCGGGATTTCCCGGATGATGGCGTCGAGGAGCGGGCGGCAGTCCGTCGACGTGTCTTCCATTTCCGCCTTGGCGAAGCCCTGGCGGCCGGAGGCGTAGATGATCGGGAAGTCGAGTTGTTCCTCGTTCGCGTCGAGTTGGAGAAAGAGTTCGAACACTTCGTCCAGCACCTCGTGGGGACGGGCGCCGGGGCGGTCTATTTTATTGATGACGACAAGCGGCTTCAGGCCGGCCTGGAGGGCTTTTCGGAGGACGAAGCGGGTCTGCGGCATCGGGCCGTCGAAGGCGTCGACGAGGAGGAGGACGCCGTCCGCCATGTTGAGGACGCGTTCCACTTCGCCGCCGAAGTCGGCGTGGCCGGGGGTGTCGATGACGTTGATGCGGATGCCGTTGTAGTTGATGGCGGCGTTCTTCGAGAAGATGGTGATGCCGCGCTCGCGTTCGATGGCGTTCGAGTCCATGACGCATTCCGCGACGTCCTGGTTTTGCCTAAAGACGTGGCACTGCTTCAGGAGGGCGTCGACGAGGGTGGTCTTGCCGTGGTCGACGTGGGCGATGATGGCGATGTTTCTGAGATCGTGAATAACCTGTTCCATTACGAGTCCTACTTTCCTGTGATGTGTGTGCGTCCTACTTTCCTGTGTCATGTAAAAACTTCTCTATGTCTTCCAGTAATTCTTCCCGGTCCGAATACGATTCCGTCGGCACCGGGATGGAATCGCGGAACCACTGGCCGTAGCGTTTGGCGACGACCCGGCGGTCGGCGATGATGGCGACGCCCCGATCCGTCTTCGACCGGATAAGCCGCCCGAACCCCTGCCGGAAGCGGATGACGGCGGACGGCAGGGAATATTCCATAAAGGCGTTGCCGCCGTCCGACTCGACCTGTTCGCAGCGGGCTTCGTTAATCGGATCCGTCTGGACGCCGAACGGCAGGCGGGCGATGGTGAGGCAGGAGAGGGCGTCCCCGACGACGTCCACCCCTTCCCAGAACGAGTGGGTGCCGAGGAGGACCGACCGTTCGCCACGCTTGAATATCGCCGTGATGTTTTCCCGGGAGCCGGACCGGCCCTGCGCCAGAAGCTTCAGGCCGTCGCCGACGAATTCCTTTTCAAGAATGTCCGCGACGCGGGACAGCATGTCGTAACTGGTGAAAAGGGCCATGCCGCGTCCGTCGGTGCGGCGGTAGACGTCGGCGAGGAACCCGGCCAGTTCCTTCGCGTAGTCGCCGCCCTGGTTGCCGGGTTCCGGAAGGAAAACCGGGGTCGCCACCAGGCACTGTTTCCGGTAGTCGTACGGCGTGCCGGCGTTGAAGGTGAGGAGGTGGTCCGGAGATATAAAATCGATGCCGAGGCGCCGCGACAGAAAGTCGAACCGGTTCCGGACCGTCATCGTCGCCGAGCAGAACACGACCGTCCGTTTCCGCTGGTACAACTGGTCGTAGAGGAGCGGGCCGACGACGATCGGCGCGGCGACGGCGCGGACGTTCCCCGACTTCGACCCGACGCGTTCGAGCCAGTAGACGTATTCGTTCGACGCGGCCTGGAGGATGAAGGTGGCGTCTTCGGTGATTTCCCGAATCCACGACATGGACGCCTCGAGTTCCCGGAGGCTTTCCATCTGGTAGGGGATGGTGGCTTCGTCCAGTTCCCGAATAATGTTCGCGAGCGCTTCGATGCCGTGGAGGACGCCGGTCATGGCGGCGAACAGCTCGCGGCCGGTTTCACGGATCGGATCCCATACCGCCGGGCGCTTGTCGTCCTGGGTGAAACGGCTCGACTCGCCCTGCTTCCGGGACGATAGGGCCGCTTCGATGGCCTGGAAAAACGGCGGCAAACTCTCGTGCGTCCGCCCGGCGGCGATGCGGACGTCCTCAATGCGGCGGAAGGCCATCTCCGCCAGATCGCCCTGGCTCCCGGCGACGGCGGCGAAGGATTTTTCCAGCGTCGCCATGAGGCCGGTCGATCCCTTACGTCCGGCCCGGTGGACCCGGTTCACCGCGGTGATGATGCGGGTGGCTTGGAGTTCGACGGCCAGGTGGTTGGTGGCGGCGTCCTCGAGGTTGTGGGCTTCGTCGAAGACGAGATGGCGATAGTCCGGCAGGGCCGGATTTTTCGACCCGATTTCCGCGAAGATGAGGGAATGGTTGGCGACGACGATATCGGCTTCCTGCGCCCGGGCCCGGGCGCGTTGGAGAAAGCACTGGCGGAAGCGTTTGCAGCCGCGTCCGAGACAGTCCTCGCCGATGGTGGACATTTTTCCCCACAGGGGCGCGAAATGCGGCTGTCCGGCCACGATGTTTTCCGAAATGTCGCCGGTCTCCGACCACACCGCCCACGGCAGGATATTGAGGAGCCGCATGCGGTCTTCCCCGTCCAGTTCCGTCTCCATGCTGTCAAGGAGATAGAGGAGTTTCCGGATGCACAGGTAGTTCCGCCGGCCCTTCAAGAGCGCCGCCTTGAAGTCGACGCCGAGGGCGCGACGGAGAAGCGGCAGATCCTTTTCGAACAGTTGCGCCTGGAGATTTTTCGTGTTTGTCGAGACGATGACCGGCGTTTCGTTCCGGAGGGCGAACTCGACGATGGGAGCGAGGTAGGCGAGGCTTTTTCCAATGCCGGTGCCGGCCTCGACCATGAGGTGGCGGCCGTCGTTCAACGCTTCCGTGACGTGGAGGGCCATTTCGACCTGGCCTTCGCGGCTTTCGTAGCCGGGGAAGGCGTGGGCGAAAGCGCCGTCCGCCGAAAACCAGCCGCGCACCTTTTCCGCGTCTATCGTGCCAAATTCGCCCTCGCCGTCGATGGGCGGACGAGGCTGGAAGGTTTTCCGCATCTTGAACAGGGCGCCGATTTCCGTCTCCTGGCCGAGGCCCTGGGACAGCTTTTCCTGTGCCAGGCGGCCGAAGAAGTCCTTGTACGGGTGCCTCGGGTTGACGGCGAGGAGGCGGTTCATTTCGCCGAGGACGGCGAGGGGGATTTCATCCGCTTTTTCGAGGATGACGGCCCACAGTTGCGCCAGCGTTTCGCAGTCGGCGAGGGCGCGGGGGGAGGTTTTTTCATTGGTAAAGCCGAACGTCTCCGAG
>JAJQFC010000167.1 GCA_021201355.1 Planctomycetaceae bacterium | reverse complement strand
CCAGGGAATACGGGGGGGGGGGCGGACGGGGGTGCTTTCGTCCCGGACCGCCGGCCGCCCGGCCGGCAACGGGGGCGAAGGGCACGACCGGGGCGGGGGAGCGACGCGGCCCGCCGCCGTGGAGCCGGACAGCGCCACCGAATGCCAGCGGGAACGAGGGGACTGACCGGACACGAAGGACCAGGGCCGTCTCCCGCGCCGGTTCGGCCGGCTCGCGCGGTTCAATAATGATGTCCGAGAAGTCGTCTGTCTGCCTGGCCGTGATGCGGCATTGACGGATGAGTTCGAGAACGGCTATGAAGAATCCGGCCATTTCCTGACGGTTCGGGATGCCGGCCAGAAGGAAGGAAAACCGCGCCCGGCCTTTTTCCATCAGGACGGTCTGAATTTGTTCGATACGAACGGAAATGGGTACCTCCTCCGTCGTGATAACGTCGGGGACGGACAATTTGTCCAGCATCGACTGGAAGGCGGCCAGGAGGTCGAGGCAGTCGACGCCGTCCGGGTTGTCCTCGCCGACGAGGCGGAATTCGATACGGGGCGCCACCCGGGGAAACCGGCGCGCCTGTTCCTCGGCCAGTTCGCCGAGAAGGCGGGCCGCGTCCTTAAAGCGGCGATATTCGAGAAGCGCTTCGACAAGGCTGCCGCGCGGATCGAAGTCGTCGTCCTCTTCCGCGTCTTCCAATTCGCCTTCTTCCGGCGGAACAAGCATGCGGAGCTTGATTTCCAGGAGGCGGGAGGCGAGGTCGAGGAATTCGGCGCCCTCATCGACGTTGATGATGTCGAGCTTCTTGATTTCTTCCAGGTAGCTATTGGTCAGACGGGCTATCGGGATGTCGTAGATGTCGATTTCGTCCCGGAGAATCAGGCTGTGGAGAAGTCCGAGCGGGCCGTTGAAAGTGTCCGGGATGGTGACGTTCAGGCTCATGAGTTCGTGTCCGTGTGAGTTATCGAATATGCACATGCCGTGCCCGAAGCCGGTTCAGGCCCCGGGTGGGTACCGGCAATGTTAGTTCCCCTCCTGGTGGAATCCGGCGACATGTATGCCACCACCTCCACACCGGGAAAAATTCCCGCGAGGAAGTGTAGGGGAAAACGGGAAAAGCCACAAGGGTTTTTGCTGATTTTTCGTGCAGGAAAGGGGGAATGGCGGTGGTATTTGGTGATGGCGGATATCAATCGGAGAACCACCGCCTGGAGTCGTAGACCGGAGGCTGCGGCGGAAAGATGCCGAACGGTCCACCGGGACAATGCCGTTAATCCCGGTTGGTCGGACCGAAAAATCCGTCGTCGTATCCACCCGGAAGAGCGGCGCGCTGCCAGTCGCCAGGCAGGCTATTGTCCGCCTGAGCGGCGCGCTCGCGGACGCGTTCCGCCGCCTTTTCCGCATGAGGAGCTCCCTTGAGTTGCCGTTCCGGAGGCGGAACCGTTCCATCATGGTCCGGAGGGCTTCGGCCTGGCGGAGAAGGGACATGGCGGCATTGGCCGTTTCGCTCGCCGAAAGGGTATTATGCTGCGTCACCTGGTCGATCTGCTTCAGGCCGTTCGCGACCTGGCCGATGCCGACCGACTGCTCGTTGGACGATTTGGCGATTTCCTTGAACAGTTCCGCCACCTTGCCGGCGTTGGTGACGATTTCCCGGAGGACGCCATCCGTATGTTCGGCCAGGGTGGCGCCCTTTTCCAGCTTGGCAACCGTTTCTTCGAGCATCTGCGCCGTCTCCTGCGCCGCTTTCGCCGACCGTCCGGCAAGGTTCCGCACTTCGTCCGCGACGATGGAGAAGCCGCGTCCGTGCCGGCCGGCGCGCGCCGCTTCGACAGCGGCGTTCAGGGCCAAGAGGTTGGTCTGGAAGGCGATATCGTCGATCAACTTCACGACCGAGGCGATCTGGGCGCTGGTGGCCTGAAGATCCTTCATCGCCGTGATCATCTCGGCGACGGCGTCGTAGCCCCGGTCGACGGCGGCGCGGCTGGCGGCGGCGAGCTTGTCCGCTTCGTCGGCGGAGGCGGCGTTGGCCCGGGTCTTTTCGCCGATTTGGGCGACGGAGGCTGATATCTCCTCGAGGGAGGAGGCCGTCTCGATGGCGCCTTGTGACAGGATTTGACTGGCGTTATTAATGGAGCCGGCGCCGGACGTCACCTGGGTGACGGCGACATTGACCTGGGCCAGCGTTTCGTTGGTAACGTCGAGCATCTGGCCGACGGCGCGGCCGAGATCGTCCTGGTTGGATCGTAGTTCAAGGCTGCTGGTGTAGTCGCCGTTGGCGATGGACTGGAAGACCCCGACCTCTTTCCGTTGCGACTTGATGAGGCTTTGGATGGCGTTGGCGAGGAGACCGGTTTCGCCGGCCTGTTCGAGGAGGGACGGTTCGACGTCCTGCCTGAGATTGCCGTCCGCCACCCTGGCAATGTGGCCGACGCTGCTGAGGATCGGGTTGGTAATGCGCCGGGACAGCCAGAAACCGAGAACAATAGATAAGGCGAAGGCGCCGATAACGATGGAAATCTGCCAGCGGAAGTAATTCTGCGCTGTTTGTAGGGAGCTGTCCACCGCCTCCACCGCGTTGTCCCGGATCATGGCGACCAGTTCGTCCAGGTGCCGGTTGGCCTGATCCCGGAGTTGCCGGAGATCCGTGAAGGCGAGGTCGAAAGCCTGGTTGGCGATGCGGTCGAACTGGCGTCCGCCGCGAATGCCCTGGCTTAGAAGTTCTTCCTGCTTATGGAGGATTTCCAGGAGTTCGCCCTGTTTGACTGCCCAGGCGTCCCAGGCGGCTCGGAACGATTGCCAGGAGGCGAGTTGTTCCGGCGTCAGGCCAAGCCTCTCGAAGCCTTCGGCGGCGGTGTGGGCGTCCTGATAGGCGGACTGAATGTCGTCGTAATTCTGCCGGCGGATATCCTGGTCGGACAGTTGGCGGATTAGCAGGGTGCGCTCGGCCGCCATTATCTGTGATTGGGCGCCTTTAATCGTTGAAATGCGGAGAAGGGACTGGAGGTTGTCGTGGCCGATATGGCGCATGGACGTTTCCAGACGCCGGAACGGCACCATGCTGCTGATGCCGGCAATGAGGACTATAACGGAAATCAGGCCAAAGGAGAAAAACAGCTTGGCCTTGATACTGGCGGTAAGAGATCGTAGGAATCTCATGAAGTAATTTTCCCCTGCTGTGGCGACGGCTAATGGACGTTTCGACCGCCGACCGTTCGGCCGGATATACGAAAACAGTTGGAATCCCGTTCATCGTTTAAAGCGTCACCGGCTTGAAAAACGACCATGGGCGGTTCATCGGAGCTATGATATGTATACACTATAGTGATATCAGAGCATGCCGCTTTGTCAAGGGTAAGTTGCGGACGGGGCTTACGAATAAAAAAAACTTTTTTACGTCAATGTTTACGATTGACATATGACGCCGAAAAATGTTAAATATGGTTTCATTTGGTTGGGGGCGCGACGGCCCGGACGCGTTCACCAATTTGATTACCCGGGCGAGAACATTTGTTGTGAATGGAGGTGTGGAGTGGCTACGGGAACAGTTAAGTGGTTCAGCGATCAAAAAGGGTATGGGTTCATCGTTCCGGACGATGGCGGTCAGGATCTTTTCATTCATCACTCGAATATTCTGATGGATGGCTTCAAGACCCTCAAGGACGGACAGAAGGTTGAATTCGAACCGGCTCAGGGCCGCAAAGGTCCGGAAGCCACCAAATGCCGGCCTCTCTGATTGCCTCCAAGTGAGCTAGTATCAGACTGCAGTCGACAAAAACCCTCACCCCCCAGCTTCGGCAGGGGGGTGTTTGTTTTTTCCGGCGATAGTTTTTAGCCAATCACCGCCGCCGTGAGCATCACATTTTTCCGATAAATTTCACGCTTCTATCGCAATAATCACTGTGTGACGGCACTATTTTCAACGACCGGCCGTCGTTTGAAAAAACCGCTTCCCCGCCGCCATATCGCCCGGAACCTTAACCACATCCCCAAGGCCACCACCGAGTACGATTCATAATAACCCATCCCGCCGCCATCGCCGTCGCCAAGGAAATAATACACCAATCCGAGGACAATGAGTCCGGCGAGGATTGCCAGGGCGATTTTCCAGACGCTGTACGGCCGGTCGCCGGACACTTCGCCGGTTTGGGCATTAATAGTGAAGCGGTAGGTCTTGCCGCCGTAGGCATAGGCGGACAGCCATATGGGGAGAAGGATATGCTTGAAGGTGATGTTGGCGTATTCGCTCCGGGTTGAACTGATGCGCTGTTGATCGCCGCCGATGTCCCGGACGATAGCCTGGCGGATGGCCGGTTCCATCAGTTGTTTGGCGGTCTCGAATCCGTCCTTCAATCCCACCTGGTAGGTTTCCGTGACGAATCCGGCCAGGAACTCCTGCCGGAAGGGCTGGAGCTTTTGCAGGTTCCACGGCTGCAGACCGGACTGGATATTCATCGGGACCGACTGCGCCGCCGGCACCAGAATGTCGTCGAAGGTGTTTTGCACCCGGCCGGAGGCGGGAGTCCAGCGGATTTTCGGAACCTGGCGCGGCTGCATGGTTGTCTTGCCGTTAACCGTCACCGGCACCATTTGGGTGACGTAATAGACAGTGCCGCGCTGGCCGGTATACCAGGTGGTGGTGACGGCGTCGTAAGTCCAATAAGGCATGTAGCAGCCGCGCATCGCTTCGCCCCGGGTGACGCGGCGTTTGAAATCGTTCGGCGCAAACCAGCGGGTCTTTACCCAATTCCGGTAGATAATGAGCGCTTTTTCCTCGGCAATCTGGAACGGCAGGACCGCCTGGACGTTAAGCCGCGTCCGGGTAAGGTTCTGAAGAGACAGGGGATGGCCGCAATACGGGCAGAGGTCGGATGATTTCCGTTCATTCACCGTGGTGTTGGCGCCGCAGTAGGTGCAGCGGATGACGTCCCGCACCGGACCCGGGGTGGTGTCCTCCTGGTGCTGGTTTTCCGCTTCCAACGCTTCCAGGAAGTCGTTTTCCCTGAGGTAGGAATCGTCGTCGGCATCTAACGGAATATCGTTTTCCGTGCCGCAATAGGGACATTTCAGGTGGGTGGTGCCGGGCATGAAAACGAGCGGTCCGCCGCAATTGACGCAGGGGAATTGCCTGGCGCCGGGCGGGACGGACGCGTCGGTGGTGCGGCCGCTCCGCAGTTCGTCCTCAATCTGCTTGTCCTGCAGGGTTTTCTCGTCCATTCTGGCTCAGGTCTCCAGGAACAACATGCCGCCGGTGAAGTCGCCGTTTCGGAAGCCGGTAGTCGTCTGTATCGGACCGGCGTCCGTGTCGTTGCAAAAGGGATAAGGACTACGCTTCCGGCAGGGGCGGCGGCACAACAGCGAAAAGGCCGGACAGGTCGTCCACCGTTCCGGCTTTTTCCCAGCCGGCCATGCCCTGTTTCCAGGCCAGCGTGTCCCGGGTAATTTCGCCGGAGGCGACCTTGGCGGAAACGGCTTCAGCGCTCAGGGGACCGACCTGCTGCCCGGCGATGCCGAAAAACCAGGTGGCGGCGTTCGGGAGAGGCGGCGGTCCGCCGGCCGGCGCGGCGTTTCCACCTCCGCCGGACCCGGACCCGCTGGCGGCGGCCTGGGCGCCGGCCAGGTTGCCGCCGACCATGCCGCCAAGGTTGACGCCGGCCAGCATACCCATCATATTGCCGGCGGCGCCGGGATTTTTGGCAGCGTCGCCGAGGGCGTTGGCGGCCTGGAACTGGGTATATTTG
>JAJQFC010000069.1 GCA_021201355.1 Planctomycetaceae bacterium | reverse complement strand
TCCACAGGAGACCCACTCATGATCTACGCAACCGCCGCCGCGCCCGAACAGGATAACACCGCACCGGACGCCGCAGCACCCGCTACAACCGCCGCATCCGCACCAACCGCCCTGGAACCGGTCAGCCAGGCGAATCCGGCGAACACTAGCCAGCCCGCACCGCAAAACACGGCCGGTAATGTGGCCGATCCCGCCACCGGCGAAACGGCGACGGGGGAAAAGAAAGACCCGGCAGCGCCCGCGATGGAGTTGCTTCTCGGCGACGACGGCGAAGGCGGAACGGATGGAGGCACGGCCGATCCGGCTCCGGAGGGCGAGATCGACGGCTACGAACTCACGTTTCCCGACAACATGGTCGCCGATGACGATGCGGTCGCGGTCCTGAATGAAGTCGGGAAAGAATTCGGCGTTACCGGTGAAGCGGCGCAAAAGCTGGCCGACGCCGCGACCGCCTATGCGAACCGCCGTGTCGACGCTGTCCTTGAGGCCGGAAAAAAGGGTATGCCGAATTCTGCGCCGATGAAGCGCGAAAGACCAAGGAGTACTACGGGGCGGATTACAAGGCCAAGTTGGCCGAAGCCGCTATCGGCCTCAACAAACTTCTCCCCGACGGCGTCACCGTTGACGCCATTCGTAACGACCCCAACTTCCAGGCGCTTACCAATGTCTGGTGGTTTGCGGACATGGGGCGGAAGTATCAGCAACTAACCTCCGAACAGCCGTCGATCACTGGTGAACCGGAGCGGCCGAAGGCTCCGGACTTGTACAGCACTTACGACAGGTGAGGCCCGCGCGTTTTGGCATGGGTTATTCACCACACACCACCACGAAAGGACATACATTATGACCACTGTCAGCACGGGACACGCCACTATCGGCACCCTGGCGAAGCAGTTGAAGGCCCAGGGCAAGCCCCGTTACGCCCGGTGTCTTGAAACTCTGATCCGCGCCGGGGATGTTCTCGACATGTTCCCCATCGTCAAGGCCAATCAAGGGACCGTCCACAAATTCTCGCGCCGCATATCGCTGGGCGGCGGCGGCGTCTGGCGCGCCCTGAATCAGGGCGTTCCGGCCAGCAATCCCGAAGTGGAAGAGGCGATCGAAGTCACGGGCAAGCTGGAAGACCGCTGTGACATCGACGAGGACGTCCTGTCCTTGAATGATAATTCATCCGCGTTTATCGAAAACCAGAACGAAGGCATCCGCATCGCACTCCGGAATAACCTGAACGACACCATCATTTACGGCAACCGCGCCGCGCCGCGTCAGTCCGCCGGGCTGGACGGCCTTGCCACCCGCTACAACACGTTCGGTAAAGTGATCAATGAAAACACCGGCTACGATCACGTCCAGGACTTCGGCGGCACTGGTAACGAATTGACCTCCGTCTACCTTCTCGCGCCGGGCGTCCAGTCCCTTTACTTGATCAACGCCGACAATGGCTGTCCCGCCGGTCTGTCCATCAAGGAGTACGATTCGAACAACGGCGTTTTCCTGAACGACCGGGATGGCAACCCGTTCCGAGGTCACCGCACCTGGTACAAGTGGCCGCTCGGCCTGGCCGTCGAAAACGTGAATAGCGTCATGCGCCTTGCAAACATTCCGTCCGCCGACGTTGAAAAGCTAATCGCCGACGGTATTGCCTCCCCAAAGGATTCGGCCCTGCTTCGCAAAATGATCCAGATGAAAAACATGGTTTCCGCAGACGTGGACAAATCGAAGCTTCTCTATGTAGTATCCCGAGATGTGTTTACCTCCATGGATATTCTCATGTTCGAGAAGGCGAACGCCTACTGGACGCCGTCCGACCTTGAGCGTCATCTGCCGCCCCGGTCAGTCGGCATGTTTGCGGGCATTCCCGTGTTTATGTCCGACACGCTCATGGGGACCGAATCGCAGGTCCAGTAGTTCCGGCCAGTCATCCATCAGGCGCATCCTCCACGAAAGGGTTTTTCATGCTCGATTACAACATGCGATTTTCCGACGCCCAACCCCTCGCCGCTGGCGATTCCACCTACGTCATCGACGCGGGCGACGGCGACCTCGGCAAGTCCGGGGACCACATCGCTCTTGAAGTGATTATCGGCAAGGGAACAGGCTCGGCAACGTCGGACCTGTCCATCACCCTTGCCACCGGCCTCGCCGCCGATGGCTCCGACGCGACGCCCGCCATGACCTTCTACGTCGACAAAGCCAAGGTCAACCGTGGCGGCGTGGTATATGTCTCGTTCCTCGGTATCGGTTTGAAGCGATTCCACAAGCTCATCTACGCGGGTGCAAACGGAGCGACCGGCGCAACCGTCACCGCCGGGTACGCCATCCACGGCGGTCAGACCAACATGGTTTAACCAAGGCGGCGGGCGGTCTGGCCGACAGACCGCCCTTGCCGCTCTTTCAATTTATCGAAAGGCAACAACATGAGCGCCACAGAGAAAAACGACAACGCCGCGTCCAAGTCGGATGGAGACGCCCCGGCTCAACAGCAGGACGAAAACGGAGCGGCGGAAGTTCAGGCGGATCAAGAACAGGAGGGCGGCAAGCCTTCCGGAGGCCGTGGCGGCAGATCGGGCGGCCGCAGGACGAATAAACCGGCCGAACAAGGCACGCCGATCCGTACCGTCTGCCGGGTCAAATGTTACTTTAACAACATTCTTTACAACCCCGGCGATCCCGGTCCGGTCTTTTTTGACGAAATACCGGACGACGCGCCGCACTTCAAAAAGGTGTAACGGATGAAGGTTTCGCGGGTAGACCTCTACAACCTCGCCCTCGGCAATATCAAAATCGGCCGAAAGGTCGGCTCTCTTGACGACGAGACAGCGCGGGAATTCATGCTGCCGCAGAATTACGACGGCGCGCTGGCGACCCTGATGTCCATGTACGATTGGTCGTTTGCCACCGTGTCGACCACGTTGGCGCGCGTCGCCGACGCGCCTGTCGTCAAGACGGCTACCGCGGCGTGGAATTATGGCTGGGCCTACCCGTCCGACTGCGTCCGAATTTTGGAAGTCGGCACGGTCACGGGCCATTCCGGCGATGGCAATGCCTGGCAGTTCGAATATACGGAAGAATGGCCGTGGACGGTTGAAAACAGGCTTTCCAGCCGTATCCTTCGGACCGCGCATGGCAACGCCTGCGCCCGGTATCTTTCTGACGCAGTTCCCCCAACCGATTGGCCTCCGGCGTTTGTCCTCGCCTTTACGTGGATTCTTGCCGCCAACATCACGCGCGCCGTCAACGCCGACGACCGCGATGCTGACTACCGTATGAAGCAGGCGGAATATTACATCCAGCAGGCGAAGATAGCGGACGCTGAGGAAATTGGCCGCGCCGCGCCCCGTCCGGGCGGCTGGCTTGAAGCGAGGAACGGATAATATGCAACCGCAACTTGCATTCCAACATTCGTTTAACCGTGGCGAACTTTCCCCCGACCTACATGGCCGCAAGGATTGGGCACCAGTATATTCCGGCCTCGCCGTCGCCGTGAACGTTATCGCCCGTACCACCGGCGGCGTCATCAAAGCGCCGGGAACCGTTTTTATCGCCCCGGCGCTGGAACAAGACCGCCCGGTCCGTTTTATTCCTTTTGAGTTCGGTAGCGAACAGACCTACGTCCTTGAATTCGGCGATAAGCGATTCCGTATTCTCCATCGGGGCGGTTTGGTGACGTACCCGCAAGGACATTCGAAACAGGGCCAAGTCGTCGTTCTTGAATCCCCGTTCACCATTGACCAGATGCAGTCCGACGACATCAGGGTAGAACGGGGCAAGCGAAACGTCGATTACTGCCAGGACAACGACACGCTGATTATTGTACACGCCGAATCGAAACCGAAAATCCTTACCCGTTTTGATCATCATGACTGGCGCTGGACAGACTTCACCGCCGAGACCGGCTTGCCGTACCCGACGGGACTCATTATCGAACAGGATGGCGGCAAGGGCGCGAGTTATTGCGTCGCCACACTCGGGACCAACAATGCCCAGTCCTCCGCCAGCAATACCGTTACCTGTGCCGACGACGGCGGCGACGGCGTTACCGTTTTATCCTGGGCCGCGGCGGAAGGCGCGACCGGCTACCGGGTGTACAAACGCTTTCCGACCACCGGCGGGATGTCCTACCAAGCCATTGGCGATGTCAATGGAACCACATTTATCGACAACAACACCGACAAAGGCGACGAGAAGCAGACACCGGTGAAACCGGCCAATCCCTTCGACGGTCCGGGAAAATACCCTTCCGTCGCCATGTTCCACGGCAGCCGCCTGATCATGGGCGGCCCGACGGAAAAACCCAACAGAATCAACGGGAGCAAGTTAGGCGAGTTCAAAAACTTCACCTTGCCGAAGGCGACCGACACGTCCACAGATGAAGACGCGTTCGAATGGGCCGTCACCGGCGGCAAAAGTTCGCCGATCCTTTTATGGCTTGCGTCCATGGCGGATCTGGTCATGGGCGCATCGGCGGGCGAGTACCGAATGAGGGGTTCCCGACCCGCAGCAAATCCGGAAATCTCCATCCAATCCAACTACGGCAACAGTTCGGTCAAGCCGCTCCTGTTCCGAAAAGCCATAATATCCGTTGGCAACAACCGCGAATCGCTGAACGCTTTCGCCTTCGACTACCTTTCGAACGATTACGGCGGCAAGGAACTGACGCACTATTCCCGGCATATTTTCACCGGCCAGCGCATCATGGCGACCGCAGCACAGCCCAACCCCTTCGCGACCATGTGGTGCGTTTTATCCAACGGCGTCGCGGCGGTGGTTACCTACATGGCGGAAGAGGACGTTCTCGGTGTTACCCGCCGCGTCACAGACGGGCGGTTTGAGACGTGCGAATCCATCGCCAACATCGACGGACAATCCGACATCTATTTCCAAACCGTTCGCGTGGTCAATGGTCAGGAACGGCGTTACCTTGAAATGATGGCACCGCATCATTTTCCCGGAACGCCGCTCGATGACGCGTGGTACGTGGATTGTGGCCTTGAATACCAGGGCGATCCGAAGACGGTATTTACCAACATTGAACACCTTGAAGGAAAAAAGATCGTCGTCCTGGCCGACGGCGTCGCCTATGGCGTCGACGGGTCGAGTGAGATCGTCGTCCGGAATGGTTCTTTCACGCTCCCGGTGGAGGCGTCGCATGTAATCGCCGGTCTGCCGTACACCGCCGAAATTACGACCGTGGACATGGGACCGCAAGGTTTCGAACCGACTTCCCGGAACCGCGCTCCAATCCTCGCCACCATCGGTTTTCACCATTCGCGCGACTGCCGGTACTCCTGTGAGGGAAGCGAAGAGAGGCGGCTTGATTTTCACGACGCCGACGGCCAGACAACAACCCTCAAAACGTGCAGCAAGACGTTTACCGTCCCGGCCGATCCGGC
This sequence comes from Planctomycetaceae bacterium, assembly GCA_021201355.1. Classification (GTDB taxonomy): domain Bacteria; phylum Planctomycetota; class SZUA-567; order SZUA-567; family SZUA-567; genus JAJBSZ01. The sequence goes on along the minus strand of JAJQFC010000069.1, from coordinate 361 downwards.
GGGAAGCCTGTCGTCCCGGCTCACCCTCCGCAGTTATTCACCCGTCCCCTGGTGCGTTACCAGGGCGGACATGATCGTCAAGCTGGCGGAAATGCACAACCAGGCCAGGTGAGAGGCGGGAAATGACCGAGATTGAAAATACCTGTCCGGCGTGTGGTCATGATTACCGCTTGTCCATGTACGACATTGTGAGTGATCGCACCCTACGGAAATGCGCGTCGTGCGGCAGTCTGGTCGTTGTTTTCGAAATTGACTGCCACTACCGAGAGGCGGCACGGGAAAGGAGAAAAAACCGGAATGCGTGAACAGATAATCCCCGCCACCCCGGCGCACATCGACATCCTTGTCCGCAACATGAAGC
>JAJQFC010000281.1 GCA_021201355.1 Planctomycetaceae bacterium | reverse complement strand
GTCCTCCCGGGCACATGCAAAAGGTGTAACACGACGCCGCGCCGGCGAATGGGGCAATGCCGCCTTCCTGACGCCGGTGACGGCGGAGGATTTCGCCGACTGCGCGCCGGCGGACACGCCGCCGGCACTGGCCGGAATAGCGTTTCAGCGTTACTGGGAGGAGCGGGCGTACAGGGCCGGACTGGCCGGCGGCGCCTATGCGGCCCCGGCGGCACTGCTCGAGGATTTTGTGCTCGGGCGGCCGGGACCGGCGCCGGACGGCGGCAGCGTGTCCCGGGTGGCGGCGGCGGACTTTCGGAATCTCCTGCCGGAACGGGTGTACGCGACGCTGGCGGAAGCGGTGCCGGCAATGCTCGGACGGCTCCGTTTCGTCAAACCGGAGACGGTGCGGCTGTATGGAATAGAAACCCGCACCAGTAGCCCGGTGCGGGTTTTACGGAACAAACGGTATGAATCGTCGGACGGTTCCGGACTGTTCCCGGCCGGGGAAGGGTCCGGTTATGCCGGGGGAATCATGACCTCCGCCCTGGACGGCTGGAAAGCGGCCGGATGCCTTATGTCAGCGGCGACGCGGCAGCCTGCCCAGACCTGACGCGTATGTGATTGATGACGGTCACGACGCGACAGCCCGTCCGACGCTATGCGTGTTTCAATTTCCTCGCGGCGAACAGGACAATACAGGCGCCGACGATGCCGACGAGAATCTGGCCGATAATGCCGTAGCCGCCCATCCCGAAAAGCGAAAAGATAAAACCGCCGACCACACTGCCGATAAGACCGAGAACGATGCTCCACACCAGGCCGAGGCCGCCCGGGCCCATGATGCGGTCGGCGATAAAGCCGACGATGAGGCCGACGACCAGCGTGGCAATGATGCCGGTAAAGGCGGGCGCCGTCGTGGTTGTGGTTGTCATATAATCCATGGCTGTCTCCTGACGCGTTACCCGCACCGCGCCGCCCGACCGGGACCGTATCGTCGGCAATGCCGCGATAGTGTTCCGGGACAGGGTGGACGATTACGGCGGAACGCAATAAATGGTTAACTCCTCGCCTGACCCCGGAAGGCGATAACCTTCACCCGGGAGGCAGGCAACAAATTTTCACCTCCGTCGGCGGATATCGTCACCGCGAAGCGGTCGGGCGAACCGCCGGCCCGTTCCACCGCGACCATCAACCGGTTAACGCCTTTCCGCAAACGCTGCGTTAACTATCCATAACTGTCAGGACAGTCCTGTTTCCCGTCCTTTTTTCATGCCACGCCCTCGTGTTGCCGGTCAGACTCTTTCAAGAAGGTTTGACGTCGCAGTCGTCACCAGCGATGTGCTTAATCAGTACGTCATAGATCAAAAGATGCATCCAGCCTTCCGCCCCACTGACAACCGGAACTGGCAGTCGGTAGACACGGCCAACTGCCCCACCTCACTTTTTTTTTGAAAAATCCGACGCAACCGACTTGCGCGACCGCCGGTCGTGCCGTATACTTGTAATATGGTACCAATTTATTAAATAAGGAGTGAGGGCATGCATGGCATTCTTAATGTTGGCGAAATGGGCGCGTTGGCGCTCCACTCGATGCTGGAAGTGGCGAAGCGGCGGCACCTCGGGGACGACTCGTGGATCAGCGTCGGCGACCTGGCCGGCGCTCTCGAAGCCAGCCGCCACACCCTCCACAAGGTGACGAAACGCCTGGTGGAGGCGGGCCTGCTGGACAGTTCCCGAGGTCCGACCGGCGGCGTCAAGCTGAACGGCGACCCGAGCGAAATCACCCTTATCACCATTGTTCAGGCAGTGAAAGGGGAGATCAACGCCGGCGGCTGCCTGTTCGCCCGGCGGGTCTGTCACCCGGAGGCGCTGTGCCAGTTCTGCGGCATCACCCGGGATCTCGAGAGAATGATCACCGAGTATTTCGCCACCACGACGCTGACGGATCTCATCGACCGCCTCGCCGACGGCAGCGGGCCAATCGGATCGCCCTGGCGCTGTTGTTCCTGACCGGGTAGCCTGATCCCCACACCATAAAACACCCATTTCGACTCCCGGCCGTCACCGGGAGACGGATTCTATCGTACCCCGCACCGGCGCCGCCGGCGATCGGGTCGGGATTGTGTTGGATTTTGACAAGGGCGGGACATTCATAACCAAGAGCGTTCCACGTGCTCATAAGGAGAATTTTTCATGCTGTGTTATCAATGCGAACAAGCTGTCGAGGGAACCGGCTGCACCCACCGGGGCGTCTGCGGGAAGATGCCGGACAATTCCGATATGCAGGATCTGGCTGTTCAGGCCGCCCTCGCCGTGGCTGTCTACGCCGACCGCCTCGCCTCGGCCGGCGTCGTCGACCGTGATGCCGGGCGTTATTGTGTCGAGGCCCTTTTCACCACCGTCACCAATGTCAATTTCGACGCCGAAACGGTACGCCGCTGGGTCGTCCGGGGAATGGCCGAGCGGGACCGCCTGGCCGCCCTCCTCCGCGACCGGACCGGCGCCGATCCGACGGACCTGCCGGAAGCGGCATCATTCACCCTGGCGTCGAACCCGGCGGAAATCGCCGTCCAGGCCGAAAAGTATGGTATATCCGGTCGTCAGCGCCGTCTTGGCGAGGACAAGGCCGGCGTCCTTTACCTCATTCTCTACGGTGTCAAAGGAGCGTCCGCCTATATCGACCATGCCCACCGCCTCGGCCGGGAAGAGGACGGCATCTACGCCCTCCTCTTTTCCATCCTCGCCACCGCCGCCACGCTTCCGGACGACATGTCCGTCCTCCTCGGTGAGGCGCTCCGCGCCGGCAAACTGAACCTGGAGGCGATGCGCCTCCTCGACGCGGCCAACACGGAAACGTACGGCCATCCCGAACCGACCGAGGTCCGCATCACGCCGAAACGGGGCAAGTGCATCCTCGTCTCCGGCCATGACCTGGCCGATCTCCACGACATCCTTGTCCTGACGGAAGGGACCGGCATAAACGTCTACACCCACGGCGAGCTGCTCCCCGCGAACGCCTACCCGGGCCTCAAAAAATTCCCGCACCTGGCCGGGAACTACGGCGGCGCCTGGCAGGAACAGGACATGGAATTCGCCGATTTCCCCGGCCCCATCCTCCTGACGACGAACTGCCTTGTTCCGCCGAAGGACTCCTATATAAGCCGGGTCTACACGACCGGCCTCGTCGCCTATCCGGGCGTCACCCACCTGCCGAACGGCCGGTTCGAACCCCTGGTCGACGCCGCCCTCGCCGCGCCCGGTTTTACGGAAGACGGCGAGGACAGGCGCATCACCATCGGCTTTGCCCGGAACACCGTCGTCGGCGCCGCCGGCGCCATCCTGGACGCGGTCAAAGCCGGGCAGATACGCCGATTCTACCTGATTGGCGGCTGCGACGGCGCCAAGCCGGGGCGGAACTATTACACAGAATTTGCGGAAAAACTGCCGGATGACACCATTATCCTCACCCTGGCCTGCGGCAAGTACCGGTTCAACAAACTGCCCCTCGGCACCGTGGCCGGCTTTCCCCGCGTCCTCGACATGGGTCAGTGCAACGACGCCTATTCCGCCGTCCAGGTCGCCCTGGCGCTGGCGGAGGCGCTCGGCTGCGGCGTAAACGATCTGCCGCTGTCCCTCATCCTCAGTTGGTACGAACAGAAGGCGGTGGCGGTGCTCCTTACCCTTCTTCACCTCGGAATCAAAAACATTTACCTCGGGCCGACGCTGCCGCTGTTCGTGACGCCGCCGGTTCTCGCCACCCTGGTGGAAGCGTTCGACATAAAACCGATAAGCAGCGCCGAAGCGGACATCGCCGCGACGCTCGGGGCGTGACCGGAAACGAACACCCGGCGGGACGACGAAGACGACGTCCCCTCTCACTACACAATAAAACGAAACAGGGCACGGCGCATTCGCGTCGTGCCCGAATTTTTTGGCGATGGACGGCCTTTCGCGTCGCGCCGTCAGGGAACCGTGTATCCGTCCGCCATGTCCCGGAGGCGGTTCTCGGCCATGTTGCTCCAGAACTGCGGCCCAATGTCGAGAAGCCCGTCCGACCGGGTGTCCTCGGGCATGAGTTCGGCGATGTTCACGGCCATCCGGTAGTGATTCTGGGCGTCGTCCGGGAAGCCGAGGCGGTTCAGGCAATCGCCCATCATGAGCATGGCCTGGGAGCCGTAGGGCGCGCCGAAACGGTCGTAGATGTCCTGCCAGACCCGGTAGGAGTCCTGGTAATAGGCCTGGGCGTTCTCCGGCGCCATCATGCCGGGAGCATCGGCGGCGGAGGCGAGAAGCTGCCGTTCCCGGGCTTTTTCGCCCGATTTGAAATACTCGTTCGCCAGGAGGAGCATGGAGTTCCTGAGCATGTCGCGGAGCCGCTCCGGGCTGTGGGTCGGGCCTTCGTCGTCGCCGAGGCGGGTGCGGGGAAGCGGTGCGTCGCGGTCGCGGACGCCGCCCATGATTTCCTCGGCGATAATGGCGGAGTTCAGTTGGAAGCGGTCGATACTGGTGTCGAAGAGGGCCGAAGCGTAGCGGTTCCGGTCCCGCATGTTCTCGAGGTGGGCTCGGGCCAGGGCATAGAGCGTGTCGTCCTGGCCGGCGTCAGCCAGGGTAAGGATGGTGTTCGCGAGGTAAAACTCGCTGGCGAACCGGGCCGCCATGGTGTCGGCGTAGTCCTCCGGTTCGACACGGATTGAAATGCCGATGCCGCCGTTCCGGCGGAGAGGATAGCGTTCCAGCGATTCCGTCAGGGTGACGCGGGCCTGTTCGTACTGGAGTATCCACGGCCGGACCGCGTCGTCTCCGGCCTCGTCCGGGTTGGCCTGGCGCTCCGCCTCCCACTGGCGACGGGCGTTTTCGGCAAAGACGTACTGGAGCTTCGCCAGGTCGAACGTCGCCCAGCGCCAGGCCCGGGCGACGGGATTGATGCCGGGATCCTGCCGGAGGAAATTAAACGCCTGGAGGGCGGTTTCGATAATCGGGTCGCCGTTCCGGTCGAGGTCCGGAAGGGGGTCGTCAGGGCTGCCGAGGAGTTCGGGCTGGTTTTTGGCAATGCCCTCGTCCATCAGCATCCGGCCGATGTAGTAGATGGACTTGTACCGGTCGGGCGTGCGCCAGGGGATGTTCCGGCGGAACGAGGCCATGGCCCGTTCGAGATCGCCCAGAAACCAGTAGGCCCGCCCCAGCAGGTTTTCCGCCCGCACCACCGCCATCGCCGCGTCCGTCCCGGTGGTGGCGGAATAGCCGAAGCGATCCAGGAAGCGGAGCTGGCTCTCCACCGTCCGTTCGAGAAGGCCGGACCGGAAAAAGGCGTCGCCGGCGGCCAGGAGGGCGTCCATCTCCCGGGGCGATCCCCTGGCCCGGAGCGATACGTCCAGGTACGACCGGGCGGCGGCGGCGGTGAGGGCCAGGGCGTCCTGATGGTTTCCGTCCATTTCCCGCAGGTTGGCGAGGCTCTCGTAGTTCCCGGCCAGTTCGTAAAGAATGTCGCCGGGATCGGCCTGGTAACGGTCGAGGGCGGCAAGGTAACTGGCGTTCGACTCCTTCAACATGCGGATCTGTTCTCCCCGATCCTCGTCGCTCGCCGCCGCCCGCGCCCAGGCCCGGGCGAGATCGATGAGGAAGTCCCGGAGCTGTTCCGCGTCGACCAGGGGCACCAGGGTAAGTTCGCGGCCCGGCGGGAACGGTTCGAAACCGATATTGTCCCGGGCGGCCCGCAGGGCCAGGTCGTAGGTGAAGGCCTCCTAGAAGAGGAGGCGGTTACGCCAGACCACG
>JAJQFC010000370.1 GCA_021201355.1 Planctomycetaceae bacterium | reverse complement strand
GGCGCCTCGCGGAAGACGAAACGGCCGGCGGCACTGGCCCGGATTCCGGATGGTGAGCGGTACCAATTGCAGTTGGCGCGGGTGTGCAACTTTACGGGTTACCCGCGCCAGGGCATCCTGACCAGATGCCCCACCACCACCCACCATCCGGAGTTCCGGACCGGCGCCGCCGCGTCTTCCATCCTCTTCCGAAACGGAAGGGAATGGCGGACCCGCCGTTTCCCCAGTAATCCCCATACGGCAGTTATTAGGAATCGCATAGGTTAAGCATCAGTCTCCTATCCCAAGTTTATTAAGATTGCACCACATCAAGGACGGCGCGCCAAAGACGTGCCGTCCATCTTTATGCCTCCCACCGACCATTCGTCCACACTGAATTACGGTGGAAATTGATTGAACGGTGGTTATAATTCAGTTTTCACCAGTTCACCCTGTATGGACACAAAGGAGGAGATAGAGATGACAGTTAGCCAAAAGATTCGTCTCAGGCCCACCACCCTGCCGGACTTTCTTCCCGGATACGACGAAGACACTTTCATATCGACGATGAGTGACGAAGAAAAAGATCGCATTATCGAGCATTACAGCGAACTTATGGATCAGGGCAAGGAAGAGGAAGCGGAAAAGGTATTTGACCAGATTCCGTGCGACCCATCCTTTATTCTGACACAGCTCGTCCTGCTCGGCCGGGAGGACTTTCTGGAAATGGGCCTTAATACCGCCGACGCGGAAAAAGCGTATGGCGCCGATTGGCTGGACAGATTCGACGTGGGCGGCGGCGTCCTCCATTTCACAAAGGGATAAGATGGACAAATCCGCCGATCGTCTTGTCAATGATATAATTCATAATCTACTGAACGAGGAAGAAAAAGCATTCCTTCGCACCATTGTCAGAGAGGTCAATCGCTTTCCGTTCATTAGTCGCAACAGGAATGCGCTCGTCCGTGAAAAAGAAATGACCCGACATTACGAGCGCATGTCCATAAAACTGGATCAGGTGGAGGAGACCAAAAACCCCGCACTGATCATGGGGGTCGAGTACGCACTGCTTGATCGCGATAAAAAAACCCTTACGCAATTGGCCAAACGATTTGGAATGGACCGATTTCTTAAAGGCGATATGACAACCAACCAAAAGTGCCGGAGAGCTGTCGGCGGTGCCCTGGAGGCGTTGGAGTACCAGGCCAAATATCCGACCCAGTTCCACGAGATAACAAACGTTGCTTGCCCGCGAAGACACTTCGATTCCCACAACCTGCCGCTGGACGCCGTCCGCGATGCCGCCCGCACCCAGGCAAACGCCCTGCGAAACGACATGAAGGGCCTTATCCAAACCGATCAGGAACGAAAACGCCGCGACTTCCTCGGGAAACGCCACCAAAACATGATCACCAGCGAGGCCGTGTATAAAACGATTCAGATGGATGCGAAAAGCCCGCGCGACGGGAGCCACGGCCTTTTCTAAAATCCCATTCCCGTTCGCACCGAGAAAAAAAAAGAAAGGCGAACCCGGTCCGGGTCCGCCTTCCTCATAGCGTTTACATACCGGAATCCACATTAGAACGGGCTGTCCGGATAGTAGAAATCCTGCGCATTTTCCTTTGTCACCAGTTCGGCCGGAATGATCATCACTTTCTGATAATCAACTTTGTTCAGCATATGTTCCGCCGCCATGACGACGCCTTCGTAGATCATCTTCGGCGGATACGTCACGGTGGCGCGGACCAGCGGATCGCCGTCGATGATCATTTTGATGATGTCCTTCGAGCCGGCGCCGCCGAGGACGAGGGAAATGTCCGAGCGGCCCGATTCCTTGTACGCCTGCATGACGCCCTTCAGGACGTCGTCGTCCTGACACCACACCGCGTCGATTTTCGGGAACTTCTGGAGGAAGTTTTCCATCAGTTCCAGGCCCTTCTGGGTGCTCCAGTTGGCCGGCTGGCTGTCGAGGATGGTGATGTTCGGGTTGTCCTTCATGACTTCGTTAAAGGCGTTCACCCGGTCGGTGTCGACGTCGCAGGGGATGCCCGTCATGACGACGATGTCGGCGTCGCGGCCCTTCATCTGGGACGCCATGAATTCGCCGCACAGGCGGCCCATGCCGGTGTTGTCGCCGGCGACGTAAATGTCGTTTTCCAGTTCCGGCACGGTCCGGTCCACGACCACCGTGAACACCCCGGAGCGGCGAATCTGGTTCAGGGTCGGCGCCAGCGGCGTCGGTTCGTGCGGCAGGACGACAAGCGCCTTGATGCCCCGGGTGACGAGGTCTTCGACGTCGGAAATCTGTTTCGCCGGCGCATCCGCCGTAACGACGATGAATTCCGCCCCCGGATACTTTTCACTGAGTTCCCGGGCCGCCCGCTGCGCCCACCAGACAATGCCTCCGGTCCAGCCGTGATCCGCCGTCGGGATGGAAATCCCGATGCGCACCCGTTCCCCGGCCGCCCCCGTCAGGCCGACGGCCAGACACATGAGTACCGCCAATGCAATCCGTTTCATGATCGTTCCCTTTCCGAAAAGAAGTTCCCGAACACGCCCAAAAAATCCGCGTCGCACCATACAGCAATTCCATACAGATGATTCAAAAAATCGCCTCACAATAGCAATTCGCGAAACAACTTTGCGACAGCCGGACCGCGCGCCGGACGGCACTATCAGGCGTTATGAACACCGCGCCCGTCGCCCGCCGTCGCCCGCCGCTCACCTCGCCGACGCTCCGGCTTCCCGGCCAGCCGTCACCCGCCCCGGGAAAACAGCCCCCGCACCCGCGCGCTCTGAACAAGGACGGCCAGAACGATGACAAGCCCCTTCACCGCCCCCTGCAGATACGCCGACACCCCCCACATGTTGAGCATGTTATTGATGATGCCGAGCATGAGGGCGCCGACGACGGTTCCCGCCATCGAGCCGGCCCCGCCGGTCATGGCGGTGCCGCCGATGACCACCGCCGCGATGGCGTCCAGTTCGTACAGGTTGCCGGCGTTGGTCGAGTTGATGGAATTCATCCGTCCGCCGAGGAGGAAGGCGGACAGCGCCACCGTCAGCCCGCAGATGACATAGGTAAGCGTCCGCACCCGGTTGACCCGGATGGCGGCGTAGCGGGCGACGTTCTCGTTCGACCCGACGGCGCAGACATAGCGGCCGAACCGCGTCCAGTTGAGAATTATCCCGAACACCGCGGCAAGGAGAAGAAACGCGAGGGACGGCACCGGCACGCCGAGGATAAGCCCGGTCCCGACCCGGGAAAACAGCCGCATCCCCGATTCCACCCGGAACTCGCCGCCGTTCCCGGTGTACAAGGCCATCGACCGGTAGAAGCCCATAAAGCCGAGGGTGACGATAAACGGCGCCAGGTCGAACCGGGTGATGAGCGTTCCCGAAAACACCCCGCCGAGAAGGCCGAGGGCGAGCCCGGTGGCCAGCGCGAAGAGGAACGCCGCCAGTTCCGACCCCGGCGCCAGTTCGGTAAAACAGTAGTTCATCGCCATGATGATGACGCCGCCCGAAAACGCCACCATGCTGCCGACCGAGAGGTCGATGCCGCCGGCGATGATGACAAACGTCATCCCGAGGGCGATGATGCCGGTGTACGACACCTGCCGGGTGATATTCAGGAGGTTCCGGACCTGGAGGAAATGTTCCGACGTCACCGACGCGATGACGAGCATCGCCAGGAGGGCCAGGTACGGCGCCAGCGTCGAAAAGTCCCAGCGTTTTTCCCGGGGAATCATTGGCCGCCCTCCCCGGCCGCCGCCATTCGGGACGATTCGGATGTTTTCAACCTGGTGGCGTGGAGCATTATTTCCTCCTCGGTGATGGCCGCCTCTTCGAGGATGCCGGTGGCCTCGCCTTCGTAGAGGACAAGGACGCGGTGGCAGAGGCCGATTATCTCCTCCATTTCGCTGGAGATGAGAATGCAGGCCATGCCGGTCCGGGCCAGGGCCTGGATAAAACGGTAAATGCCCGACTTTGTCTTGATGTCGATGCCCCGGGTCGGCTCGTCGAAAATAAGGACGCGCGGCTCGGTATCGAGGCACTTAGCGAGGGACATCTTCTGCTGGTTGCCGCCGGAAAAGAATTCAAGGTTGGCCCCGAGGTTGGCGGCCCGGACGGAAAATTCCCCGACATACTTTTCTGCCGCCCGCCGCCGCGCCGCATTGGACAGGAAGCCGTTTCTGACGTAGCGGGCGAGACTGGCGAGGCTGGTGTTTTCCGTTATGCCGGCCCGGGTGAGGATGCCCTTTCCCTGCCGGTCCTCGGATAGGTAGGCGAGGCCGGCGGCGACGGCGCTTTCCGGCCGGTTCGGCGCCAGAACCTCCCCATACACGCGGACCGTCCCCCGGCGGCGCCGAAGGCCCATAAGCGCCTCCGCCGTCTCGGTCCGTCCCGCCCCCATCAGTCCGGCGAGGCCGAAGACCTCCCCCTTCCGCACCGAAAACGACACCGACCGCACCGCGCCCGGCGACGACAGGTTCTCGACTTCCAGGGCGATGTCGGCGGACGGCGTCGCCTTTTCCGGAAACACCTGGGTCAGTTCCCGCCCGACCATCGCCATCGCCATGTCCCGTTCCGACATGTTCCGGGTCTCGTCGACAAGGATGAACTCGCCGTCCCTGCTTCGCTACCTCGGTCGTCAGGATGTAGCGGCCGTCCCGGAGGATGCTGGCGCGGTCGGCCAGCTGGAAGACTTCGTCCAGCTTGTGGCTGACGTAGAGCATGGTGATGCCCTTCCGCTTCAGCTCCGCTATCGTGTCGAACAGTTTGTCCGTCTCCGCCTTCGACAGGGACGCGGTCGGCTCGTCGAACGAGATTACCTTCGTCTCGTGGAAGAGGGCCTTCGCGATGACTATCATCTGCATCTCGCCGACGCTGAGGCCGGTCAGGTAGTCGCGGCCGCGAAAACGGCAGCCGAGCGATTCCAGAATGGCGTCGGTGTGCCGGTACATCTCCTTGAAGTCGATGCCAATCCGCTTTCTCGGCTCGTAGCCGAGGGCGATGTTCTGCCCGACGGTGAGCTGCGGAACCAGGTGGATTTCCTGGTGGACCTTGGCGATGCCGGCGGCGAGGGCGTCCGTCGTGGTGGCGAAGCTGGCCTTGTTTCCGAGAACGTGGATCTCCCCCTCGTCCGCCTGCGTGACGCCGTGGAGGATGTTCAATAACGTCGATTTGCCGGCGCCGTTCTCGCCGAGAAGCGCGTGCACCTCGCCCCGGCGAATGGAGAACGAGACGTCCGAAAGCGCCCGGACGCCTGGATAAAATTTCGACACCTTGTCGAACTGCACCGCGATGGAGTCGTCCATAACCATGTCACCTTTTACTAACCGGCCGCCGCCCGGGACACAGGCCGCGCGTCCGAACCGAAACGCTTTTTCCCGTGCCGTCCGGCCTGCCGGTGAATTCGCGGGGACGCCGCCACGGACGGCGTCCCCGACCGACTGCGGGTTATTCGAACTTCGGATCGGTCCAGCCGATGTTTTCGGCGGCGCCGTTGTCGACGTTCGTCGCATCGAGAATCTTGCACGGCGTCCACACCACCCGGGGAATCTTCTGGCCGAGGACGGCCCGGAGCGCCACTTCCGCGCCCATGTAGCCTTCGTAATAGGGGAAGGAGTCGATGGTGGCGGCCATCTCGTTCCGGCGGATGGAGTCGTAGGCTTCGGACTGGCCGTCGCAGCCGACGACGAAGATGTCCTTGTTGAGTTCGAGGCCGGCTTCCTTGACCGCTTCGACAACGCCCAGGGCCATAACGTCGTTG
>JAJQFC010000085.1 GCA_021201355.1 Planctomycetaceae bacterium | reverse complement strand
TCCTATAACCTTGGCTATGTTGCCTGCCATAGGAACCCCCTAAATTTTGAGAAATTCTCAAAATTACCATGAGGGGTATAAAAATGGGATTAATCAAGAAGTTGAGAAAGCTGCGGGACCGCCTCACCGGCAGCCGGCTTAACCGTGGAAGGACTTTGGCTCCCCGGGCGCGGCGGGCAATAGAACGCGGGCTTCGGGAGGGGAAATTCGACGCGCCGACGGCGGAGTATCTTCGTGCCCACCTGCCCTTTCTCATCAATCAAAAACGCGTGGCGAACCTCGCCTTCTTTTGCGGCAATACAAAAGCGCGTACACTTCTTGGCTTGAAAAGAGAGGACGTCGAACAGAATCCTGTCGCATTCTATGAAAAGATAAAGGCATGGGAGAAGGACGGGATTTTTGACTTTAAAGGCATTCGGTTGCTCGAACCCGATTCCAAAGAAGATATCAGGCTCTTCGCGCACGAATTTATCGACAATCTTCTTCCCGCCGTCATCGGACGGGACCAGTATGATATCGTGCGCGGTCTGGGCTTGGAAGGTCCGTATGAAGTCGGCAAGGTCAGGCTGAGTCCCGGTGATGTCGTCGTCGACGCCGGAGCCAATATGGGCATGTTCTCCGCCCTTGCCGCCCGGGCCGGCTGCCGCGTCCTCGCCTTTGAACCAATCACGCACGTTCGGGAAAAGTACCTTCTGAAGAATGCCGAATTGAACGGGAACATTGAAATCCTTCCCTACGCCCTGTCGGACCGGCGGGAAGAACCGCAATTTTGTTTTGACGAGAAAAACCTCGGCGCCAGTTGCCGCGCCGACGATGTTCAGGAATGGAGTTCGGGCGCAAGCGCGGTCGAGACGGTCCAGGCGGTCACGCTTGACGACATCGTCCGCGACCGCGGGATTGCGCGGATTGACTTTATTAAGGCGGATATCGAAGGATCGGAACGGCGTCTCCTACTCGGCGCAAAAAACGTCCTTAAGAACTTCGCGCCGAAATTGAGTTTATGCACCTACCACCTGCCGGACGACCGAATGGTATTAAAGAAGATTATTCTAGAAATCCAGCCTGAATATCGCATTGTGCAACGGGAAAGTAAATTGTATGCCTCGGTGAAGTAATTTTTAAATTGGTCCCAAATTCTTTTACAGATAGAGCGATGTGAAATTTGCCGAAAGGACGGTGCAGAAAACACGGACGAGGAGGCCGCCACCGGCATCAATGGTCGTCCCTTTCTTCACGAACATCGGCTACGGCGGAAACTCCACTAACTATTCCGTATTTCCTTCGTAAATCCGCCATCTCTTTCAACCAGGCTTTTCCTTCTTCAGGGGTCCGCAACCGCACTTCCGGTCGGCTGCCGTCCGCCGGAATTATGCCGTCAGGCCAGACTTCCCATGGGTCCAACTGTATGTAATCTTTCGTTGTCATCGTTTTCTCCATCGTATACCCTACCTTCATAAGTATACGATCGAATCCACCTTCTTCAAGAGAACGGTGGTGGCCGCCCGCGCCTTGCTTTAAAAATCGGCAGGGGTTCACGACGGAAACGTAAAATCCCACCGTTCCGCTTCGGCTTCGATTTCGTGGGGGTAGGCGACGGCGGTGCCGATTTTGCCGACGACGACGCCGGCGGCGAGCGTCGCCAATTTGGCGGCGAGAACCAGGGGCGCGCCCACCGCCAGGGCCGCCGCCACCATCGCGACGACCGTGTCGCCGGCGCCGCTGACGTCCGAGACCTCGCGGGCCAGGGCCGGGAAGGTGGTCGCTGTTGTGGACGAATCCGGTGTCTTTTCCAGTGTCTTTGTTGATGTCGTTGTCGGTGTTGATGGTTCTTTTCCGGCATCGTTCCGGGAGACGAGGGTCATGCCTTGTTCGCTTCGGGTGACGAGGAGGTTCTTGATGTCGTGTTTGGCGAGGACTTCTGCGGCGGCGTTGGCGATTTCGTCCGAGTCCTGGAGGTCGCGGCCGACCGCTTCCGACAGTTCCTTCCGGTTCGGCGTCACCACTGTCGCTCCGGCGTACTTCGAATAGTCCCTCCCTTTCGGGTCGACCACCACCGGAATGCCCTTTTCCCGCGCCGCCTTCACCGTCTCGGCGACCAATCCCGGCGTCACTATGCCTTTGCCGTAATCGGATATCGCTATCGCCCGGACGCTCCCGAGGTGGCGGCGGATGGCTTCGATGAGCTTCTGTTCCAGTTCCGGGCCGATGGCGCGGCTGACTTCTTCGTCAAAGCGGACAATCTGCTGGCCGCCGGCGATGATTCTCGTCTTGACGATGGTCGGCCGCTCGCTGTCCCGGATCATGATCGGCGGGAGCCAGCCGGAATGAACAAACAGTTCGGACAGTTTGTGGGCGTTCGCGTCGTCGCCGGTGATGCTGGTGGCGAGGGGCAGGATGCCGACTTCGCCGAGGTTCCGGACGACATTACCCATGCCGCCCGGCATGGACAGGGTCCGCTTCACCGTCACCACCGGGATGGGCGCTTCCGGCGAGAGCCGGGTGGCGTCGCCGTAAATGAAGTTGTCCAGCATGATGTCGCCGACACAGAGAATGGCCGTGCCGGGAAGCTTGTGCAGGATGTCGAGGGCACTCCGCATGGTGACGCACCTTTTTTGACAGAGTTGGAGCGTTTTATGACGTCCAAACCGCGACGGCGAATCCATTCCCGAACTATCGCCTAATCAAGCCGGTAGTTCGGCGCTTCTTTCGTGATCGTGATGTCGTGGGGGTGGCTCTCCAGGAGGCTGGCCTGGGTGATGCGAATAAACTTGGCCTTGGCCTGGAGTTCTTCAATTGTGCTCGCCCCGCTGTAGCCCATGCCGGACTTGAGGCCGCCGACAAGCTGGTAGATAAACGGTTCAAGCGGGCCCTTCGACGGCACCCGGCCTTCGATGCCTTCCGGGACGAGTTTGTCGGGCGGGCGGTTCCCCTGGCGGTAGCGGTCGCCGCTCGTTCCCTGGCTCATCACCCCGAGGCTGCCCATGCCCCGGTAGGCCTTGTACATGCGGCCCTGATGAAGAATCTGTTCGCCCGGCGCTTCGTCCGTGCCGGCGAGGAGAGACCCGATCATGACGCACTGGGCGCCGGCCGCCATTGCTTTCGCGATGTCCCCGGAGTACTTGATGCCGCCGTCGGCGATAACCGGGACGCCCGTCCCCTTGGCGGCGCGGGCGGCCGCCCAGATGGCGGTCATCTGCGGCACGCCGATGCCGGCGATGACCCGGGTGGTGCAGATGGAACCGGGGCCGATGCCGACCTTCACCGCGTCGACGCCGGCGTCGATGAGTTCGCGGGCGCCTTCCTCGGTGGCGACGTTCCCGGCGACGATGTCGACCAGGTGGCCGTAATGGCCCTTGTACCGCTTGAACGCGTCAACAGCGTTCTGGCTGTGGCCGTGGGCGGTATCGACGACGAGGACGTCGACGCCGGCCTCGACGAGGAGGCTGACCCGTTCGTCGTCGTTGACGCCGACGGCGGCGCCGACTCGCAGGCGGCCGCGCTTGTCCCGGGCGGCCAGGGGGTAGCGGTCGAAATTGGTGATGTCCCGCATGGTGATAAGGCCCTGGAGGCGGCCGTCGTCGTCGACGAGGAGGAGCTTTTCAATCTTGTTCTTGAACAGCATGTCCTTGGCGACGTCGAGGGTGGTTTTCGGGGGCGCGGTGACGAGGTGATCTTTCGTCATGACGTCCTTGATGCGGACGTCGTCGTCGTGCTGGAAGCGGAGATCGCGGCGGGTGAGGATGCCGACGACCCGGTTGTCCTCGGTGACGATGGGAATGCCGGACAGTTTCCGCTGCGAGATGATTTCGTTGGCGAGGCCGACGGAGTCGTCCGGGTTCAGTTTGACCGGGTCGGAGATGATGCCGTTTGCCGACCGTTTGACATCCTCCACTTCCTTGGCCTGCCGGAGCGGCGGGAGGTTTTTATGGATAATGCCGATGCCGCCCTGCTCGGCCAGGGCGATGGCGAGGCGGCCCTCGGTGACCGTGTCCATGGCGGCGGAGGCGATGGGGATGTTCAACTCGATATTCCGGGAGAACCGGGTGGCTGTGGAGACTTCGGAGGGAACGACGTCGCTTTTCTGCGGTACCATCAGGACGTCGTCAAACGTGATGCCTTCTTCGAGATTCATTTCCGCCATGGGTGTATCCCTTCACGATGAACGCTGTTCTGCCGTCTCAAAAACAGCATATAAAAAAAGCCACCGGCACACCGTCCGGTTGAGGCCGGATCGGAGACGGGTGGAGAGAGTCCCGAGTCTGCGTGGGTCCACTGCCTTACCAGCCTGTAATGACGGCGAGGGCATGCCGGACGCAGTATCGGATAAATAAAGTTGTCCAATTACACCGGAAACGCCGGCCAATGTCAACGGCCAGGACGATCCGGACAGCGAAACTGGCAGCCCGCCCGAAACCTCCGTACACGGTGATATGAATTCATGTCCTTTTTCCGCCCGGCCCCCTTGCCGAACCGAGGCGCAGGCGGTAGCCCCGGGGCGTTTGTTTCATGTACTTCCGGAAGACCTTGGTGAAATAGCTCTGGTCCTTGAAGCCGCAGTCGAGGGCGATCATGGCGAGCTTCGGGGGGTGTTGGCGAGGAGTTCCGCCGCCCGGTCCACCCGCATCCGGTTGAGGAGATCGGTGAAGCTTTCCCGCATTTCCTTCTTGAAGACGCGGGAAAAATGCGCCGGCGACAGGTGGGCGACGGCGGCGACTTCGTCCCGGCTGATGTCCTGATGAAGATTGTCGTGCATGTAGGCGACGGCGGCCTGCAATTGCGCCATCGGCGAATCGTTCCGCCGGCTGCGGATGGCGTCTATAAGCCGTTCCAGCATGTCGTGGAGCCAGGGGCCGAGTTCGTCGTCCGAACTGATGCGGGACAGTTCGGTGAAGGCTTCGTAGTTGTTCCCGAGGATTTCCAGGGAATCGCAGCCGCTTTCGACGGCGGTCCTGCACATGAGGGTGACGATTTCCAGGAAGAAGCTTTTCACCAAACCGAGGTTGTCCCCGGCCTGAAAATGGAGGACGACGAGGATGGAATTGAGGAGCCACCGCGCCTCCTCCCGGTCGCCCCGGCGGATGGCGGCCATGAGGGCCGGTTCTTCCCGGATATAGGCGTTCCGGAAATCGAGGGAATGGGTCTTGACCGCGTGAATCGCTTCGGCCCGGCGCCGTTCCGACATATGGGAAGTGCGCCGCAGTTCAAGCAGGCTGACGTTTGTCAGGTTTTCCTCTTCAAGAAGGCCGAGAAGCTCCTGGGCGGCGGCGTGGACGTCGACGGCCGGGTTGTCGTCGTCGTTCGGGAACAGGCGGTCCTTCGCCATGGAGGCGACGACGGCGCCGGACGGGCGTTGGTTGGTGATAATCGGCACCACCCAGATCATGCCGCCGTCCGCCAGCAGGTCGAACGGCACCTCGCCCCAGCGGACCGCTTCGTGGGCGTGGAGGCAGACGGCGCTCCGGACGCGCTGGTCGACGCCGGGCGGATAGTCGCCGAAGACCAGCTCGCCCTCCGTGTCGAAGGCGGACAGGACGGCGCCCCATTTCGGCTCGTATTCGGTGCGGACCGCCTCGAACGTGGTCCGGTCGAGGAGGCCGATACGCGGTTCTTCACTCATTCGGGTGAGTATAGGACGTTTCCCGGGAATTGCCAGTTTCTGTTGTTCCGGAATGAAGGTGATTCGTGGCGGGAGGGGGAGGAGTTGGGTTTGAACCTATTTTACCGTGACGCAAAATTCGCTTTGCTCTTTTGCTCTGATCGGTAG
>JAJQFC010000015.1 GCA_021201355.1 Planctomycetaceae bacterium | reverse complement strand
GTTCAGGAAGTTGTCGAGGCGTATCGTCTCCTGCCGCGCCTTGATGGAAACGGGAAGCCCGGACATGCCGGCCAGTTCAAGAACGGACTGGGAGGTGATGGACTTGAGGACCGAGTCGTTGAAGGTCGGGATGACGAAGGTGCCGTCCTTCTCGACATGGTAGTGGTTCATGGTGCCGACCTCTTCCAGGGTCTGGTTGGTGGCGTCGAGATAGAGCACCTGGGCGCAGCCGTGTTCGTGGGCGTATTCCTGGGCCTGAAGGGACGAGGCGTAGTTGCCGCCGCACTTCGAGGTGCCGGTGCCGCCCGACACCGCCCGGTGGTAGCGGCTGGTGATAAGGAGGCGGATGGCCTTCGAGAACCCGCCCGGGTAGTACGGGCCGGCCGGCGACAGCATGACGCAGTAGATGTATTCCTTGGCCGGCTTAACGCCGAGGGAATCCTGCGAGGCGAACATGAAGGGCCGGATATAAAGGGAAGACTCCGGCATCTTCGGGCACCAGTCGCGTTCTATGTCGACGAGGCGGAGGGTCGCCTCCATCTGGATGTCAGTGGGGATTTCCGGCATGCAAAGGTTCCGGGCGGAATGGTTCAGCCGATCGCAGTTCTTGTCGTAGCGGAAAAGGAAAATTTCCCCGTCGTCGTGGATAAACGCCTTGGCGCCTTCGAAGATAGTCTGGCCATAGTGAAGGCACATGGCGCCGGGCATGAGGGAAATTTCCCCGTATGGGACGATGCGCGGATCGACCCAGGCGCCGTCCCTGTAGTTCATAAGGAACATGTGGTTGGTGCGGAGCTGGCCGAACGGAAGCGGCTCGTTGGTGTCCGGGAGCTTCCGCCGGGACGACTCCGGCATAAGTTCTAAACGGATATTCATGACTGACTCCAATCTAAAATTGAGAAGAGAATCAATACCTCTATTGAAAATGCAAACCTGACGGATTTTTCGTGGCGGACGCCGGGCGGAATTTCCCCCACGCCGCCTGGCGTGAAAAACCGCCATTATAAAAAACAATCCGGAAGCGGACGAACCGGTTCCGGATTCTGAAAAGCTACTTGTTCGCCCTTGCCCATTCTTCCGCAAGTTGGAACGCTTTCCGGTTCAGTTCGATAAGTTTTGGCTTGTCCGTGAAGTTTTCCTCCATCGCCCGAAGGTAGAAATCCCTGCCGACCCCGGTGTTGTCGAGGGCCGAAATCACCCCGAGCATAATCGTGTTCGCCGCCTTTTCACTGCCGGCCTCGACGGCCAGCCGTACCGCCGGTACGGCCAGTACGCGGACGCCGGACGGGAAATCGACGCCTTCGATGCGGTCGTCGTAGAGGATGTAGCCGCCCTGCTTGACGGCGCCGACGAACTTCTCGAGGGACGGCCGGTTCAACGCCACCAGGATGTCCGGTTCCGTCACGACCGGGCTGCCGATTTCGACGCCGCTAATCTGTACGGAACAGTTGGCGGTGCCGCCGCGCTGTTCCGGCCCATAGGACGGGTACCACGACGTCATCCGCTGGGCCTGGATGGCGGCGTTGGCGATAATAAGTCCCATTGAGAGAACGCCCTGGCCGCCGAAACCGGCGATGCGGACGCCGACCGGCGTGAAGTCCGGGTTCACCGGCGCGTCCGGCGCCGCCTTGGTGTCGAGCTCGAAGAGGGCGTCGATGGCGGCCTTGTCCCAGACCCGGTCGGCCCGGTGGTACGGTTCCACCTCGGCCGAACGATCGCGGAAGTTCTGGACCTTGAATTCGTCGGACATGTCGCCGTTCACGAAATCGATGGACGCCTTCGTGTTCTGCCGGAGGTTGGTCGGGCAGTTCGACAGGAGTTCGACAAAGGCGTAGCCCTTGCCGTCCCGCTGGATCTCAAGCGCCTTGTGGATGGCCTTCTTGGCTTTCCGGATGTGGGCGATATCAGAAATGGCGACGCGCTCAATAAAGACGGGCGCCTTCAATTCGTTGATGAGTTCGCACATGTGAATCGGGTAGCCCGCTTCCCGGGGGTCGCGGCCGCACGGCGTGGTGGCGGTGACTTCGCCGGCGAGGGTGGTCGGGGCCATCTGGCCGCCGGTCATGCCGTAGACGGTGTTGTTGACGAAAAAGACGGCAATCTTTTCGCCGCGGTTCGCCGCCTGGAGCGTTTCATTAAGGCCGATGGAGGCGAGGTCGCCGTCGCCCTGGTACGAAATGACCACGGCGTTGTCGCGGCAGCGGGAGAGGCCGGTGGCGACGGCCGGGGCGCGGCCGTGGGCGGTCTGGACATTGCCGCAGTTGAAGTAGTAGTAGGCGAAGACGGCGCAGCCGACGGGGCTGATCATGATGGACCGGTCGCGGATGCCGAGTTCGTCCATCGCCTGGCCGATGAGTTTGTGGATAATGCCGTGGCCGCAGCCCGGGCAGTAGTGGGTGGCCGTGGGGGCGGCGCCGGCCTTCCGGGTGAAGACGGCGTTGATGGATTCGGGTTTGGTCAATGTGGCCGCCATGATTCTATCCTTTGCGTGCTCTCTAAGCTTTTTGGCTGAAAGATTCCCGTTACTTCCCGACCTGCTGGGCGGCGGCGCGAATCCCCTTGAGGATTTCGTCGTCCGTGATGATGTTGCCGCCCATGCGGTTCGCGAGAACCACCGGCCGCGAACATTCGATGGCGAGGCGGACGTCGTCGATCATCTGGCCGTTCGACATCTCGGCGGCGACGAACGCCGGTTTGTTGGCGCCGGCGGCGATTTTCTTGAGCGGTTCCGCCGGGAACGGGAACAACGTTTTCAGGCGAATCATGCCGGTCTTAATGCCTTCCTTCCTCGCCGTGTCGACGCAGGATTTGGCGATGCGGCTGGTGGCGCCGTAGGCGACGACGACGACGTCGGCGCCGTCGATTTGGTATTCTTCCCAATCGGCCTCGACCGCCATCGACTCGTATTTTTTCTGGAGGCGGATATTACGCTGCTCGAGAACGTCGAAATCGAGTTCGATGGAACTGACAAAATTGCCGCTCGTCTCGGCGGTGCCGCAGACGGCCCAGGACGTGTCGATTTTCGGCGTGATGGCCGTTTCCGGGAAACGGAGCGGTTCAACCATCTGGCCGAGCATGCCGTCCGTCAGGATGTACACGGGACCAAGGTACTTGTCGGCCAGGTCGAAAGCCTTGATCGTCATGTCGCACATTTCCTGGACGGATCCGGGAGCGAGGACGAGGCACTTGTAGTTGCCGTGGCCGCCGCCCTTGACGACCTGGTTGTAGTCGCCCTGCTCCGGGCCGATATTGCCGAGGCCGGGACCGGCCCGTTGAACATTGACGATAACCACCGGCAGGTCGGCGGCGGCCATGAAGGAAATGGCTTCCTGCTTCAGGCTGATGCCGGGGCCGGACGAGGCGGTCATGGCCCGGTGACCGGCGCAGGCGGCGCCGTAAAGCATGTTGGCGGCGGCTTCCTCGGACTCGGCCTGGACGAAACGGCGGCCGAGTTGCGGGAATTTTTCGGACGCGTCCTGGAGAATCTCGGACGCCGGGGTGATGGGATAGCCGAAGTAGGCGTCGCATCCGGCGTAGATGGCGCCGATGATGACGGCGTGGTTGCCTTTGACAAGTTGGGTTGCCATGATTCTTTTCTCTTTCTAAATTTCATTTCGCTTTCGCTGGCGGTCTGTCGTTTTGAGAAAAACGAGTTTCTTTTAAAAACACCCGCCGAGGCGCAAAAAAATCTCCCAAATTATCGAATGACCGTCATACCACTTCGATGGCCAGCGGTTCCGGGCAGGCGTAGAAGCAATTGCCGCAGCCAATGCAGCCTTCGCCCGCGTAGACGACATACTTGTAGCCGCGTACGTTCAGGCGGTCGCCAAGGGCGAGAACCTTGACGGGACACGAGAGGACGCAACGGCCGCAGGCCTTGCATTCGAGATCGTTAATCTTGACGCACGCTTTTTTCTTTTCCGCGCTGGACATTTCTCTACCCCAATCCTATGCAAACAGTGAAATGCCGGTGAGGCCGGCAATGGCGATTTCCTTGTGGGACTTGTGACGCCTGTTTCATTACAGCGGTATCGGAACAGGACAGGCACTGTTACACGGACGATGCCCGTCCCGCTCCCTATTCCGTGAAGACTTATTCCGATTCCCGGGTCATCTTGAGCGTGTCTTCCTGGCGGATTTCGACGCGGCGGATCTTGCCGCTGATGGTCTTCGGCAGTTCCGGAACGAACTCGACGACGCGCGGGTACTTGTACGGTTCCGTCACTTCCTTGACCTTTTCCTGAACCTCCTTCGCCAGCTTCTTGTGGTACTCGGCGATCTCTTCAGGGGTCGAACCGGGTTTCGGAAGATAATTTTTCGCCAGGACGATGGTGGCCTTGATGACCTGGCCGCGCACCGGGTCCGGCACGCCGGTGATGGCGCATTCAAGAACGCACGGGTGCTGCATGACGGCGGATTCGACCTCGAACGGGCCGACGCGGTAGCCGCTGGTCTTGATAAGGTCGGCGGCGCGGCCGACAAACCAGAGGTAGCCGTCTTCGTCCATCCAGGCCTGATCGCCCGTGTGATACCAGCCGTCGTACCACGACGAATCGGTCAGTTCCTCGTCGTCCCGGTAGCCGCGGAACAGTCCGGGAGGCGGGTTGTCGCGGTCGGCCTTGAGGACGATTTCGCCGATTTCGCCGCGCTCGCAGAAGGTGCCGTCTTCCTTGTTCATCAGGGCGATTTCGTAGATGGGCATCGGCCGGCCCATGGAGCCCGGCTTCGGCTCCATCCACTTGGTGGTGGCGACGGAGACGACCATCTCGGTCTGGCCGTAGCCTTCAAAGAGCTTGTGGCCGGTCTTTTCGAGCCAGCGGTTGTAGACTTCCGGATTCAGCGGTTCGCCGGCGACGCAGCAGTGTTTGAGGCTGGAGAAGTCGTGGCCCTCGAGGCTTTCCTTAATCATCATGCGGTAGATGGTCGGCGGCGCGCAGAACGAGGTTATCTGGTATTTGCCGATCTTTTCCATCATCTCGGTGGCGTTGAAGGTGTCGTAGTCGTAGGCGAAGACGGCGCAGCCGCACAGCCACTGGCCGTAGATTTTCCCCCAGGCGCACTTGGCCCAGCCGGTGTCGGCGACGGTGTAGTGGAGGCCGCCGTCAAAACAATCGTGCCAGAACTTGGCGGTGGTGATGTGGGCGAGGGGGCAGGCGTGATCGAACTGGATCATCTTCGGGAAGCCGGTAGTGCCGGAGGTGAAGTAGAGAAGGATATATTCCCGAAGGGTGGTCGCTTCCGGACTGCCCTTCGCCGGACGCTCGAACCCGGCCGGCATGGCGTCGACGAGGACGTTAAAGTCCTCCCAGCCGTCGACCGGTCCGTCGACGGAGCAGAGGTCGATTTTCTGGCCGACTTCGGCGACGGCTTCCCGGATGTTCGCCATGAGGGTGGCTTCCTTGGCGGCGAGAATCATCCTGAAGCCGAGTTTTTGCAGGCGGTAGACGACGTTCTTGGTTTGCATCATGTGGGTGGCGGGAACGCCGATGGCGCCGAGTTTGTGGAGGGCGATGACGCAGGTCCAGAAGTGCCAGCGGCCCTTGAGGCAGAGCATGACGGCGTCGCCCTTCCGGACGCCGCGGCTTTTGAAGAAGTTGGCGGTCTGGTCGGCGCGGCGCCGCAGTTCGCCGAAGGTGAGGATCAGTTCGTCGCCCTGGTCGTTGCACCAGACGAGGGCCTTCCGGTCGGGTTCGTTGTCCGCGTACCAGTCGACGACGTCGTGGGCGAAATTGAAGTCATCCGGAATGTTCAGTTTGAAGTTTTTGGCAAAATCTTCAAACGAGGCGAATTCGGTCTGTGGGCAATAC
>JAJQFC010000200.1 GCA_021201355.1 Planctomycetaceae bacterium | reverse complement strand
GCGCAGAGGGTCCGGGCGCGCCCGCTACGGAACCTGACGGTGAACCGGCTGCGCGCGTCGACCCGGCCGCACCAGAACCACCGGGCGTGGCGGACGCTGTCGGCGTTGGCGGGTGATTGGCCAAGTCGCCGGCCGTCCACGGCGCCAGGGACGGAATCTGCAATGCACTGAAGACGTCCTGAACCGCTTGTTCCGCCGCCGATGCCGTAACGGGCGGTGTTCCCGCCTGGGCGACGCCCGGTAACGGTGCCAAGGACGGCACGGTTCGGCCGGAAACGGCGGGAGCGTCGTTTTGGCTTGAATCCCTGGACGGGTCGGCGGTGGCGGCCGTGCCCCAGCCGGCTGTTTCGTCGACGCGGAACGATGTCGCGGGTTTTTGGTTGGGCTGGAATTCCGGATCAAAGGTGCGTTTACGGCCAAATTCACTGTCGTCTTCCCAGGCCCACGGGTTGGTCGAATCCCGGGACCAGGACCGTACCGGCAGGGGACCGCCCTGGTAGGAAAAGACGTCGTTAATGGACGACCGCGCCGCCTGCCAGTTACTCCGGTGGTCGGCGGCCAGCCGCCACTCCAGAGGGGTCGGGAGACGTTTTCGGGGCGAGGGCGGCGGCACTGGTTCCGGCAATACCTGCCAGGCCAGACTGTCGCCCCGCGACGGCGACACTGCCGACATCATGACGGAAAACCGGATCATGGCCGGGCGCCAGGCCGTATAGCCGACCGCAATGAAGATGGCAAGGAGGAACGAGCAGCGGACATAACTACGCCACGGCAGAGCTCGAAACGACGGGTGTTCCGCCGCTTCCGCGTCGGCCTCGGTGATCGCGGCAAATTCCCGGGCATCGGGGAGATTGTCGTCTTCAACCACAGGGTCTACCGGCAACTCGCTCATTCACTGTCCTTGAAACGGCATCTGTCCGTCCGGCGATTGATCGGAGGATACGGTGCCTGTACGTTATATGATCTATATATCGGCTACGGTGGCCGGGAAATTGACCCGGATATGAATACTCGTCCGGCGGCGGCAACGGACCCGGATCGGAGCCGCGGCTGGAGCTGGAGCCGGCGCCGCATGAGCGGTTCAACTGCGTGCGTTTTGAACAGCCGGCCTTCAAAAACGGAATCGCTCCGATGGACCGGAATTTTCACCGGCGGAAAACTGTCCACATTGCATCACGCAAATGATAAACCGGTTACAGCCCTAAACAGTTCATACTATCCGCCCTTGGTGACGGTCGACCGGGTCGACATCGGACAAAATGCGATGCCGTACCCATTTTTTAACCCTTTCGGGGTGAAGGCCGACAACTCTACGGCCGATATAACAAATGGAACCCTCTCTGGACGCTCCGGCACGAATGCGCGGTCGGACTGGCCTGTGTGGGCGACGACACCGGGAAAGGAAAGGCGTCGGCCACACCCCGGTTCGATGCGTCCCCCAGGGTTCCGGTATGACTGTCATTGCCCGATGCACCCGGCGGAAACGTGCCTCCATTTTGGGCGGCTACGTCACCGTTTCTACAAGGACCAATTGATGCCAGCACGTATGCCATCACATAGTATATCCGGAACCGGCGGACACGCCCGGTTGGACGCGGGACCGTTTCGGGAATATCGCCACGCGGCGACCGCAGCCGCCGGCTTGCCCGGTCGCTCCCGTCCGGTTGATGTTTTGTTTACCGATACCTGGCGTCCGGTTGTTTATATCCTTCTCGCTCTCCTCGTTATGGCTGGTCAGGCGTTGTCCGGCGAAGAGCCGTCGGAACGGCTTGACATTATCCGGCGCGTCATCAGCGAACGCGGCGAATACGATTTGGCCGAGCGTCAGCTTAGGGAGTTCATCGACGAATATCGCGGCCGTCCCGTTGCCGCCGAGGCTCTTGTCCTTCTCGGCTATTGCCAGGACAAGCAGAAAAAGAATGTCGACGCCGCCGCCTCATATTCCCGTGTCCTGTCCGAATACCCGAACGCCCCCGCCGCTCTCCGGGCCGATGCCAGCCTCGGCGCCGCCGACGCCCGTTTCCGTTTGGGAGAATATGTCGACGCGGTCGAACATTATTCCGACGTCCTGGAAATCGGCGCCAAGCCGGAGCAGGAAGAAGCCGCCCTGCTATGGCG
Source organism: Planctomycetaceae bacterium (assembly GCA_021201355.1). Lineage (GTDB taxonomy): Bacteria > Planctomycetota > SZUA-567 > SZUA-567 > SZUA-567 > JAJBSZ01. Next base: position 3,690 of record JAJQFC010000200.1, on the reverse strand, counting down.
CGGCGAAGCGCGGTATCGCCAGGCCCTTCGCGAACAGGACGCCGGCCGTGACGCATCGGCGCTTCTCCGAGACGCGTCCGACGACTTCGGCACGTTCCTCGCCCGTCATCCCGAATCGAAATTGATCCCGTCTGCCCTGTCTGGCGCCGCCTTTGCCGCCTTCGATGCCGGCGAGTATGAAAAGGCGCTCGGGTACTACCAGCGGTTTATAAAGGAATTCCCCGACGACCGGCGGGCCGTCGAGGCCCGGTACTATACCGGCGAATCTCTTTATCGTCTGAAGCGGTACGACGAAGCGGTCGCCGTTTTCCGCGAGGTCGTCCAGGCCGGCCCGGCCGGACCGCTGGCCGCCGACGCCCGCGCCGGCGAAGCCTGGGCCGAGTACGGCCTCCGGCGCGTCGCCGAAGCCGCCGCCGGTTTCGAGGAAGCCGCGAGGCTGGCCGGCGACGACACCGATCTCAGGTTGTCCCTCCTCTACGACGCCGGCTGCGCCTGGCGTGAAGCGGGGGATCCGCAAAAGGCGGCCCAGCCTCTTCTCGAGGTCGCCAAGGCCGGCGACCACGAAATGAACGCTCTTGCCTGGTTCCGCCTCGGCACCCTCTGGCAGGAGCAGGCCCGCGCCGCCCGGGAACGGGCCGATGCCGCTGTCAACCAGGCGGACGTGGAGAAATTCCGCGCCATTCAGAAGAAGCTTAGTGAAGACGCAGCCCAATATTTCCGCCGCGCCATCGCGGTCGGCCGTTTGGGGGAGGAGGAAGTCGAGGCGCACTCGCTTCTCGGCGAAGTTCTTCTCGATGCCGGCAACTATCAGGCGGCCGCCGAAACGTTCAAGGAAATCGCCGCCCGCTGGCCCGACAGCGAGCGCGCCCCGTGGGCCCTGTACCACGAAGCTCTGGCCGAACGCGAAATGTCACAGGCCGCCGCGGATGAAGCGGAACGGACGGAACACCTCGCCGCCGCCGCCGCCGCCCTGGAAAAGTCCCTTGGCTACCCGAACGCCAAAACCCGTCTCCAGGCCGCTTGGGCGCTGGCCGATTACCAGTCCATTCTCGGCAACACCGACGCGGCCCGGAAACACTACCGCTGGCTCGCCGCCGACGGCATCGAGTGGGCGACGGAATGGCGGAGCGCCGCCGGCGCCGCCGATCCGGCTCTTCGGAACCGCGCCCGCGAGTATGCGGCCGACAGCCTGTTCCGGTTGGGGGAATCCTACTATTTCGCCAACGACTATCCCCGCGCCTCCGGCTTCTACGAGGAAATCGTCGGCACCTATCCGGACACCCCGCAGGCGGCGATGGCACTTCTCCGGCAGGGGGAAATCGCCGACGCCGGCCGCGATGTCGCCACCGCCCGCACTCGCTACGGCGAAGCGCTCCGTCTCGGCCTCCAGCTCGGCAAGAACCGGGTCGGCTCCACCATACCGTATTCCCAGCTTCGTCTCGGCACCCTTCTCCTCAGATCGGGACAACGGGAAACGGCGGACGAGGCAAAGCGTCCGCTTCTCCAGGAAGCGGTCCGTAACCTGACCGCCGTTCTCTCCGACCTGCCGGACGGGTTGAATCCGGCCCGGCCGTACTATTACCTGGCCGAGGCCAAATATTCCCTCGGACAAAAAGCGGAATCGGCGGCCGATTACGAAAAAGCCATTCAGGCCGACAGTAAAAACGAGCTTACCGACGCCTCCTGGTTCGGTCTGGCGTGGGCGAAACGGGATCAGGGCGACATTCCCGGCGCGTTGGAAGCGGCCAGGAAAGTGGTGGACGAGTTTCCGTCCAGCAAGCTCCGGCCCGACTCCTACGCCCTTATGGCCTCGCTCCGTCGGGCCAGCGGCGACGCCGCCGGCGCCCTCGCCGATCTCGATCGGTTCCTCGCCGAATACCCGACGCACGCTCTCGCCGCCAAAGCCGAGCTTGAGCGCGCTTCTGCCCTGGATGAAACCGGCAGGCATGCCGAAGCGGCCGATGCCTTCCAGAAGTTCCTCCGCGATCATCCGGAACACCGGGACGTGCCGCAGGCGCTGTACCAGCGTTCGTGGGCCTTGTGGAACCGGATTAAACCGGACGCGCAAAAGGTTCGCGAAGCCGACGAACGCCTCCGCGAACTCACGAACGGACGCCCGATCGCCGAACTTCCTGCGGCGGAACGGGCCGAGGCGGAAAAGATCCAGGGTGAATTGACCGGCATTCAGGCTGAAGTCAGGAAGGCCGAGGATGAAATCCTCGCCGCCCTTGAAGGCTTGACCAGCCGATACCCGAACTACCCGGTCGTCGACGCCGCCTGGCTTCGAATTGGCGAAATTCTCTATGATCGGGGCGAATTCGAGCCCGCTCTCGCCGCCTACCAGAAGGCCCTCGCCGCCGCCGAGGAGCGCGGTTCCGATTTGGCGGACAAGGCGCAGTATCGTCTGGCCTGGAGCATTCAGCGTCTGGCCGAGGCGGCGGAACGGTTGGCCGTCGACGGCGACGACGCCGGCATCCGGGAAGCGGCCAGGAAGGACATATGGGATAAACGCATGGCCGCCATCGATTCCTTTGAAACGATTATCGGCAAATATTCGAAGAGCGAATTGGTCGGCGACGCCTGTTTCCGTGCCGCCGAGCTCCGGCGCCGTTCCGGACAGGACAATACCGACGCCTCCCGCCGTTCCGCCTGGTTCGAAAGCGCGGTCCAGCGCTACCGGCAGGCCCAGGAAAAGGGCGGAGCCGACGCGCCGTACCGCCAGGCTTCGCAGTACGGGGAAGGGCTGTCGCTTCTCCTGAATGACCGTTCGACCGAAGCGCGCGAAGTCTTCCGGCGCATCCTTCTGAATCCGGACGGCCCGTACGTTCAGGAATCGTATTGGGGACTCGGCCAGGCCAACCTGAACCTCGGCGCCTACGCCGACGCCACCCAGGCGTTTGAACAATCCCTCGCCATCGACAAGACGACGGAAACCGCCGCGAAGGCCCGGTACGGCCTCGGCATGACCGCGGCCCAGGCCGGCGACTTCGCCCGGGCCAGGATGGAGTTCCTGAGCGTCGACACGCTGTACCCGAACTATCCCGAATGGGCGGCGGCGAGCCTGGTCCGGGCCGCCCGACTCGCCCTCGACGAAGGCATGACCGACCGCGCCATCGGTGATTTGGAACGGGTGCTGGCCCGCTATCCCGACACGCCGGCGGCGGAAGAGGGCCGCCTCCTCCAAAGCCGGGTGACGGTGGAAGGACAGGAATAAAGCGCTATTTGTTGAGCACCTGCCGGTGTAAGCGATATTTCATTCGCACACGGCGAAGGCTGTTCGGGCGGCGGTAGCGAAAAGTTGAACGCCAACAAAACAAAAACGACAAACCGGTTTGGAACGGTAATGGGGGAACATCTGATGTTGCCGCGATTGTTGACATTGTCATTTCTATTGGCCTTGACCGCCTCCGTCGGGTACGCGGACGAGTTGAACCCCGATTCCGTTTTTGACACGTTCGAACGCGGCGGCAAGGTAATGTGGGCGATTCTGGCCTGTTCCGTCGTCGGTTGCGCTTTTGCGGCCGAACGCATCCTGGCTATTCGTCGCCGGGCGCAGGTGCCGAAACGGCTGATGGCGGACCTCCGGGACGCGATGGTGTCCGGCGGCGTCGGCGCCGGCATCAAGGTCGTGGAAGGGAACAAAAGCGCCATGGGCCGCGTCATGTACGCGCTTCTCACCCGAAGCGGCGC
>JAJQFC010000208.1 GCA_021201355.1 Planctomycetaceae bacterium | reverse complement strand
CACGAACGCACCTACAAGCAGGACAACGACCCCCGCTACAACGCCCGGGACGTCGCCATCATGCGCGCCCACCGGGCCGGCGCGGCGGTGGTCCTCGGGTCGGCGACGCCGAGTCTCGAAAGTTACCACAACGCCCGCACCGGCAAACACACCCTCGTCTCCCTGCCGAGCCGGGCCGGCGGCGCCAAACCGCCCCGGGTCGAGGTGGTCGATCTCCGGGAGGAATGGGCCGACGTGAAAAAGCCGACCCTGTTTTCCCGCCGCCTCGAACACGTCCTCCGGGAATGCTTGAAACGGCGGGAACAGGCCATCCTGTTCCTGAACCGGCGCGGCTTCCACACGTCGGTCCGCTGCGGTGTGTGCGGCGAGGCAATCGAATGTCCGAACTGCGACGTCGCCATGACCCACCACCGGGCCAAGGCCATGCTCCGCTGCGGCTGCTGCGGCTACGACCAGGGCGTTCCCAGGGAATGCCCGACCTGCGGCGCGAACATCCTCCGTTTTCTCGGCACCGGCACCGAACGCCTCGAGGACATCCTAGGCGATCTGTTCCCGAAGGCCCGCCTCCTCCGGATGGATTCGGACAGCATGTCGGCCCGGGACGCCCACCGGAATTCCCTCGCCGCCTTTTCCCGGGGCGAGTACGACATCCTCCTCGGCACCCAGATGGTGGCGAAAGGGCTCGACTTCCCGAACGTCACCCTGGTCGGCGTCCTTATGGCGGACGCCGCCCTCGGCCTGTCCGACTTCCGCGCCTCGGAACGGACATTCCAACTGGTGACGCAGGTCATCGGCCGGGCCGGCCGGGCCGGAAAGGAGGGGCTGGCCGTGGTCCAGGCCTTCCAGCCGGAACACCCGGCGGTGGCGTGCGCGGTGGCGCAGGACTACGAGGAATTCGTCGGCCAGGAAATGGCGGACCGGGGCCGCCGGGGCTATCCGCCGTTCGGCCGGCTGGCGCGGCTGGTGTTTTCCGGGGAAGACGACGCGGCGGTGGCGAAGGCGGCGGGGAAGACGGCGGAAGCGGTGAAGGCGATGCTGCCGGACAGCGGTCGCGTACTCGGTCCGGCGCCGTGCGAAACGGAGCGGCTGCACGGCGTCTACCGCTGGCACATGGTCCTGTTCGGGCCGGACAGCCGGACGCTCGGCGACTGGCTCGACCGGGCGGCGGTAAACCCGGGCGTGACCCGCGGGGTGCGGACGGTGGTGGACCGGGACCCGATGAACATGCAATAACGCGTCAATCCGGCGGTAAACCCGTCCCCTCGTTTCGACGCCGCTTCCACGATTCTTTCCAAGGCATATCCACGACAGCGATTCGGTTCGCCCCGGTGAGAACGAGTCAACGATCAAAGCAACGCCACGGCACAGTAAAACAACGATGCGGCGGGACAACCCGTCGTTCCGGGCTTCCCGCCGCATCAAATACTCGTTCCACAGTGAATCCCCGAGCGGCACAGGAATGGAAGCGCGGCGGAGGACGGTTCCCCCGGGCGCATTCCGTTACCGAGATCCCGTTATATCGCGGCGAGGCGCGCTCCGAAGTCGCGGCACTTTTCGATATCGTCCCCTTCCGGCGTTTCGTGGACGATAAGGCCTTCGTCCAGGAGGCGGGCGCCGGACGACTGCATCCGTTCGGCCCAGTTCCGCATCCATTCGCCGTCGCCCCAGCCGTAGGAACCGAAAATGCCGAGCTTTTTCCCCTTGGCCTGCTTTTCGTATTCTTCGACAAACGGTTCGACTTCGTTTTCCTCCAGCACTTCCGCCCCCATCGACGGCGAGCCGATGGCGACGACGTCGTAGCCGAGGGCGTCCTCGACGGTGACGTTCGAAATCGTCTTGCAATCGACTTCGGCCCCCTTGGCCTTGGCGCCTTCCGTAATGAGTTCGGCCATTTTTTCCGTGTTGCCGGTGCCGGACCAGTAGGTGACAAGCAGTTTGGATATGGGTGGTTCTCCTTTATATGAAGTTGGTTTGTGGGACAAATACCATAGTGGCATCCGCCGCGCCGACCGGCGCCGGTCCGGCGATCCGACGACGCCCGGACGTCACTCCGTCCGGTGCACCAGCCGCGCCGCCATTTCCGGAAGGGGCGTGCCGGACAGGATCAGGTTCGCGGCGATGGCCCGGGCGGCGCGGTTCCGTTCAAAGGCGCGGCGGGCCGTCACGACGTCCCCGTAGGCGCGCCAGTCGCCGGTGATGGCGGCGCCCTTGCCGCCGTCGTGGATGAATCGTTCGACATCGTCCGCCGGATAGCCGAGGAGAACGCCGATTTCATGGGGAAACGCCTCGCCGTTGAAGCGGTCCCGCAGTTCTTCGAGGACGCGGTCGAGCCGCCCGGGCTCGCTGAAACCGGCGCCCCGGAGGAGAGAGCGGGACGCCGGTTCGGCGATAACGCGGGAGAGGAGGAGTCGGTTATAGGCAAATATCATGAGCCCCCCCCGGAGCGGTTCCGGAGCGGGAGGAGATCGAGGCCGAAGTAGCGGGACAGCCGCCGGGCCGTGACCGGGAACGCCTCGGCGAGGCCGGGGTCGGTCCGGTTCGGACAGGCCAGGGTCGACGGTTTCAGCCCGCGAATGGTCGGGGCGGCGTGGTAGACGATGAAGTTGTCGAGAAAATCCTGGAGCGCCAGGCCTGACAGCCGGTCCTGAAGAGCCATGCGCCGGCCGGCGGCATTGAGTGACGTGGTCATGGTGTGCGTCCGGCTCCCTTCGCGGTTCCGTCTGTTTTATAAATAAAACTTAGTGTTTTATACTTAAAACAAACCGGCGGTCAAGACGAATTCTCCGCGATTCAGGATTATTTTTTTCCGGCCGTGATTCTTCGGCCGCCCCGCCCCCTGTTAAGACTGTGCGTTCACCGGCCGATTCCGTCGCGGGAAGCCGGCGTTATTTCGACGGTGACGGCGGCCGGTCACGTCATGGAATCGGATGACGACGTCACGCTGTCGTCGCCCCGCTCCATAAAAAAACGGGGCCCGGAGGCCCCATGGGTGATGACACGATGACGAGGAAGGAAGGTCTTCCCGACCGCGTCGGCGGACGGGCTGGCGTTCATAGAGAATGACCGAATGAGGCTGGCGGTGCGTTATTTCTTTTCCGCCTCGAGCTGTTGCATGACGACGTCCTTGAAATACTTGTCGACGATAAGCGGGTCGTCCGTGTGGTCGAAGATGTCCAGGGCGGTATGGGACAGTTCCTCCTCCTCGGCCTGCTCGAGGATGAGGCGGCGGAGAAAGTGCTGGGTGATGTAGTCGTGCGTTTCGCCGGCGACGGCGCGGATGTTGTTAATGGACCGGGTGGTTTCAATTTCCCGGACCAGCACCTCGTCGTGCGGGTCTTTGATGCAGAGGGATTCCTTGCCTTTGTAAATGTCGATGTAGTGCGCGTCCGTTCCCGGTATGGAGAACAGGTAGTCGGCCTGGGTCAGGTAGTCGATAATCCACTGGGCGTGGTCCCGCTCCTCGCCGGCCCGGTGGTACATGTAGGCGGCCTGGCCGAAGAGGCTGTTGATGTCGTACCAGACGCCGAAATTGTGGTAGAGGTACTGGTTGTTCAGTTCGAGGCCGATCTGCTGGATAAGGAGGTTGGCGACGTCCTCGGCGAGGTAACTCTCCTTCCGGGCCGCCGAAATCTTGGCGGACGGGTCGCGCTCAATCTTATAATTGTTCGTCTTCTCGGCTTCCTGGCCGCTCGAGATATGCGGCGGCTTGGCGGCGGGGAGTTTTTCAACGCGATCGGGTGTCGATTCGGTGAGGTCGGACTTGTCGGACATGATGCTTCCTTCGGGCTGTCGCGTTCCCGCCCGGGTCGGCGTCTTTCGTCCGCGCGCCGTACGGGAACCGGGCGAACCGGCCGGGCCGACGTAAACCGCGCACGACTGGTGCCGCCACCGTTTGCGAAAACGCTGTAGAACAGGTGCCCCCACACCCGTTTATGTTAACTTTATACACAAATCATTGCCGCTGTCACGTTAATTTTAACAATTTTTCTTTTTTTTTGATCCGCCCTTGCCGGGTAGCGGCGGCCCGGGTATCATTATAGGCCGTCGCCGGACGGTACCCGGCGGGTTTGATCAAGCATGCATGGAGGTCGAATGACCATAACGTCGCCACCCCTGGCATCCCTCGCCGACGGCTGCCAGTTCGAAGGGTTTTATGTCGTGAAGGAGTCCTCCTTCCAGACCGCCGTCAACGGGAAAAACTATATCCGCATGACCCTCGCCGACGCCTCCGGCGCCCTCCCGGCCAACATCTGGGACGTGAACCGGGACCTGTACCAGTTATGCCCGTCCGGGAGCATCGTCAAGGTCCAGGGCATTGCCGAGTCGTACAAGGGAAAACCGCAAATTCGCGTCGGCCGTTTTCGTCCGGCCCACGACAGCGAGGTCGACCTCGACGCCTTCCTCCCGAAAACCGCCCGGGACGTCGGGGAGATGACGGACGCCGTCCTCGCCCTGGCGGATTCCCTGCAGGACCAGGACTACCACCGCCTCGCCGCGAGTTTTTTCGGCGCCCGGCATATTCTCGACCGTTTCGTCCGCGCCCCGGCCGCCCGCGACGTCCACCACGCCTACCTGGGCGGGCTCCTCGAGCACACCCTGAACGTCGCCGCCATGGCGGACGCCTTCGGCCGAAGCGCCCACGTCGACCGTGACCTCCTCGTCATCGGCGCCCTGCTCCACGACATCGGGAAGATTGACGAGTTGTCGGCGAAGTTTTCCATCGAATACACGGACCGGGGCAAACTCCTCGGCCACCTGTTCATCGGCGCCGAAATGGTCCGGGATCACGCGCGGGAACTGGATCTGTTCCCGGCGGAAAAGCTCCTTCTCGTCCAGCACCTGATCCTGTCGCACCACGGCCGCTACGAATACGGGTCCCCGGTGCTCCCGAAGATTCCGGAGGCGTTCGCCCTCCACCACCTCGACAACCTGGACGCCAAGGTCGAGACCGCGAACCGCCTTCTTGACAACATCCGGGATGAGGAAAAAACCTGGACCGACTATTCCCGGGCGCTCGAGACGCAGTTGTATCAGGCAAGCGGACGGGAACCCCGGCAGTAGTCCCGGCCGGCGCGGGCTGGCCGCCGACGGTGACCGACGGACGATTGGACGGGACCGTTCGCCGAATCCGGGTTCGGCGCCGATCGGCGAGAGGGAAAACTGAATCGATCCACGGGCAGGAGTGGGGGAGATATAAACCTGCCGTCTTTTTGGACTCGGTTCCACGGACATGACCAGGCCGGGCCGCCGTCCCACCCGGACGGGTCCGGGTGAACCGCACGACGAGAAACAACTCCCGGTGAGGACCACACGCGGCCGCCGGCCCTGACGGGTCGCGGCGCGATTTGAACGGAAAACAGCGCGAATGGCAGAGGAAACGGCAACCGCGGAAGCGGATCAACCGAACAGCGTCGTCCAGACAGAACCCATACCGGTACCGGAAAACCCGACCGGGCTTCGCCGCACCTGGCTCCGGTTCCAGAAGACCCGGGGCGGGCGCATCGGCCTCCGGCTTGTCATCGCTTTCAGCCTGCTGGCCTTTCTTGCCCCGTTTCTCGCCCACCGGCTGCCGTTTTTCTGGTACGACCGGGAAACAGGCAGCCTGACCTGGCCGTTAATCCGGGAATTTTTCGCCCCGGCCGACACGACTGAACCGGCGCTCGAGCGCGGCATCAATTTCCTGTTTCTTTTCCTGCCGCTGGCCGTCGTCGCCTGGCGGCTCCTCGACAGGTACCTTCCGGCCCTCCGCTACCACAGTTCGCGCCTTGTCGCCCTTCTCTTCGGCTTCCTCGCCGCCGCCGCCCTCTGGCTCGCCATCGGCGGCATGGTCGGCGACGCC
>JAJQFC010000127.1 GCA_021201355.1 Planctomycetaceae bacterium | reverse complement strand
GGGAAATGATGCCGGATTGCGGCGTCAGGAGACCGAGCATACCTTTAATAAGGGTGCTTTTGCCGCTGCCGTTCCGGCCGATGAGGCAGACGTATTCGCCGGCGTAAATCGAAAACGAGACATCCCTGACCGCGACGAATCCGCCGTAGCCGAGATTGACCCGCTCCAGGACCGCCACCGGCCGGTTTGCATCCGTCATTCCCGGAGCCCTTTCCGGAAGGCGTCCATGTTTCGGCCCATGATGGACTGGAATGTCTCGCCGCCGGCCTGTCGGCTGGCCGGCGGGTTGTGGAGGCTGTCGACGAGGAGGATTTCGGCGCCGGTTTCTTCGACCAAAACGTTGGCAATGCGGCTGGCGGACATTTCTTCCCGGTAGACGACGCGGAGGTTTTCCTTTTTCATTTCGTTGACGACGTCAAGGACGGCCCTGAGGCCCGGTTCGGCGCCGGGGGCGCAGGAGATGTAGGGGCTGAGCGGGCGGAGTCCGTAATGCTGGAAAAAATAGGCGAAGGCAAAGCGCTCGCCGAACACCAGGGGCCGCCGGCCGGCGGTGGCGACGTCGGCCGTGAAGGCGGCGTCGAGGCGGAGGAGTTCGTCCCGGACGGCGGCGGCCCGGTCCTGATAGGTCGCGGCGTTGGCGGGATCTCGCGCCGCAAGGGCGGCGCCGATGGTCACGGCCATGGTTGCGGCCCGGGTCGGGTCGAGCCAGATATGCGGGTCGAAGGCGCCGTGGGCGTGGCCGGCATGGACGTCGTGATTGTCATTGCCGTTACCGTGTTCGGCGTGGTCATGGTCGTCGTGAACGCGTGGTTCCTCCTCCCCGCCGTGTAATAAGGCGCCGCTCGCGAGGAGCGGAATACCGGCCGAAGCGTCGACGACGGTGACGGCCGCGCCGTCCCGGCCGCTGTCCGTGGCGGCGGCGGACAGGCGATCCGCCCAAGGTTCCATGGCGGCGCCGGTGTAAATGAAAAGATCCGCTTCGGCGATGCGGCGCATGTCGGCCGGGGTCGGCTCGAAGGAATGGCTTTCCGCTCCGGGCGGGAGGAGAAGGGTGACGTCGGCCAGAGCGCCGGCGATTTGCCGGGCGAAGTCGTACTGCGCAAACCGGCTGGCGACGACCCGGAGCCGTCCGTCCGCCGTGTCGGCGTCTCCGGCCCGGGCCGGAGACGAAAGCGGAAGGGCGGCAAGGCAGAGTATGGCTACTAAAACAAGGCGGCCAACCGGAACGCATTTTCTAATCAACTTGTCTCCTGACATCGGGATTTCGTTTGGTGAGCGTGTGGTTTTAGGTCGTCTGGCAGTCCCGATACGAGTTCCCCTCGGCGAAAGCGTCCAATTATGGACCCGGCCCCGGCCCGCGTCAAGGAGGAGGGGCCGGTTATTTTCACGTTGCGGCAGTGCCGGACGGCGCTACAATATGACGCGGTTTTTTTTGGGGTTGATTCCGTCGCTGTCGTACCGGACCGGCCAGGCCGCTGTCCGGTTCTTTACGGAGCGGCGGGTCCACGGTCGAATCGGCCGGACGGTGGTTGTCTTGCTACCATCGAGGCCCGGCGGGAAAGGGGAGTGATGTTCAATTATTATGAAATTGCCAGTTTTGTTCTGTACCTGGTGCTGATTCTCTGGATCGGTTTTTATTTCTTCTCCAAGAACCTGAACATCGAGGAATACATCCTCGGCGGCAAAGGTATGGGGAAATGGGTCACCGCCATCTCGGCACAGGCCTCCGACATGTCAGGCTGGCTCCTCATGGGCCTGCCCGGCGCCATCTACCTCTACGGTCTCGGCGAGTCGTGGATTGCCATCGGCCTCGCCGGCGGCACCATCCTCAACTGGAAATTCATCGCGCCGCGCCTTCGGGCCTACACCGGGATGACGCAATCCCTGACCCTGCCGCACTTCTTTGAAAAACGGTTCGGCGACCCGACCGGTCTCCTCCGTATCCTGTCGGCATTAATCACCCTGTTCTTTTTCACCATCTACGCCGCCTCCGGCCTGAACGCCACGGCCAAACTGTTCGAGACCATGTTCCAAGTGCCGTTCATGTGGGCCCTCCTGATCGGCGGCGCCTGTATTATTGTTTATACTCTCTTGGGCGGTTTTCTGGCGGTGTGCTGGACAGACCTGGTCCAGGGAATCCTCATGGTCATCGCCATCGTCGCCGTGCCGATGATGTGCTGGATGCAGATTGGCGGCTGGAGCGGCATCGAGGCCACCGCCGCCGCCAACGACGTCAGCCTTTCCCTCATACCGAGGGGTGACCGGCCGTATATCGGCATCATTTCCACCGCCGCCTGGGGCCTCGGCTACTGCGGAATGCCCCATATCCTAGCCCGGTTCATGAGTATCGGAAAAATAAAGGAACTCCGGCCGGCCATGTACATTGCCGTCATTTGGGTTCTTATTTCCCTCGGCTTCGCCGTGGTGGTGGGCCTGGTCGGCATGGCGTTCGTACCCGGCCTGGTGCCGCCGATGCATGAAACGGTGTTTATCCAGATGGCCAGGAACTCGTTCCATCCGCTCCTGTCCGGCATATTCCTTGCCGCGATTCTCGCCGCCATCATGTCGACAATCGACTCGCAGCTCCTCGTGTCGGCGTCGGTTCTGACAGAAGACCTGAACCGGAAAATCAGCGGCCGGAAGCTGTCCGAAGAATCCCGCATCCGCCTCGGCCGTATCGGCGTCGCCGTCATATCCATTGTCGCCATGATAATCGCGGCGGACCGGAATTCGTCCATCCTGAAGCTGGTCGAATATGCCTGGGGCGGCCTCGGCGCCGCTTTCGGACCGGTCGTCATCATGGCCCTGTACAGCCGGAAGACCAGTTGGCAGTCGGCCCTCCTCGGCATGTTCCTCGGATCGGTGGCGTTGGTGTCGTGGGAGCGGTTCGGCCTCAGCCAGTACATGTACGAAATCGTCCCCGGCTTTGCCGTCAACATGCTGGCGATTATTATCGGCAACCGCATCTGGCCGGAAAAGAATGTCCGCATCCTCCGCCAGTTCGACGACCACACGCGGCCGGAAAACTTCAGATAACACCTTCTCCCTCCATGCAGACGGTATTGCCCGAGAGGGACGGGACGGGGCCGGGGATAGTTATACCCGGCCCCGCCAGCGGACGGAATGTCTCGGCGAGTCGGCCAACGTCCACCGAAAGCGTGACATTTTCCTTGACAACGGGGTTGGGGCGATGAATAATTCGACTTTTTGCCCAACGCTCGTCCCATAAGGCGGCCACGGCATGATGAACCGCGCCGGTGGCGCGGCCTCTATTTTATTGCGAATCAGAAGAGTCATTGACAGGAGTGTACCCATGGCAGTCCCTCGTCACAAAACTTCCAAGCAGAAGAAGCGGTCCCGTCGCGCCCATGACGCCCTCGCCGGCGTCGGCTTCTATGTCTGCCCCCGTTGCAACCACGAAAAACTCCCGCACCGCGTCTGCGACAACTGCGGTTATTACCGTAATGTCGAAAAAATCCAGACAGGCAGCTAGTCGGGATGCGTATCGCAATCGACGCGATGGGCAACGACAACGGCCCGACCCCTATCGTCCAGGGGGTAAAACAGTTCCTGGAAGAGGATCATGACACCACGGTGGTCATGGTCGGGGATCGTGATCGCGTCACCCAGGCGATGATTGAAGAGGGCATCGGCCTTTCCAAGCGGCTCGAACTTGTCCATGCCAGCCAGGTTATGGAAATGGAGGACAAGGTCGCCGATCTCCGGGAAAAGCGCGACAGTTCCATCATGCGCCTCGTGGCCGAGCTGAAGGAAGGCCGGGCCGATGCCATGGTCGCCCTCGGGAACACCGCCGCCGCCGTCGGCGCCGCCACCATCGGCCTCAAGCTCCTCCCGGGCGTTCGGCGCCCGGGCATTGCCATTGCCATGCCCACCCGGAACCCGAAACGGCCCTGTGTCGTCATCGACATGGGCGCCAACACCGCCACGAAACCATCCCATCTCGTCAATTACGGCATTATGGCTTCCATCTACTCGAACCGCGTCCTCGGCCTCAGCCAGCCCCGCGTCGGCCTTCTGAATGTCGGTGAAGAGCGGAGCAAGGGTAATGTCGAACTGCGGGAGGCGTATGAGCTGCTCGAACAGGCGCCGGTCAACTTCATCGGCAATGTCGAGGGCGGCGACATCTTCAGCGGCGAATGCGATGTCGTGGTTTGCGACGGCCTTATAGGAAATGTCGTCCTGAAGGCGTCTGAAACGCTCGCGTCGACCATGTCCGGCTGGATAAAAGACGCCATGCTGGCGACCTGGTATACGAAGATTGCCGCGTTTATCCTTCAGGGCCAGATGCAGAAGGTCAAAAAACGTCTCGACTATGCCGCCTACGGCGGCGCCCCGCTCCTCGGCGTCAACGGCGTCTGCCTCATCGGCCACGGCCGGTCGAAAGCCCCCGCCGTCGCCAGCGCCCTCAGGACGGCCCGGGAAAGCGTCACGGTCCAGGTGAATAAACGCATCCGCGAACACATCGAACGGATGCGGAACTCGGTTCGCCTGAAAGCGGCGGCGGAAGGCGGCGACGACGCATCCACCCCGACCGACCGTTCGGATACCACCTGACAACCCCGACCGATAGCGGGCAAATGGAAAAGTTTACGGGACGTTCTTAATCCGTTAGTTTTTCCATTACCAATATCGTCAAGTGCGGAATATCGGCTAGCGCGAAATCGTTTGTCAGAAAATATTCGGCTTTCATAGCGATGGCTGTCGCTACCTGGATGGCGTCGGGAGTGCGGAGTTTATAGGAGGCTCGAAAGTAGGCGGCGGATTCAGCTATCTCGGCAGTGAAAGCCACTGACTGAGATGATCAGCGTTTTGCAGGATGTCCATATACGTCTTGGCCAAGGCTACGTTGTTCCGCCTAAAGGGATGCACCAGAACCTCGGCGATGGTTATGGTCGACGTTACTACCTCGAAAACACCTTGTTCCACCGCCTGAAAAAACGGACGCACCCGTGGATGGTATTCCGGGTGCTTTTCGATGAAGTAGATAAGAGGGGCGGTGTCCAAACCGACGATTTTCCCATGGAGTTGTGTCAACCATCCCATGAGTTACGCTCCCGGTTGACATAGGCCTGCGCATCAATGCCAGCCCAAACTTAGTGCCAAGCCCTTCCAACTCCATAATATTCCGCTTCCGTACCAGGCGGCTGTCGGCGCGCAACTGGTTGGCAATTTCCGCGAGCAGGTCGACCTTTTCCTGATGTGATAAATGGGCGGCTTGCTGAACTAAATCATTGTATTCGCGAACGGTCATAACCGTCCCCTCAGATCGTGTATACTACCTATATAGCATTGTAAGTGGTCCATGAGAGCTTTGCATCCTTATGAGTCAGGTGAGCGTCAATCGTAGGGATGGAGCGGAAGGCGGTGGACCGCGTTAAAGAAAAAGGTTTTTTGATAAGGCTGGAGAAAAACGCACCGGTTTCCACGCGAAGAAGCCAAACCGGCGGTGACTGACTTGGGATTGACGCAAAAACACATCAACTTCGTTAGTACCTTTTTCCTATTTTCAATCCGATGGTTGGCGTGACCCCTCGACCAAACGTGGATAAATCTGAAGGAAAAAACCGGCCTGTTTAGTTTTTTTCGATTTCTTGCTTGAAGAGAACCGGGGAAATAGCTAGTATTGGATTATATTGTTGAAGCCACCCGAAATGGGTTCGGGGAGGAGAGTTTCAAATAGCCTGCCCCATGTGGGGCTTATTAACATGTAGTGTGAGAAGAAAAAGGAGATGGAGAATGCGTACTTTACTCGCGATGGCTTTCGCCGCGACCCTGCTCGTCGCCGCTGGCTGCAGCTGCAACACCTGTGAACCGGTCAACC
>JAJQFC010000295.1 GCA_021201355.1 Planctomycetaceae bacterium | reverse complement strand
GCGACGCCACCGGCGATGCCGCCGATTCGGCCTTGACGCCGAACCGTTTCATCGCCGCCTCGACTTCGGCCTGTTCCCGTTTCCTATCGATGACGCCGAGGGAGGCGAAGGCCGGCAGGCGAAGAAGACTGATGTTTTCCCCCACCGTCGCCTCGAGGTTGAGGCCCTTTAGCTTCCGGTCGTCCGAGACAAGCGCCATCCCGGCGGCGATGGCGTCCTTCGGCGAGGAGATGGCCCGGCGCGTTCCGTCGACGCGGATTTCGCCCGCCTGCCGTTTTGTTATTCCGAAGATGCATTCCGCCACTTCGGTCCGGCCGGCGCCCATCAGCCCGGCCATGCCGAGAACCTCGCCCCGGTACAGGGAAAAACCGACGTCCGCGAACCTGGCGCCGTCCGAGAGGCCGACCACCTCCAGGGCCGGCCGGTCGCCCTGGCGCCGGCCGTCGGCCGGCGGATAGACGTCGCCTAATTCCCGGCCGACCATCATTGTGGCCAGCGCTTCCGGCGTCAGGTCGCGGCTCGGGCGGGAATCGACCAGCCGGCCATCACGGAGCACGGTGATGACGTCGGCAATTTGGAATATTTCGTCCATTTTGTGGGAGATGTAGACGATGGACACGCCGTCGGCCTTGAGCCGCCTGATATGGCTGAAGAGCTGGTCGGCCTCGCGCTCGGTAATGGCTGACGTCGGCTCGTCCATGATGATGATGCGGGCGCCGTACGACACCGCCTTGATGATCTCGACCAGTTGGGTCTCGGCCACGCTCAGGTTTCGCATGGCGGCGCCGGGGTCGATGGTCAGTCCCATGCTCCGGAGGAGGGCGCCGGCCTGGTCCCGGGTGGCGCGGGCGTCGACAAGGCTGAGGGGACCAAGGGACAGGGAACGGATTTCCCGGCCGAGGAAGATATTGTCCGCCACCGTCATGTCGCGCACCGGATAGAGCTCCTGGTGGATCATGGCGATGCCGTGTGTCAATGCCTCCCGGGGCGACGCGAACGTCAGCGGCCGGCCGTCGAGGCGCACGGTTCCGGCATCGGCGTGGTAGAGTCCGATAAGGATTTTCATCAGGGTGGATTTGCCGGCGCCGTTTTCGCCCATAAGGGCCTGCACCTCGCCCGGGCGGATGGCGATGGCGACGTCGTCGAGAGCGCGGGTGTTACCGAAAACTTTGGTAATTCCCTGCATGGTGAGAAGCGGTTCCATGACTTTTCCCATGAATGGCATACCAGTACGAGGTCGTCTTCAAGGCAAAGCCGAGAACGCCCGGCCACTGCCCGGACATGTCCAGATAATATACCGGTTCGATGGAAAAGGGAATGGTGAAAAATGACATTTTGTAAAAATTGACGCGGTGAGTCATGCCGCCGGGCTGGCGCTTGGCACTGGCGTGGACTGTTCCAACTTATTCATTGTCGCCATGTTGGTTGCTATTGTCGACACTCTGAAGAACCCGTTCGTCTGGTTGGTAACCGACGGTTTTCACGCGGCGACCGTTTCGTTTAACCTGCCGGTGCTCCCACGGGGGAACGGGCGAGGCGTGGACCCAGAGGCCGACGGCGCGCTCACGGGCGTTTTCCTCCAGGGCAATCCAACGGGTCAGGTACGGGTCATTGCAATATTTTTTAAAAACCCAGGCCATTCCGCGTTCCACCATGGTTTGATTGACGATCAGGTCGCCGATGGAGACGAGACCGATGACCCGGTTATAGTTATCGAACCCCATAAACTCTACTCGCACAGTTTTGTGGAGAACCATTTCCTCGACACACTGTTTCGACCGGCGGCTGAAATCCTGTCCCCGCTCTGGCGCGTCTATGCCGTAAAGTCTGATTTTCAAAGGTAACTCGTGGTACATCACGGTGATCGTGTCGCCGTCAGCGACGCGGACGCACTCGCCGGACCATTCTATGGCCCGGGCCGACGACAGCGTTAGGATGACGATGATTATAGCCAAGAGGCGTTTAATCGAGATGGCTAAAAGGCGTTGAGTCATGTAGTAAATATACGTTAACACTGTATAAAAAGCAAGTGTATGCCGCGTAAAAAATATGAGCGACGGCAATAACGTTTTTTTTATACATAGAACTGTACTGAAATGTCAAAATACAACGTTAAATATCGTGGTTTTCGTGGCCTCCGCGCTCTGGCAACGGTGACAATAGGCGGTTCACATATCGCGAAAACAGGCAGGTGATATACGATGTTGTAGATAAAAAGGTTTTTAATTGATCTGAAATAAGAGTATGTTTCATTGGAAGACAAGCGACCCCCACCAAGGCCTGCCAGGCTGATGGTCCAGTTTTCCCCTAATTATTTGATTTGCAGTGAAAGTGTATACGGTTGGAATTGCCATTAGTACAAAGTGGAGAGGATGAGGGGTTTTTCGGCTGGTACGGGGTCTTTTTGTGAATGTTATAACTTATTATAATTAAGTCAATTGTGAGTTGCATAGGATGATTGCCCCTTGTCGGATGCCGTTCGGGGGGCAGAAGGTATCCGTTTTCAGCAGGACCTACAGGAAAATCCTGATGGCCAGCGGTTTTTCCTGAAAGACAGGAAGAGAGAATTAGTAATTCACGTACAGTTATTTAATATTCTATAGGACAAGCGATACATTTTCCCGAAAGCGGCTGTCGATGCTGACAAAGTATCTTCCTTATATTTCGTTGGCGCTGGCGGTGTGGTTGACTTTCTGTCCGGACGCCCGTGAGTATCTTCCGGAAATACGCATCACTCCACGGGGAAAAGAACGGAGACAGGAACTGAATCCGGTGGAGCGTCTGGAACTCTTTGCGGAATGGTCCCGGCTCCAGGCCGAACTATCCTGCCGTGACGCCGGGCCGGGTCGGGACTTTGCCGAGTGGAAACCGGCTAGTGTCTCGGACGCCGCTCCCGTCAACGCGGATCATGGCCGCTTCAGGCCGGAAACGCCGGGATTCCGCTCGCCTGGTCCAGACCGTGCCGTCAGGCAGACCCTCGCACCGGTTGACGAACTGTCCCTCGTGCCGGCCAATCCGCCCATGAAAGTAACGCCGGAAAACAGCCGGTTCAAACCGGTCAAGACCAAACTGTATGATCCGCCGGAGCGCCCGGCTCCGCCGCCGGTTCGCCCGGCCGGCGGCGACCGGCTGTTCCACTCGCTGAAACAGGCCCGTCTCACTCCCGCCGCCCATTCAGCCGGTGAAGCCATGGCGGCGATGCCGGTCACGACGGAATGCGAGGAGGAATTCATGCCCCTTTCCGCCGTCTCCCGGCGGGGCAGAGCGGTGCCGTTTTACGCCGCGGCGCCGTATCCGGAATTGCCGGCCAAGGGGATATACGTGTGGGGCGACGGCAAGGTTGTCCGGGAAAGCCAGACAGAATACGACAACGCCCATAACCCGTACCGGCAGAGCGGGGCCGTCTATTCCCTCGGCATAAAAAAGGACTGGTCCGTCGACTCCGTCATCGGCGCTTCCGTCGACGTTGTCGATACCACGGTCAAGTCCCGCGTTGTCGGCGATTTCAGGGAAAACGACATAAACGGTTTTATCCTGAAAGCGCACTACGACGGCACTTTTCTCGGAAAGTATCCGATTTCACTCACAGGATTTTACGGCCGGTTCGACCACAAAGGGGCCGGTCAGGTCTATCGTCAGGACATCGCCGAGACCTGGCGGGAAGACGATCACCGTTCCGAACTGTACGGCGGGTCCGCCCGCATCGGCCTGCCGCTTCTCGTCGGGAACGGCTTTCGCGTCCTTCCGGAACTTGGCGTCGAATACAAGGAACTCCACGGCCGCGGATATACCTATTCTCAGGGAGACACGTCGGTGATCGTTCCCGAAGTGACCTCGAAATCCTTCACCATGCCGTTGACGGTGACGGTCAGGAAGGATTTCCTCCATCCGTGGGGCGTCTTTACCCCGCACGTCAAGGCCGGGTATATGAAGGAATTCGACGAGTCCGCCATCGGCGTCCGGACATTTAATTCCTCCTCGATAATTATCGGGAACGATGGCAAGTATCATCACGAAATGGCTTTCAACACCGCCTACGACAAGTTCTACCAGGTGGGCGCCGGCTTTACCGCCCGCACCGTCGGCGGCTGGGAGGTGGCGGCCGACTACCAGCGCCGCTTCGTTCGCGACTGGCACGACGACATGTTCACGTTTGAGCTTGGGCGGAATTTTTAGTACGCCGCGGCTGCGAAAAAAAGAAACGGTGCGTCCCCGTTCAGGTGGACGCACCGTCATGCTATCCAGGGACATTTCGTGACGCCGCCGCCCTGGCGTTATCCCTTGCCAAGCGGAAAATGGGCGACCGGCAGGGTTGCCTTCAATCGATGACCACGTCGTCCAGTCCTTCAATTTCACTGGGGTATTTCGGATTGATTTTTTCGAGGACGGCCCGGAGTATGGTCGACACCGCCCAATCACGGTACCATTTCCGGTCCGACGGAATGACGTACCACGGCGCCGCGCCGGTCGAACATTTGTCCAGGATGGCCTGGTAGGCCTCCTGGTATTGGTCCCAGAATTTCCGCTCGGTCAGGTCGCCCATCTCGAACTTCCAGCGTTTGTCCGGATCGTCCAGGCGCGACTGGAGGCGGGCCTTTTGTTCGTTGCGGCTGATATGGAGGAAGAATTTGACGATGACCGTGTTGTTTTCCGCCAGGTGCCGCTCGAACGCGTTCAACTGCCGGTACCGCTCCTCAAGCACCTTGGCCGGGACGAGCTTGTGGACGCGGTGGACCAGCACGTCCTCGTAATGGGAACGGTTGAACACGCCGATCATTCCTTTGGCCGGGGTCGCCATATGGATGCGCCACAGGTAGTCGTGGGCCAGCTCGACAGCCGTCGGCCGCTTGAACGAGGTAACCCGGACGCCCTGCGGGTTAATCGGGCCGAACACATTGCGGATTACCCTGTCCTTGCCGCCGGTGTCCAGGGCCTGGAACACCACGAGAACCGCCGTTTTCGCCTCGGCGTACAACTTCCGCTGCAGTTCGGCCAAGGCCCGGGTGTTGTCGTCGAGAGCGGCGCGGGCGGCCTTTTTCCCGTCTATTCCGTCTCTCGAATCGGTGGCGAATTTTCCGAGGCGCACCTTTTTCTTGCCATCGACGCGGAGGGCCGACAGTACCTTGCGAAAATCCTTCATCCTGTTCTCCTTCGGCTGTTCCCCCAAGAGTGGCTGGTACCGTGCCGGCGGCGGCGAAACCTCACGGGCGGTCACGCGCCTCTTTCGGACGAATGCGCCGCCAGTTCCACTCGTCGTTACGGTATTTGCCTTCTGCAAGTTTTGTTGCCGCCTGGGTGAGGGAAGACGGCGGCGATACCGTTTCGAATCCGAGGGTGCGGGCCGTCGCATCTATCGCGGTCACCATTCGGGAGAGGACGGCGTTGTCCATGAATCCGTGACCGTTATCGCTTTCGCCGCCGTTTTCATCGCCGCTTTCACGACCGTTGGCAGTGCCGTTCCTGTGGCCGTAACCGTTCCTGTTTTGGTAACCGTCCTTGTCCGTGCCGGCGCCGATCATCTCGGCAACGGTTCGGCAGAAGTCGTCATGGCCGCGTCCGGCCCGGTAATCCGGTTCTTCACTCGGTTGCTTGAGGTATCGGCCGAGTTCCGCTACGTCGGCCGTGACAAGAAGCGATCCGTGCACCAGGGCCATGGTCCGGCGTCGCAGTTGGGCGGTTCCGGCCAGTTTGTAGACCAGACGGTCCGGACCGTCGGTGCAGGAGATGTCACAAACGCCGGCATGGAAGGCGTCGATGCCGAGAGAGCGGAGTGCCGTAACAACCGGCGTGCAGAGGACGCGGTAGGTCTCCCGGATGCCTGATCCGCCCATGCCGTCGATGACGTCCAGCCGGGCCAGCGCCTCCCAACAC
>JAJQFC010000009.1 GCA_021201355.1 Planctomycetaceae bacterium | reverse complement strand
GTTCCGCTATACTAAGGCAAAACCCACAGGACGGCTTTCAGGAGAGGGGGCGCCATGTCGGCAGCCAATTTCACCATACAGCAGCTTCTCACCTTCATGTCGAAACAAAACGGGTCCGACCTCCACCTGTCCGCCGACGCGGTCCCGCGCATCCGTCTCCACGGCGATCTGAAGGCCCTGTCCATGCCGGTCCTCGATACCGCCAATGCCACCCGCATCATCTACTCGATGCTTACTGAAGAACAAATCCGCCGCCTTGAACGCGACCGCGACCTCGACTGTTCTTACGAAATCCCCGAGGTCTCCCGCTACCGCGTCAACGTCTGCTACCAGCGGAACCGTATCCGCGCCACCATCCGCTCGATCCCGACGGAGATAAAATCCTTCAACGACCTGAACCTCCCGGTGCCGGTCTTCGAACGGATCTGTAATATCCCGAAAGGCCTCATCCTCGTCACCGGCGCCACCGGGTCCGGTAAGTCCACCACCCTCGCCGCCATGATAGACTATGTCAACCGGAGCCGGGAAAGCCACATCGTCACCATTGAAGACCCTATCGAATTCGTCCACCGGGACAAAAAGTGCATGGTCACCCAACGGGAGATCGGCGCCGACACCCCGACCTTCGCCTCGGCCCTCAAGCACGTCCTTCGGCAAGACCCCGATGTCGTGCTCATCGGCGAAATGCGCGACCAGGAAACGGTCCAGGTCGGGCTGGAACTGTCGGAAACGGGCCACCTCACCTTCGCCACCCTGCACACGTCGGACTCGATTCAGACGATTAACCGCATTATCGACATCTTCCCGCCGGACCAGCAGTCCCAGGTCCGCACCCAGCTCGGGTTCGTCCTCGAGGCCGTCATCTGCCAGCAGCTCCTGAAAACCCGGGACGGAGCCGGGCGCTGCGTCGCCCAGGAAATCCTCCTCGCCTCCGCCGGCGTCCGCGCCAATATCCGTGGCGACAAGATTCACCAGATTTATTCAACCATCCAAACCGGATCGCAACTCGGCATGACCACCATGAACCAGTCCCTCGCCCGCCTCGTCAAGGAAGGGAAAATCGACATGGACACCGCCCTCAAAAATTCGAGCCGCCTCGACGAGCTCGAGGCCCAGCTCCGCGAGGACGGCCACGAAGTGCCGCTCCGTACCGGCCTCGGCCAGGGCCAGGCGCCGGCCGCGTCGATGCCGGGCCAGCCTGGACAACCCGGGCAACCGGGCGGCATGGCCCGGCCGGGCGCGGGCGGGTCGCCACGGAGCCCGGACACCCGGACGGCGCCCCGCTGGTGACGCAACCGTACTTCCCACCAGCGCTTTTTAAAT
This sequence comes from Planctomycetaceae bacterium, assembly GCA_021201355.1. Taxonomy (GTDB): domain Bacteria; phylum Planctomycetota; class SZUA-567; order SZUA-567; family SZUA-567; genus JAJBSZ01. The sequence continues at coordinate 4,555 of JAJQFC010000009.1, read as the reverse complement.
GATAATTGGTTTCTTACCGCGTTTTACGGTTAGTGCCGGATTTCCCGAGAGCGCAAAGAAAGGTTCACATTCAATTGAAAACGCTATAACCCGTTTTTGACCCCAGATATCATCCGCCGGATAAAACAGCCGGCGGCCAATCACAACCTCTCGAACGCACATGGAACCTGAATGACAAACCTGATCCCCGAATCCCTCCACATGGCCTACACCCTCGCCGTCCTCGCCGCCGCCGTCGCCATGTTCATCGTCGGCAAACTCCGAAGCGATCTGGTGGCCCTCTGCTCCATGCTCGCCCTCACCCTGGCCGGTATCATCACGCCCCAGGAAGGGTTCAGCGGTTTCGCGAACGCGATTATTTTCACCACCGCCGGCATGTTCGTCATATCCCGGTCCATTGTCCGGACCGGCCTCGCCAACGTCGTGTCGAACCGGATCCTGTCCGTCGCCGGGAAGAACACCCACGTCGTCTACGCCCTCATAATGCTCCTCGCCGCCCTCATCGGATCCATGGTCTCGAACACCGGCACCGTCGCCATCATGATGCCGATCGTCGTCGGCATGGCCATGACCCTGGACGAAAGCCCGAGCCGCTTCCTCATGCCCCTCGCCTTCATGTCGAGTATCGGCGGCATGTTCACCCTTATCGGCAATTCACCGAACATGGTGGTGAACGAGATCTACGTCAAGGCCGGCTACCCGAGTCTGAAACTGTTTTCGTTCCTCCCCATCGGTCTCGTCTGTTTCGCCTACGGCATGCTGGTCATTACCCCGGTGACGGGGTATTTCCTGTCGCGGCGGAAGAATGAAAAGGCGTCGGCCCGGAAAGGCCCGACCCTGAAAGCCCTGGCCGACCGCTACGATTTCACCGCCAACATGTTCCGCCTCACCGTGCCGGGCGACTCCCCCATCGTCGGCGAACGCCTGGCCGATCTCCGCGTCCCGGAACGCGACGGCGTCTATATCCAGGAAATCGACCGCCTCGATCAGCGTCAGGGCTATTTCGGCCTGAAGCATGTCCGGGAGGAACAGATATCCCCGGGCCCCGGCACCGTGATCCGGGAAGGGGACGTTCTCCGAATCAAAGGTTCCAAGGAACAGGTCGAGGCCATGGCTGAACGCTGCCGCCTCGTTCTTCTCGGCCCGGAAGAAAAGACCGACTTCCAGGACGCCGACCGGTTCGTCTCCATCGGCATCTGCGAACTCGTCCTCATGTCGTCGTCCCGGCTGGTCAAGCGGAAGGTTTCGGAATCCGGCCTCCGCGACCAATTCGGCCTCACCGTCCTCAGTATTCACCGGGGCGAAAAGTATGTCTGGCAGAACATCAAGGACCAGACGATGGAGGCCGGCGACGCCCTCCTCGTCCAGGGCGCCTGGTCGGACATCGGCAAACTGGACGAATTTTCCGAGGACTGGGTCGTCGTCGGACGGCCGCGCGAACATGCCGGCGCCGGACGCCTGCGGGAGAAGATGCCGCTCGTCGCCATCGTCCTCGTCCTCATGATCGGCGTCCTGGCGATAAACGTCGTCCCGACCGTCCTCGCCGTTCTCCTGGCGGCGACGGTCCTCACCCTCGGCGGCTGCTTCCGGAACATGGACGAGGTCTACCAGGCCATCAACTGGGAGACCCTCGTCATGATAGCGTCCCTTCTTCCGATGGCGACGGCGATGGAAAAGACCGGCGTCCTCGACATCGTGTCGGGCGTCATGATGGAGATCGGCCGCGATCACGGGCCGATGGTGGCGCTGGCGGTGGTGTACGGCGTGGCGTCCTTTATGAACATCCTTATCAGTACGACGCCGGTGGCGCTCCTGGTGGCGCCGGTGGCGATGCGGATAGCGGTCGATCTCGGATACAACCCGCTTCCGTTCCTGTTCGCGGTGGCGACGGCGTCGTCCATGTGTTTCGCCAGCCCGTTCTCGACCCCGAGTAACGCCCTCGTCATGTCGGCCGGCCGCTACACCTTCATGGACTATATGCGGATTGGCCTGCCGCTCCAGATCCTCATGGGCGTGGTGATGGTGTTTGTCCTGCCGTGGCTGTTCCCGTTCTGACGGATTCGGCGCGGTTCGCCCATACTGATAAATTGAAAAATCCCCGCCGGAAGCGTGCCGGCGGGGATTTTTTTAACTCTGGAACCACCTTTTCCATCATGCCGAAACGTCGCCTACTCGGGAATAACCCCGACGCCCGGCAGGACGTACCCGGGCCAGTAGGCGAATTTTCCGAGGTCTTCACGCTTCGTGACGCCGGAAAGGACCAGGACCGTTTCAATTCCCGATTCGACGCCGGCGACGATGTCTGTATCCATCCGGTCGCCGACGATGACCGTCTCCTCCCGCCGCGACTGGAGCCGGCCCATGGCGTGGCGCATCATGAGGGGGTTCGGCTTGCCGACGAAATACGCCTTCTTCCCCGACGCCATTTCAATCGGCGCCACCAGGGAACCGCAGGCCGGGACCAGGCCGTGTTCGGCCGGTCCGGTGAGGTCCGGGTTCGTCGCCACCAGTTTGGCGCCCTTGGTCAGGATGAAGTGGACGGCGCGTTCGATTTTTTCATAGCCGAACGATTCCGATTCCCCCATCACCACGTAATCCGGGTCGACGTCGTTCAGGGTCAATCCGGCGTCGTAAAGGGCGTTCAGGAGGCCGGATTCGCCAATCGGATAGACCCCGGCCCCGGGCATCTGTTTCGAAAGAAAATCCGCCGTCGCCAGGGCGCTGGTGTAGAAATGGCTTTCCTCGACATCGAGGCCGAGGCGAAGGAGCTTTTGCCGGAGTTCCCGGGGACTGCGTTCACTGGAGTTCGTCAGGAAAATAAAATTCTTTTCTTCACGCTGGAGCCATTCGACAAACTCCCTGACCCCTTCAAGAAGGCGGTTCCCGTGGTAGATGACGCCGTCCATGTCGCAGATGAAGGCTTTTTTTCCGCGCAGGTCGGCAAGGGACCGTTCAAGAATGCGGGTCGATACCGACGGCTTGGGTACATCCGGCCCGCGTTCGACTGTCGGTTCCGGATCGGCGGCGCCGACATTGCGGCGGCCGCTCACAGATGGTCTTGGGTCTGTTGGCATGGTGAATCTCCTTCGGGCTGATTCTCGGCTGGTGGCTCAGTCCGAGTATACGGCGGCGAGACCGGTTTTGAAACAGCGACGTATCGTTACCGCCCCGGACGCCGTCCGGTTCCACCCTCACTCGACCAGCGAAAACCCGGGCAGCCTGGTCCGGACGTCGAAGCAGACGCCGGGCCTGAGCGCCTCTTCCCGGGACAACAATCCCTGGAGGTGCCACATTTTTTCGGCACTGGTCAGTTCGCCGGGAAGATCCCCGAGGTTGAACGTGCCCCAGCGAATGACGGCGCCGCTTTCCGTCACCACCTCGAAGCGGCGGCGGATTTCCCGCGACACGCCGTCCGCGCCCTGGAAGACCCCGGTCGTCACGAGAACGCGGGACACCGGAAGTACGCCGGAAAGGGGCGACGCCCAAAACGCCTGGAGAATCCCGAGGCCGCCACGGACGCCGGGGTCGGGCCAGGCCTCGCCGGGCCGCGGCTCCGGCCCGATCGTTTTGGCCGTGACGCCGACGATTTCCGGAAGTTTCGCAAACGGTTCCCGCTGCCCGGCGACCGGGAGGAGGACGCCTTCCATGTCGACCAGGTAATACCGCTGTCCGCTCCGCACCTGAGCGACCGGCATGCGAAGCTGGAGTTCCAGATCGATACGGTTAGGGTAGCGGCGGCGGATGCGGGACACCTTCCTGACCCACACGGATCGGCTGTAGGCGTTCTTCAGATCGGCGACGAGGAGCGGATCAAGGAGGTTCCGGCCGTTGAAGGCAAAGCCGATGCGGCGGATTTCCTCGGCCGATTCCGGGCATTCCTTCACCGATCCGCCTAGGGCGATGGTGTCGCTGTCCATGCGGAAGCGGTTGTCCGCCAGAGCTTTTTGCCACAGAAAAACGGCGCCCGCGAGAAAACCGCCGATGACGGCGACGAACATGAACAGGTGAAACAACGTCCCCGCCAGCGGCCGGACGAGGCGCCGTGTCGTGGTGTGGCGGCGGACCGCCTTCTGAACCGTTTTGGAAAGGGGCTTGACCTCCCTGGTCATTCCCCGCCCCGCTCCATCGCCATTGTCGTCAGCATAACCGCGAGTTCCTCTATTGAAATACCGGCCGCCCGGGCGGCCATGGGCAAAAGGCTGTGTCCGGTACAGCCGGGGATGGCGTTGGCCTCGAGAAACACCGGGCCGTCCGCCGTCAGCATGAAATCAATCCGCGTCACGTCGCGGGCCTCGATCAGCTCGGCCGCCCGCATGACCTGCTCCCGTATCGATTCCGCCAGATCATCCGGCAGGTCGGCCGGGCAGACGTAGCGGGTGTCGTCGGCCAGGTATTTGGCGTTGTAGTCGTAAAACCCGCCGGCCGCCTCCATCTCGACAAACGGCAACACCCGGCCGTCGAGCCAGGCGGCGGTGAGTTCGCGGCCGACGATGCACTCCTGGATCATGGCGACGTCGTCAGCGCCGATACTCCGGGCCACCGCTTCCGGGAGATC
>JAJQFC010000140.1 GCA_021201355.1 Planctomycetaceae bacterium | reverse complement strand
CATGGCGATGCCGAAGCCCTTCCCTTCCTGCCCGAGGAGGTTTTCCTTCGGCACTTCGCAGTTTTCGAAGACGAGTTCCGTCGTCGCCGAGCCGCGGATGCCCATCTTCAGTTCCTTCTTGCCGATGGAGAAGCCGGGGAAGTCCTTTTCGACGATGAAGGTGGAAATGCCCTTGTTCCCCTTTGACTTGTCGGTCATGGCGAAGACGATGTAGGTGTCGGCGACGCCGCCGTTGGTGATGAAGATTTTGGTGCCGTTCAGAATGTATTTGTCCCCTTGGAGGACGGCCTTCGTCTGCTGGCTGGAGGCGTCGGTGCCGGCGCCCGGTTCGGTGAGGCCGAAGGCGCCGAGCTTTTCGCCCTTGGCCATGGGGACGAGGTATTTCTTGATCTGTTCCTCGGTGCCGTGTTTCCGAATCGGTTCGCAGCCGAGGGAGGTGTGGGCCGAGACGACGACGCCGGTGGTGGCGCAGACGCGGGACAGTTCTTCCACGCACATGGCGTAGGTGAGGGTGTCGCAGCCCTGGCCGCCGTATTCCTTCGGGAACGGGATGCCGAGGAAGCCGTACTTCGCCATCTTTTCGACAGTTTCGTAGGGAAAACGCTCTTCTTCGTCCAGGTCCTGGGCGAGCGGCTTGACTTCCGTTTCCGCGAACGAGCGGAAGAGCTGCCGGGCCATCGTGTGTTCGTTGCTCAGTTCAAAATCCATTAGTGTTCTCCAAAGTCTTGGGGCAATACTTCCACATAATTTAAATGACGAGACGGATGTATTTTTGTGCCGCGTATTTCACTGTTCGAGACAGAACTCGATAAAAGAGTCGACCGCGACGCCGCGTCGGGCGGCGCCACGCACTCCGCCCGCCCGCCAATTCCCTTCGATCGGAGCGGGAAGGGGCCGACGGGCGGCGGATGCGGTTCACCAGAACAAACAGGCGTCCGGGCCGGAGCCGGCCGTCCCGCCTGTCGGTGCCGGTTTAGATAAGCGGCAACTGCGGCCAGGCGCCCATGTGGACCGAGACGCCGCCCGTGTACTTGGCGTTGAAGCGCTTCTCGAACGCCTCCTTCAGTTCGTCCCGGAAGTCCGGGTGGGCGATGTCGATGAGCATCCGGGCGCGGTCGCGGACCGAGCGGTACTTCAGGTTGGCGATGCCGTATTCGGTGATGATGTATTCGACGTCGTAGCGGTTCGTCGTGACGGCGGCGCCCTGGTCGAGGAACGGGACGATCTTCGAAATCTTGCCGCCGCTGGCGGTGGACGGGAAGGCGATAATCGACCGGCCGCCGCGGGACAGCGCGGCCGCCCGGACAAAGTCGACCTGGCCGCCGACGGCGCTGATTTGCGTGGTGCCGACCGATTCGGAGCAGACCTGGCCGAGGAAGTCGACCTGGACGCAGGAATTCACCGAAACGAGGTTGTCGTTCTGGCCGGCGATGAAGGGGTTGTTGACCCACGTCGCCGGGCCCATGTAGACGGCCGGGTTGTTGTTGACGTAGTCGTAGAGGCGGCGGGTGCCCATGAGGAAGTTGGCGATGGCTTTCCCGGGCATGAAGTTTTTCTTCTTGTGGTTGATGACGCCGGATTCGACCAGTTCGACCACGCCGTCCGAGAACATTTCCGAGTGGATGCCGAGGTCCTTCTTGTTCTTCAGGAAGAGGAGGACGGCGTCCGGGATGGCGCCGATGCCGAGCTGGAGGCAGTCGCCGTCGTTAATCAGTTTGGCGCAGTTTTCGCCGATGGCCTTTTCGACATCGCTGATCTTCGGCGGCTGAAGTTCGATAATCGGGGCGTCGTGTTCGACGATGGCGGTCATTTTCGAGACGTGGACGAAGCAGTCGCCGAGGGTGCGGGGCATTTCCTTGTTTACCTGGGCGATGACGGTCTTGGCGACGTTCGAGGCCTTGTACGAGTAGTCGACGGACACGCCGAGGGAGCAGTAGCCGTGTTCGTCCGGCGGGGAGACGTGGATGAGGGCGACATCGAGGGGCATGGTGCGCTCGAACACGTTCGGGATCTGCGAGAAGTAGGTCGGGACGAAATCGCCGTGGCCGGCCTTGATGGTGCCCCGGGTGGTGCCGCCGACGAACAGCGAATTATGGATGAAATACGGTTCCATGCCGGGCTGGGCGTATTCGGACTTGCCCATCGGGACCATGTGGTTGATTTCCACATTCCGGTAGTTTTCCCGGTTCGCGACCATCGCGTCGATCAAGTGGGTCGGTTCACCCACCGCATGTCCGACAGACACGCGATCACCGGACTTGATCAATTTGACCGCTTCGGCGGCCGTGGTCAGGCGTTCCTTATAGATCTGTTTCCAATCCATGTGTCACTCCTACATGCCAGTTGAAACGTTCCAGGCCGAGCCTGGACGCCGTACAAACCGTTCCGGCCATACGCGCCCCGGTGCGCGTTGCGACCCCCGAAAGGTGGCAGGAACGATACGAAAAATGTGCCGCCGCACACACCGGACGCGGCCGTGACCGGCTCCGGTGGCGCCATGCTGGAAAAACCGGCCGGGTATAACGGAAACGCGTGGCCGGACCACGCCGTTTTCCCGCCCGAGAGGCCATTGTTCGACAATTCGGCATCGTTAAAGTAATAAAAGCTGGATTGTATAGAGTTCTGAAATAATATGCAACTAATTTCAGGAGAATTATATCTATAATTTTATCGCTATTTAAAGTTAACGGGCTATTGAGGATAGAACTTGAGTCAATTTTGGTTGAATACGGATTTACTTGTTCGGAGTGGAAACGGGATAAAATGGCGGTCGTATTATTTGAGGGGTATTTTTTCCCGTTAGGGATGAGTGAAACCGCGCCATAATGAATCAAGGCCGGTATGGTAGCGATAGGCTTGCCACCTCCTCGGAGAGAAGGAGTATTTCCGCCACAGAATTACTTTACAAACTCACAGGACTGACCAGCCCTGCAAAACGGTCTGGAGTATGCCGACGACGGCGCCGATGACGCCGCCGAGGACTGTGACCCAGCGGAGCTCCGAACGGGCCAGGGTCTGGACCAGGTCGGCGATCTGCTTGTCGTCGTAGTTTTCAATCGACGTCGTGATGATGTCCCACATGCCGGCCTCCTCCGCGAAATCGGAAAGACGTTCCCGGAGCATGGCGCGGCCTTCACGGGCTATAGTGTAGGCGAGGCGGCGGCGGGATTCGTCGTCCACGAACCGGTCGAGGCGGCCGAGGGGCTGGCGGCGCCAGGCCGCTGCCGCCTGGTCGAACTGGGAGGCGAGAAGATCCCGGGTCGACCGGGAGGCGAGGACGCGGCGCAGGCGGGCGGTGAGTTCCGCCACCACCGCGTCGTCGTCCGGGTCGATGCCGGCGCGGTCGAGGGATTCGCCGATCGTCCGGTGGAGGACGCTGTCGGCAATTCCCGCCAGTTTGGCGGCGAGGCTTTCGAAGACCGGGCGGCGCCACAAGGCGTCCATCGCCACCGCGACAAGGCGCGCGCGTTTTTCCGGGTGGCGGACGTCGTCGTCCAGCTCCCGGGCCAGGCCCTTGGCGACGGCGGCCCGGAGGGCGTAGACAAAGGCGTGGCGGCGGGCCGGGTGGTTAAAGGACTCCTCGATACTGTCCGGGAGGCGGCGGCAGACGCCGTCGATGTCCCGCTTGATGCCGATGACGTTGACGAAGGCTCCTTTCAGATTGCCGAAAACGCCCTGGCCCCGCAGTTCCGTTTGAACGGCGTGCATGATGCCGTCCGCTATCGTCGCCTGGACGGACGGGCTCCGGAGGATGTTTGTCAGTTCCCCGATTATCGCCGGGGCCTGGGAGACGACTATCTCCTCGGCGGCGGCGGCGAGGCCGGGGGTGAGGAGGTCGCGGGCGCTCTCCGCTTCCCGGAGCCACGCCTCGAGGCGGCGGTCCAAGGCGCGGGCGAGGGCGCTCCGGAGCGGTTCAGAGTCTTCCAGGGATTCGACCCATTCGGCCAGGGCCGGCGGCAGGGCGGCGGGCGTGCGGAAGAGGGACGCGGGCGTCCGGTCCCGGAGCGTCCGCCAGCGGGCGGCGAGGAAGGGGTGGAGGACGTCGGCGGCGAAAGCGTCGTCCGAGATTCGGGCGGAGAACTCGTCGAGGGCCGTTTCCCGCAAGCGGGCGACGAGGTCGTCGGCCTCGGACTGGTGGTTTTCCAGGATGGCGTCGGGGCACGGGAGATCGCGGGCGAGGAAGTCCCGGAGGGCGTCGTCGATGTTTTTTTCCATGACGGTGCCGACGGCGGGATCGTCAATCTTCGCCTGCATCTTTTCCGGAGAGAGGAGATCCGTCGAGACGAGGTGCTGGATGCGGCGGGCGATTTCGCCCTTTTTCCGGGGCAGAATGTACCGGACTATCGTGATGATGGCCAGTTCGTTGGTGCCGGCGCCAAGGAGGGCGGCAATGGCGGCGTTCATGATGTAGGCCGTGGCCGGGGGCATAACGGACTGCCTTTTCTTCCTGCCGGACCGAAGGGCGGATGTTCGGCCGGGATACTCTTCCCTCGTTACCCTGATGTGTCGCCGCTTTTCCGCCATTCCGTCGGTTCGCCCGCCGGGCGGCGTCCGGCGGCGAGACCGATTACGAAACAGCGTCGAGTTACAGCCTTCTGGTCCGCTGGTTCCGGTCGGCGAAGGGGCCGGAGTTGGTGCGGCAGGCGTATTCAAGTTTTTTCATGGCGAAGTACGGATCGCAGGAGACCGGCGCGCCGCTCCGGTGCTCGTAATAGAATTGGGACATGTTGTTTTTGTCCAGGTGGCGGTACGTCGTCTCGGACAGCGGTTCGAACGATTCCGACCCGGCGCAGTAGATCATTTCGCGGCCGAGGTCGCAGAAGAAATAGAGGTCCATCGGCATAATGACGGGCATCAGTTCGGCCGGGACGTTGTTCAGGTCGCCGAGTTCGCGGACGCAGCGGTTGATAAGTTCCATGAGGAGAACGATGAAACCTTTCAGTTCTTCGCCGAACTCGGAGACGAACACGTAGCGGGGGCGAAGCTGGGTGATGAGGCGGATAAGACCCTGGACGCCGAGGTGGTTCGGGTAGAAGCTTTCGCCCAGGCGTTCCTGGTTGTCTGGGGACTTCAGTTCGTTGTCGACGATGGAACCGAGGTGCGGAATGAAGTAGTAGATTTCGCCCGGCTGGAAGCCGTACTGGAGGCCGATTTCCCGTGCGCCGACCGGGGCCGGGGGCCGTGCGGCACCGGCCGGTAACAGGCCGGTGTCGCCGGTGAAAACGAGGGGGCGGGCCGGGGTGGTCGGCAGGGTGAAATGGAGGCCGACGGCGTAGGTCCGGGAGAAAATTTCGTCGTGGTTGGCCGGGAGGATGCGCATCGTTATGCCGGAGCCGGGAATCAGGTATTCCTCACCGGGAGCGATGACCCGGACTTCGCCGAGGTGGTCGGAGGCGCGGAGGTTCAGCATCGGCGAGAACTTTTGGAACGCACCGAGGTTCATATAAAGGTTGACGGCCGGGCGCGGCCGGGACGGGTTCAGCCTGGCGCTGGCGCTCGGGGACAACTGCGCCTGTTTCCGCCGCTGGTAGAACAGGGTCAATATGGATTCCAGGTCGGCGGTGTGGTCGTTATGGGCGTGGGTGATGACGATATTCTGGATATCCGCCAGGCGGCCGCCCATGGCGTTGAAGTTTTCGAGGAAATCGAACCCGGGATCGATGACCGTGCCGACGCCGTTCGCCGAAAGAAAATAGCCGCCGCCGACGGACCGGTCGTCCCGATCGCCAAGGGGCAGGGTGGGGGTGAACGAATTCCACTTGCGGGCGCCGATGAGAAAGACGCGGTCCTTTGCGAAAATACTGGACGATCCGATAAAGGCGTTGAAGCTGTTTTTCGCTTCCTCGATTTTGCGGCGGAAGGACAGGATGTCGTCCTGGAAGATTTCCCAAG
>JAJQFC010000044.1 GCA_021201355.1 Planctomycetaceae bacterium | reverse complement strand
TGATGTTGTAGCTGGCCGCGCGGCCGCCGCGCCAGTCCTTGGCGGACGGGCCGTCGACGGTCTTCTGGGTGGCGGTGGCGGAGTGGACGGTGGTCATGAGGCCTTCGAGCATGCCGAAGTTCTCGTGGATGACCTTCGTGATCGGCGCCAGGCAGTTGGTGGTGCAGGAGGCGTTCGACAGGATGGTCGTGTCCTTGGTGATCTTCGTGTGGTTGACGCCGAGGACGAACATCGGGGTGTCGTCCTTCGACGGGGCGGACATGATGACCTTCTTGGCGCCGGCCTTGAGGTGGGCTTCGGCCTTTTCCTTGGTGAGGAAGATGCCGGTGGATTCGACGACGATGTCGGCGCCGATGTCGCCCCACTTGAGGGTGGACGGGTCTTTTTCGCCGGTGACGCGGACCTTTTTCCCGTTGACGACGAGGTTCGAGCCGTCGACCTTGATATCGCCCTTGAACGCGCCGTGGATGGTGTCGTACTTGAGCATGTAGGCGAGGTAGTCGGCGTCGAACAGGTCGTTCACGCCGACGACTTCAACGCCGTCGATGTTCTGGGCGGCGCGAAAAACGAGGCGGCCGATGCGGCCAAAGCCATTGATGCCGATTTTCACTGTTGCCATGATGATGATCCTCCGAAAAATTGGGGCCCCTGAAAAAAAGCTTGTGACAAGCTTCGAAATGTCTTCCCTCACCGCTTCCGAACGCCGCTTTTAGACGCCGTTTCCGAAGTGAGTGCGCCGCCGGACCGGCACCGCGCACGGCCGGTTAAATCCGTGCGCTGCGATGAATCCCGTCGATTATACGGTCGCGTTCCCGTCCGCGCAAGCGGGAACCCATCCGGTTGGTAAAGTTTGCCCCGAAGCGGTTTTATACGGTGCCCGGAGCCGGTGGCGGCGGCGCCGGTCGAAAAAACTGGAGCAATGACAGCAAAGGTATATATCGGTACAATGGGCTGGACAATACCGTCTTTTTACAAAAACCACCGGGAATACACTCACTATGCCAACGCCGCTCCTGACGCCGCCCCCCGACTGCCTGGCCGTTCTCCAGACGCTCCGCTCCCACGGACACACCGCCTACCTCTGCGGCGGCTGCGTCCGGGACGCCCTCCTCGGCCGCCCGGCAAAGGACTACGACATCGCCACCGCCGCCACGCCGGAACAGGTCGAGGCGCTGTTTCCCCGGACCGTCCCGGTCGGCAAGGCGTTCGGCGTCATGATAGTCGTGTCCGGGGACGTCCAGTACGAGGTGGCGACGTTCCGGTCGGACCTCGCCTACATCGACGGCCGCCGGCCGGAAGGGGTGGTCTTCTCGACGCCGCGGGAGGATGCCGAACGCCGCGACTTTACCATGAACGCCCTCTTTTACGACCCGTTCACGGACGAGGTCGTCGATTATGTCGGCGGCCGCGAGGATATCCGCCGCCGCCTCGTCCGGGCCGTCGGCGACCCGCCCGCCCGCTTCCGGGAAGACAATCTCCGCCTCCTCCGGGCGGTCCGCTTTGCCGCCCGCACCGGCTTCGCGGTAGAGGACGCCACCTGGCGGGCGGTGACCGACCTGGCGCCCCTCGCCGCCACGGTGTCGCCGGAACGAATCGCCCAGGAGACGGAAAAGATACTCCTGGACGGCCAGTCCCGCCGTGCCTTTTCCCTTCTGTACGAGTCCGGCCTTCTCGCCGTCATCCTCCCGGAGGTGGCCGCCATGGCCGGCGTCGAACAGCCGCCCGATTTCCATCCGGAAGGGGACGTCTGGGAACACACGCTCATCCTTCTGGACCTCGCCGACCGGGCCGTCCGGGGCGAGTACCGTCCGGCTTTGCCCGAGCGGCCGGACGCGCCGGCCGGGATGGACCGGGGCGAATTCACCCCGGACGATTACGCCGCCGCCGTCCGGGACTGCCGGGACGCCCTAAAGGCGTGGCAAAAAACAACCCTGGCCTGGGCCGGCCTCCTTCACGACATCGGAAAGCCGCAAACGTTTACCGTCTCCGACCGCATCCGCTTCAACAACCACGATCTTCTCGGCGCCGAAATGGCGGTGGCGGTCCTGACGCGGCTCCGGCGGTCCCGCCGGGTCACTGACGGCGTCTACGACCTCATCCGCCGCCACATCCATTTCTCGACCCTCAGGAAGATGCGGAAAAGCAAACTCCGCCGCTGGCTTCAGGACAGCAGTTTCCCCATGCACCTCGAACTCCACCGCCTGGACTGCGAGTCGTCCCACCGGATGCTGGCCAACTGGTTTTTCGGCGTCCAGGCCTGGCGCGAGGAAAAGGCCCGTCCGCCCGAACCGGAACCGCTGCTTCGCGGCGGCGATCTGGTCGCTCTCGGCCTGCCGCCCGGCCCGGAAATCGGAAAAATCCTCGCCGCTGTGGAAGACGCCCGCCTCGAAGGCACGGTCGGGACGCACAGTGAGGCGCTGGCGCTGGCGCGGCGCTTGGCCGGGCTTGATTCGGAAGGAAAGGGCGGGACGGCGTGAGTGGTATTTCCGTCGGCGTCCCGGTACCCGAAAAAAAAGGAAGCGCCGCCCGGAATTGGGCGGCGCTTCCCGCGTTATGTACTGGCTTTCTGTGGTTGCTTCGACGCGTGAATCCGGTACCGTTGAAACCGTTCGGCCCTACTGCGCCGGAGCGGTCGAGCCGGGACCTCCGGCGGCGGCCTGTTGCCGTTCCTGGAACGCCTTGACCCAGGTCTGGGCGTCGGCTTCGACCTTGGCGATCTGTTCTTCCGTCAGGACGCCGCGGACGCGTTCGATGGCGGAATTGAGGGGCGCGGCCGGATAGCCGGCCAGGCGGGCCAGGGCGTACCACTTCAGTTCCTGTTCCGGATCGGCCGGGCGGCCGAGGCCGTCACGGTAGAAGACGGCGAGGTTTTTCATCGCTTCGCCGTTGCCCATTTCGGCCGACCGGGTGAACCAGTCGAACGCCTTTGTCAGGTCCTTCGGCTGGCCATAGGTGCCCTCGAACGAAATGACGCCGAGATCGTTGGCGGCGCCGGCGTGTTCGGCGGCGGCGGCGCGGCCGAGAAGTTCGACGCCCCACGGCTCGTTCTTGGTGGTGCCGAGTCCGGCGAAGTAGAGGGAGGCCAGCTTGTACAGGCCCTGGGACAGGCCGAGCTCGGCCGATTTCTCGAAGTTCGTGAAGGCGATAACCGGATCGCCCGTGGTACCCATGCCGATTTCATAGCAGACGCCGACATTATAATAGCCTTCGGCGAGACCGGCGGCGGCGGCCTTCTGGTACCATTCGCGCGCCTTGACGAAATTCCGCGGCGTGCCGATGCCGCGTTCGTACATGGTGCCGAGGGTGAGCATGGCGGCGGTGTTGCCTTTTTCCGCTTCTCCCGCCATGAGGGTGAACGCCTCCACCGGACTGATGGTCTGCTGCTGCTGCTGTGCCTGGGCCTGCTCCGGCGTCTGCGGCGCCCCGACCGTGTCTTCCGAGACCGCCGGCATGGCGAATAAGACCAGGGCAGCCGCGACGACGGCTGCGAACGGGAATGCGATGCTCTTTCTCATAATAAGTCAACCTTTATAAAAAGACCAAGTCAATGGTACGCAAAGACGGGAACCGCCGTTCATACGGCGAAGGTTGATTATAAACAAAAGCGGCGACAACGCAATTATTTAATCGTGAATATGACCGTGTCATCCACGCGTTAATCCCTGTGTACACGGGTTTTACACCATTGACGAGACGGCGCCGGCCGGTTTTCCGGCCTCGTTGGCGCGGCCGCTCCCGAAACGTGCCGCCGGGCGGGACGGCGACCATCAACTTCCGGCCAGGGCCGCCATGGCCCCCTGGAGCGTCATTTTTTCTTCATACAGGGCTTTACCGACTATTATTCCGAACAGCGGCAGCGACCGGAGGGCGGCGATGTCGGCTTCCGACGTCACGCCGCCGCTGGCGATAATCGGGATGTCCGTCGCTTCCGTCGCCTGGCGCATAGCTTCCACGTTTACGCCGGCGAGGGCGCCGTCCCGGGAGATGTCTGTGTAAATAATGCCGCTGACGCCGGAGCCGGACAGGGCGGACAGGAATTCCACCGCCGCCACGCCGCTTGTCTCGGTCCAGCCCTTGACGGCGACGAATCCGTCCCGGGCGTCGACGCCGACGTTGATGCGGCCCGGGAGGGCGGCGACCAGTTCGTCGATGAACTCCCGGGACTGAAGGGCCTTGGTCCCGATGATAACCCGGTCGACCCCGAGGTCGACGAGACGTTTCGCCTTGTCGAGGCTCCGGACGCCGCCGCCGACCTCCACCGGAACAGACACCGCCCGGACAATGTCCCGGATGTGCGGTTCGTTCCCGCTGTCGCCGTCGAAGGCGCCGTCCAGGTCGACGACGTGCAGGTAGGTGGCGCCCGCGTCGGCCCAGCGCCGCGCCATGTCGGCCGGGCTGTCCGAATAGACCGTCTCCTTGTCCTTCTCCCCCTGGAACAGGCGGACCGCGCGGCCCCCCTGGATGTCAACCGCCGGAATGATGTGCATTACCTGTTCTCCACTCGTTCATTGCGTAATTGCTGCTGCATAAGTTCGAACTTTCGCTGGTCCAGCTTGAGCATGCTGTCGCCGCTCGGCGCCATATTGAATTGGTTCAGAAGACTGCCGGCGTCCAGGTTCGGCGGCAAGGACGGCAGGGGCGCCCCGGGGAAGGCGCGTCCGGCGTCCTGGATCGCCTTGTTGTAGGCCGGCGGCAGGCTGTCGCCGGGCCGCGGCGTCGGGTTGGTGGACCGGTGGCCGACGGTGAATTCGAGTTCGCTTTCGCCCCGCCGTTTGCTTGACTGTTCCACCGCCTCGACCCGGACGGTGTAGCGGCCGGAAACAAGGTTGTTCGGCACCCGCCAGGTCAGGGCGGTGTGGAGGTCGCGAATCGGACCGTTGAAGAAGGGAGCGTATTCGCCGTAATTCGGTTCCGAAAACACCACGACCCCCGCTTCGTTCCGGAGGGAAATCCCGAACATGATCCGGCACTCGACGCCGCCGTCCGCCGTGTCGTAAAAATCGGCGCCCTCGACCTCGACATAGAGAAGCGTGTCCTCGCCCGGCAACAGGTCGCCGCCGGTGCGTTCCTCGTAGAGGCGGTAGCCGGCGATGTTGGTGGCGAAGACGGGCGTGGACAGTTCGAGGCCGGTCCGGGTGGCGATGAGGCGGGACGCCTCCTCGAGGTGGCTGGCGGCGGCGTTGTGTTCGCCGACGGCCAGTTCCATATAGGCGGACATGAGAAGGAAGGCGACGTCGGTCCGGTTGGCCTGGCCCATTCGGCGCCAGGACTGAAGGGCCTGGTCGGGCTGGTTCTGGAACAGGTGGTAGAGGGCGAGGGAGTGCTGGGCCGAGCGGCTTCCCGACCCGGCCTCGGCCTCGAGGCGGTCCAGCGTGTCCCCGGACACCACCGGCGACAGCGGTTCCAGCGCCACGACCCGCTCCGGGGACAGCCCGGGCCGGGCGTTGACGAGGCGGTGGCGGAGGCGCTGCAGATCCCCGAGGGTTTGGGAACCGAGTTCCGGACGCCCGAGTTCCCGCTCGATTGCCCGATCGAGGGCCTGGAGTTCGGCATGGGGCACCTCTCCGGCCGAGACGGCCGAACCGCACGTGCTGACGCAGGCGAAGGAGGCGAAAAAGAGTAAGCAGGCGATGCCGATTGTTCGGGCGATACAGGCGGTCCGGAGCGTTTTAATTTTCTTCACGCGGTGATCCTTCGGTTGCTGTGACGGTGGCGGTCAGCCGCCCGGTCCTGAGCCTGGCCGTGACGACGTCCCCGGCCCGGACCAAGGCGGCGTCGGTGACGACCCGCCCGTCCGGTCCGTGGAGGACGGCATACCCCCGGTCCAATACCGCCAGGGGCGACATGGCGGCGAGGCGGGCGGACAGGATGTCGACGCGGGCCGTCTCCCGGCGGATGCGGTCCCGGGCGTTGTCCGCCAGGTCGT
>JAJQFC010000265.1 GCA_021201355.1 Planctomycetaceae bacterium | reverse complement strand
GTGGATGTGTATTTCGATTAGGCGAAGCGTCCCCGGCATGGTATGCAAACCGGAACGAGGCGTTGGTGGCGTCCTTGTGCCCTTCTTCCAGGGATTTTTTCTCCAGAGGTCCGAACCTCCCGGTGCCCTCCTTGTGCCCTGCCCTACCCTCCGTTGCTCTCAATCGCCCGTTATTCCGCTTCGAGGTCGCCGCCGAAATAGTCGAGCCAGGCCCTGACCTCGGCGGCGGAGAGGGTGCGGGTCTTTTCCCTGAGGATGGTGGCGTCGTCGGCGCGGGGTTTCCCCGCGTCCTTCTTTTTGCCCGCCGGTGGCGGTTTTCGTTTGCCCTCGAGGATTGACAGGAATTCGCCGACGCCTAGACAGGCGGCGCCGTGGGCGCGGCAGTTTCCTTTGAGTTCCCGGTCGTTCGTGACGACGGTGACCAGTTTGGCGTCGTTCCCGAGTTCGGCCAGATCGTAGACGAGGCGGTCGTCCGCCTTTCGGCCGGGACCGGCGTAGCGGAGGCGCAGGCCGACCTGGCGCGTCTCGTGGCGGCTCAGGCCGCCGTCCAGGTAGACGACGGACCAGCGGCCCTTCCGGCCGAGGTGTTTGGCGATGATCTTGACGGAACGCTCGATGGCGCGGACAATGTCCAGGCCGGAATCGTTCCGGAGCAGGCCCTTGGTCGATTCCCAATGGTGGAAAAAGTTGAAGCCGTCTATCCAGTACTCGCGGTCCATGCGGAATCGTTCCAATGCGTCAGCGGGCGGCGGCGGATGTCTGCCGGATAAGCCGGCGGGACGGTGTACTCCTGCCGCGTCGCCCTTTGGTAAAAACGGAGTATACCGTCTTATTTTATCCCTGTCCAGTGAGGGGGACGGTCCATCCGGGCGGAGCGGTCCCGGTCCGGCGTTAGCCGTGCCGGGGGAACGGTTTATCCGGAAGCAAGATTAACGCGGGCAAACCGGCTTTCTCCGGCCGGCACATATCGATACGGGTGCGGGTGAGCGTTTTTCCGAAGGAAACGCGGGTGCCTTGGACAGAATGTTCTGTAGCCAATGGGAGAAGGTCGAAAAACGAGAATCAAGTTCACCCGGAAGCAATTCCGGGCGGTTCGACCAGGTGCCCGAAGGCTGCGATAACGTGAAGTGTTGTTTATCCTAGGCATGAGGGTACATAATGGCAACTGTTGATTCGGATAGAGAGTTTGACACCCTCACTGAAGCTCCCGCCAAACGCGAGAGAATCGATGGCGCCGCCCTCTTGGCGCGCATCGCCAAAGGGGACGAAAAGGCACTGGAGGAGTTTTACGAAACGTATTTCTCCCGGCTGTACCGTTTCGTGTTTTACCGGGTCGGTAGGGATCACCACCACTCGGAAGAGGTTATTCATGATACATTCATGGAAGCGGTGGAAAAAGCGGGTCAGTACAATCCGGCCAGGGGCTCTGTCGAGTCCTGGCTCATCACGCTTTCGCGTAACCGGATCCGTTCCACCAACGCCCTGATGACCAGGCCCCACGAATACGAAAAGTCCTGGAGCATGGTCGACGGCGAACTCGAAAGCCTGTTCGCCGACATGGACAAGAATAACCTGCCGGAAGCGGCTTTGGAAAGCGAATACCTTCGCACCCTGGTCGGAGCCATCATGGGCTCCATACCCCAGGAATACTCCAAGCTGCTGGAAATGAAGTACATACTCAACCTTTCGGTTCGGGACATTTCAAAAGCCGTCCATAAAACGGAAAAGGCGGTTGAAAGCCAGTTGACCCGGGCCCGGAACGCCTTCCGCGAGTCCTTCAAATCAATGGCGGCGGTACCGGCGGCGGAGTTGGGTTTGTGATGTGACGATTTTTCGACGATGGCCGGTATCACTGACCTGAACCGGCCATCATTTGCGACTGTGCAATACCCCTTCCACTAAAAATTGACAATTTAACCGGACGCCGTATGGTACAACAGCGTCTACGTTTTCGAGGACACCAGACCGGGTGACAGGTGCGCCGATATCGGCAAACCGGGCGCCGATTGGTCTAGTTTGTCCGCGTTCCCGGTCTGCGCCGTAACGGACTCGGCGCGCTCAGCGGACAAGCGGCAGGAGAAAGTCGAATGCGTGAAGATTCAACTCAATGGGACAGACAGTGGTCACAGCTTCTGACCCATGCCCACGGTGAGGATGTCGTCGCCGACGCCGGATTAAAGTCGAGCCTCCTTCAGAGTTTGAAGGAAAAAGTGGTCGCCCGCCAGGCGGACGCGGCTCAGGAACCGGTCAGCCACGCCGACGACGATCGCCAGTGGGGCGCGCTCCTCTCCGCCACCTATGTCCCGTGTTATCCGGATGGGGACTTCAAGGACGAACTCCTCAAAAAAATGAAAGCGCGTCAGGCCATGGCTTTCGGTACAACTGCCATGACCGCGACCCCGGCAGCAGCAGCCGCAGCCGTCGGCGCCGCCACCCCGGCCACAACCGCTTCCCCGGCCGAAACCTCCGTCACCACCGGCGACAGCGCCGACGACAGTCACGAAGACGAAGCCATCCGCACCATTCTTTCCAAATCCTACAAGCCGGTCGACGCCCGGCGGGAATTCCAGACCAGACTCCTCGAAAACCTCAAGGAACGGCAGCGCCGCACCGCCGACAGCCGGAGCCGCGCCCGCCGCCTCGCCTTCTACCTCTCAAGCGCCTCCGGCGTTATCGCGGCGGCGTTGGTGATTTTCGTCGTCTGGCTCTCCCCCACCGGCCAGGTCATGCCGGAACAGCGCGGCAACCTCCGTCTTACCGTTCCTCCGGTCGTCGCCGATGCGGCTGTCGACAACGACTTCCGGCCCTCTTCCCAATCCCTCGCCTCGTCGTCGTTCTTCCCGGTCCAGGCCGACAATACCTACGACAGTTTTCAGGGTTCCGTCATCCCGGCCTCGTATGAAGAAACGCTTCCGGCCGAATTCGCCAGCTATTCCGTCTCCGACGCCTTCCACGGGCCAGTCCTGCCGGACCGCGTCAGCCCGCACCAGAATCTCCAGGTCAACCTCGGTGACGGCTGGTTCCAGGCCGACGCCGGCGCCCAGCTCGCCCTCAAGCCCGGCATGCAGTTCCGCGCCAGCGACTCCGCCATGGGCCATCTCGAATTCCCCGACGGCGCCATAGTCACCATGAGCCCGGCCTCGCAACTGGCCGCGACCCGGGACGGCCTGACCGTTCTTCAGGGCTTCCTCCTGATTTCCGTTCCCTTGGCGTCCAAGGACCGGTTCCGCCTCCACTTCCCCGAACGCGACCTCGCCATCGAACCCGGCACCGACCTCGCCGTCATGGTCGAATCAGCGGACAAGTACGCCGAAGGCGGCGCCCCGGCCCCGATGGTCATGGTTGTCGACCGGCCCGACTCCCCCGGCGGCCTCGCCCTCGCCCGCGGCAAGAACGGCGTCGGCCCGCTCCTCGCCAAGCAACTGTACCACCTCGACAACTACGTGACGGCCGACCTCCCGAGCCGCATTCTCTGCGACACCGAATGCGAAGACCTGAACAAGCTGTTCAAGATGGAAACAATCCGCACCGCCTATCCGAAAGCCTCCTTCGCCGGCGGCTTCGCCGGTGACCGCGACGCCGGCGGCAACACCGCCATCGTCCTCACCCCGGCCGGATTTACGAAACGTGGCGACCAGTGGGTGGCCGACACCTACAACGGCCAGGACACCGTGAAAATCCGCTACCTCTCGGACGGCTACTTCGGCTTCGCCAACGCCCGCCGCGACCTCTCCCGCGCCCTCTCCCTCGGCAGCAACGTCATCATCGACAGCGGCGACGGCACGTTCTACGAAATCTTCAAATAATCCCCTCTCTCCACCAGTACAGCGTCATCATGCGGCGACGTCCCCGGGCGTCGTCGCGTTTTTTTGATTCAAGAATTTTTTTATTCTTGAATCAAAAAAAGGCGTACCTACTACCGCTTACCGCTTACCGCTTACCGCTATACCGCTTTACCGCTAACCGCGTGGGGGCGCTGTTCGCGCGCCCCCACACCCCCTGCGAGTCCGTGCCGGACACCCTTCCTTTATGGGGGAGGGTGTCAGGTTTATACGCCTTCGGCTTGGGCTGTTTTTTTAGTTTTTGTTACAAGACAGGAGTGGATGCATTAAAATTATAGATTCCGATGCTTATAGAGCGTGGTACCGTTAGAACGACGCCCAAGTGAAGGCATACTTCGCTCGCCCTCACTCCCTTCCTTATGGGGGAGGTCCGGTTTATACGCCTTCGGCTTGGGATGTTTTTATTGCCTTATGGGCGGGATACTTCTCTGGTCCATTCGCCAATCGGGAAGGTTTCTTCTTCCAGATCCGGACCCTTGAATCCGGCGTCCATTATGGCTTCGCCGACGGCCAGCGTGCCGGTTTCGAGGGTGATGCGCATTTCGTCGAATTTGCCGCGTTTGACGATTTTGTACGCCTCTTCCAGCATCCATGTCGACAGGCCCATTCCCCAGCGGCCCCTCGGCAGGGCGATCACCCGGACATGGACCAGCTTTTCCTCCGCGTTCGGCTGGAGGTAAATGACGCCGGTCAGGGTGCCGTGGTTGTATATGCCCCAGATTTTGTCGCCCGACGACAGCGGGGCTTTCGGCAGATCGCCAAAACATTCACAGCGCGGATCGGTCCGATCCGTCTCGCTCGGGAGCAGGGACGCCGCCATCTCCAACTCATTCTCCGGCAGCAGCCGAAGCACCAGATCATTGATATCCATGCGAATTCCTCACTGCGGCGCTGGAATTTCTCTCGCCAGGCCGCGAAACAGTCAAAGTATTCCGACAAAATCCTCGATAATAACCTTATCGTCCGTTTCTTCGGCACACTCAAGACAACCTCGCGGCCCGGCGATTTCTTTGGCAACAGCATGTCGTAAAGCGAACCTCGGCTACGACATCGCGCCACGAAGCGCCCGCCCGCCAGCGCGGTCGGCCATTGGTCCTCGCGGACGCCGTGGCCGAAAGCCCCTATGGAGACGCAATGCTCGAAGTAAAACCGTTCTCGCCCCGGGAACGACGGTTCCGGGAACTGGTCAACCGCGCCGCCCCGGCCTCCCCCGACGCCCTCGCGGCCGTCGGCGCCATTTTGGAAAAAATCCGCGCCGAAGGCCTCCACGGCCTCGCCGAACTGTGCCGGGAACGGGACAGCGCCTTCGACCCTGACCGCCTCCACTACGCACCGGACGAACTCGACCAGGCCCACCGGGACGTCGACGGCGACTTCCTCACCGCCCTCTCCCTCGCCCGCGTCAATATCCGGAAATTCCATGAGCACCAGCGCCGTCGCGGCTATATCCACGAGGAAGCCGGAACCCTCCGCCTCGAGCGCCGGGTCCGGCCCCTCCGCCGCGTCGCCATCTGTCCCGGCGCCTCCGTCCTGGAACTGTTGCAGTACGCCGTGCCGGCCCAGGTGGCCGGGGTCGGGGAAATCGTCGTCGCCGCCGGTCCCGGCAGCGCCGACCAGCCGAACTCCCGCGTTCTCGCCGCCGCCCGCGTCCTCGGCATCGACGAGGTCGTCCGCCTGGACGGCCCCATTGCCGTCGGCGCCCTCGCCTACGGCTGCGACCGTCTGCGGCCGGTGGACAAAATAGTCGGCCGGGGCGACGGCGCTATGACGGAGGCGGCCAAGGCCGGCGTCCGCCACCGCGTCGGCGTCGATTCGGGCCGGGCCGGCCGCGGCGAACTGGCCGTCCTTGCGGACAAGCAGGGGAAGGCCAGGTTCATCGCCCACGATCTTCTCGCCACCGCCCGGGCCGCCGCCGACGGCGGACTCCTCGTCCTCGTCGCCCTCGACCGCTTCCTCGCCGAGGCGGTCCGAATCGAACTGGCGAACGCGGCCGAAAAGGCGCCGGACGGCCCCGCCCTCCTGGAACGCATCGACCGCTTCGGCGGGCTGTACCACTGTCCGGACCTGGACAGCGCCGTCCGGGCGATAAACGC
>JAJQFC010000247.1 GCA_021201355.1 Planctomycetaceae bacterium | reverse complement strand
TCGACACGTCGCCCGGCGTGGTCATGGCGAGAGCGCCGTGGGCAGCGCCGTACTCGACCGCCTTGGCCGCGTCCTGGTGGGTCATCATGCCGTAGATGAAGCCGGAAGCGAACGAGTCGCCGCCGCCGCCGCGGTCAAGGATTTCCAAATCCTTCCGCATCGTCGCTTCATGGAATTTCCCGTCGTGCCAGCAAATAGCGCCCCAGTCATTGAAGGTCGCCGTCTTCACGGTCCGAAGGGTGGTCGCCACCGCCTGGAAGTTCGGGTACATTTCCACCGCCCGACCGATCATTTTCTTGAAGCTCTCCACCGGCAGTGCGGTGAGGTTTTCGTCCACGCCTTCGATTTCAAGGCCGAGGCTGGCGGTGAAGTCCTCCTCGTTGCCGATCATGATATCGACGTATTTCGCGATTTCCCGGTTGACCTCCCGGGCCCGCTCCTTGCCGCCGTTTTCCTTCCACAGGGACGGCCGGTAGTTCAGGTCGTAACTGGTGACGGTGCCGTGCTTCTTCGCCGCCTTGAGGGCGGCGATGACCGTCTCCGGCGTCTTATCCCCAAGCGCGGCGAAGATGCCGCCGGTGTGAAAATGACGAACGCCCTGCCGTCCGAACAAGTCTTCCCAGTCGATGCACTCCGGCGTCATCTGGGACGCCGCCGTGTGGCCCCGGTCCGATACGCCCCGGGCGCCCCGGACGCCGTAGCCGCGTTCGGTGAAATTGAGGCCGTTCCGGACCGCCTTGCCGATGCCGTCGTACGGTACCCAGCGGATCAGGCCGGCATCGACGCCGCCCTGAAGGATAAAGTCTTCGACCAACCGGCCGATGGGATTGTCCGCCAGGCTCGTCACGACGGCGGTGCGGAGGCCGAAACAGCGCCGCAGACCCCGGGAGACATTGTATTCGCCGCCGCCTTCCCAGACGGTGAAGGAACGGGTGGTGTGAATCCGGCCTTCGCCCGGATCGAGCCGGAGCATGACTTCGCCAAGGGAGGCGGCGTCATACCGGCAGTCGGCGGCCGGTTTGTAGGTGATAGCCATAGTGTGCTCCATTTCATAATCGGCTTCCCGCGTCGTGCCGGACTACTGGCATTCTCGTTACAACAGGGCTATCGGGAAGCGTACCGTACCAAGAAAACAGTCGCTTGTTGGACTGGTCCCACAGCATGGCCGCCCGGCTCCGGACGGCGTCAGCCAACAAAAGAAGAGAAAGCCATACACTATTTTGGCGCTTCTGTAAATAACGAATCGAAAACGGCGCATCTCCCGGTCGCCGGTTCCCGAAGATGTCCGCTTCCGGTGCGGGGAAGGACTGCCCGCCGGCCCGGCAGGCGGCCCGTGACCGTTTATTTAATCGTCTGCGCGAGAAAATTGGCGCGGTTATGCTCTATATGTTCCTGCATTGCCGTTTTCGCCGAGCGCGGGCTCCCCTTGGCGATCGCCTCGACTATGCGCCGGTGCGTCGTTATGGTTTCGTCCCGGAGGACTCTCTTACTGACATCCACGAACAACGGGATGGCGGTCGAGAGAATCCCGACAATGCCCGGCGCCGCGATATTCCCCGACGCTTCCGCTATTTTCTTGTGAAGCAGGACGTCCGCTTCACTATGGTCGACATCCGCCGCGAACATGTCCTCGACCCGCCGCGCCAGCCCGCGCATTTCGTCCACCTGAACGTCGCTGCGGTTTTCCGCCGCCAGCGCGGCGACGGCCGGTTCGAGGAGAAGGCGTATTTCACAGAGATCGATGGCGAGGGCGCGCTTGTCCCGGTAAAAGCGGAAGCCGAGCGGGTCGTCCACCATGCCGGTGCTTTCGCTTATGTACGTGCCGGACCCGTGCCGCACTTTAAGCACGTTCCGGGAAACGAGCAGTTTGACCGCTTCCCGAACCGTGCTCCGCCCGACGCCGAGGCGCTGGCCGAGAAGGTACTCGTTCGGCAGCTTGTGGCCGGGCTTGTACGAGTCGGCGATGATGAGTTCCGTAATCCGGTCGGCGACCCGTTCCGGGAGCGGTTTTTCCGCCGTCTTCACCGTGGTGATGGGGAATGCGTCGACGCCTGGCTGTCGTGCCATGATTTCACATCCGGAGAACCCGTTGTCCGTGTTTTCCCGGAGACAAGGGCAGGTACATTTTTAGACAACCACTTTCGTCGCGCTGTCGCGACTACATCCATTTGTAATCATACTACGGAATACTCTCTTACGCGACAAGGCTCAACACGAGCGCCCCGGCGACGCCGGTACAGCCGACAATCGTTTCCATGACCGTCCAGGTCTTCAACGTGGTCTTTTCGTCGATTTCGACAAGGGATTTCACGAGCCAGAAGCCGGAGTCGTTCACGTGGCTGCATATCGTGGCGCCGCCGGCGATGGCCGCCACCATGGCCGCTTTGTGGAGTTGCCCGAGGAGGGCGATTTCCGGCATCGCCGCCATGATGCCGGCCGCCATCGTCATCGCCACCGTCGCCGACCCGACGCTGATGCGGACCAGCCCGGCGACGAGGAAGGCGACGAGGACGAGCGGCAAGGGCGTTGCCGAGACCGTCTCGCCGATAATTTCGCCGAGGCCGCTGTCCTGCAGCATGTAGCGGAGGACGCCGCCGCCGGCGGTGACGAGCATGATAAGCCCTGTCGGCCCGAGGCTCGCCGTCATGACCTTCTCCAGTTCCCGGAGGGTGTAGCCGTGCTTGACGCCGAGGACGTAGAGGGCGACGAGGGTGGAGATGGTGAGGGCGATGAACGGCGTCCCGATAAAGCGGAAAACCGGCCACAACGGCGCCGTGGCCGGAATGACGGCGGAGACGGTATTCAAGACGATGAGGAACAGGGGAATCAGGATAATGGCGACGACGGTGGTGAACGGCGGCAGCTTCGACTCGTCGTATTCAGGCATGTCGGCGATATTCTTCGGCACCGGGACATCGAACTTCATGCCGCAGTACCGCCCGAAAACGATGCCGGCCAGGACCATCGCGACGAACCCGATGCAGACGCCGACGATGATGACGAGCCCGAGATCCACCTCAAGGATGTTGGCGACGAGGACCGGCCCCGGCGTCGGCGGAATAAAGGTATGCCCGACCGCCAGGCCGGCAAGGAGCGGAATAACATAGAACATCGACGACTTCCCGGTTTTCTTGGCGATAGTAAAGGCGAGGGGGATGAGGATGATGAGGCCGGCGTCGAAAAACACCGGTGTCGCAATGACGACGCCGGTAATCCCGAGGGCCCAGGCGGCGCGCTTTTCCCCGAACTGGGCGAGGAGCGTCGTGGCGATGCGTTGGGCGCCGCCGGAAATTTCCAGGATGGCACCAAACATCGAACCAAGGCCGATAAGGAGGGCGATGCCTTCCAGCGTCCGGCTCATGCCTTTATTGATGGTGGCGACAATCATTTCCCCCGACATCCCGGCGCCGACGCCGATGACGATGGCACTGAGGATAATCGCCAGAACCGGTTGCAACTTGAATTTCATAATCAACACAAGCAGTACGATAATGCCGACTATGGCCGAAATAACCAGTCTGGTGGGATCGGCGACAAACGTTTCCATACAGTCGTCCTTTCGTGACGAGGGTGTGTTGGCGCCACGCGGCGCCACGGTCGGGGAGTGGTAGAGTACAATTATGGTGTCGCGGATCGGGGCGCGTCAGTCCATATACCCGCCGCGCATGGGCGATGTCGCGTTTTCGGAAAATAGCTTGAGGACGCCGGACGGGAACCGGGACGGATGCGGCCGCCAGGCTGCGCGACGGTCGGAGAGGACTTCCTGAATCGCCTCCTCGCTCTTCGGTACGCCGTCGATGCCGACGAGCCGGAGCACCCGTGCCGGTATGTCTATTTCCACGAGATCGCCTTCCTCCACGAGTGCTATTGGCCCGCCTTCCGCCGCCTCCGGCGAGACGTGGCCGATGGCCGGCCCCCGGGACGCTCCGGAGAAACGCCCGTCCGTTATGAGAGCGATGGACTTGGCCAGTTCCGGATCGGACGAAATCGCCTCGGTCGTGTAGAACATTTCAGGCATCCCGCTGCCGCGCGGCCCTTCGTACCGGACAAACACCGCGTCTCCCGGCTTGATGTCGTGCCGGAGCACGGCGGCGATGGCTTCCTCTTCCGAGTCGAACGGCCTGGCCCGAAGGACGGCCTGGTGCATTTCCTTCGGCACGGCGGAATGCTTGACGACGGCCCCGTCCGGCGCCAGGTTGCCGGTGAGGATGGCGATGGTGCCGTCGGCGCCGATAGGGTTGTCGAACGGCCGGAGGATGTCTTCGCGTTTGACGCCCGTTTTCGCGAGGCGGGCGGCGGCCTTTTCATAAAAGTCGCTGGCACGGACGTCGTCCAGATTCTCCCCGAGGGTTTTCCCGGTGACAGTCATGACGTCGAGGTGAAGGAGGGAACGTATTTCCTCCATCACCGCCGGCACGCCGCCGGCGTAATAAAAGTATTCCGCCGGCCAGCGCCCGGTCGGCCGGATGTCCAGGATGTAATGGGCGTGCTTGTTTAGGCGTTCGAAGGTGTCGGCGTCGATGAGAATGCCGAAGTCATGGGCAATGGCCGGGAGATGGAGAATGGCGTTCGTGGACCCGCTGATGGCGGCATGGACCATAATGGCGTTTTCGAACGACTTTTCCGTAACAATGTCCCGCGGCAACAGGTTCGCCGTAATCAGGTCCATGACCCGCCGCCCCGCCTCTTCGGCGACGCGCGGCAGTTCGTCGCCCTGACCGGGCAGGAGGGCGGTCCCGGGGAGCATAAGCCCGAGCGCTTCCGCCATCACCTGCATGGTCCCGGCCGTACCCATAAACGAACACGCCCCGCACCCGGGACACGCCTTGTGCTGGTCGCAGCGGAACGTCTCCGCGTCGATTTCCCCACGCTTGAACCTGGCGCTCGACGTGCCGATTTGTTCAAGAGTAAACAGTCCCGGCCCCGCCGGCATCACCCCGCCGGTCACGACGATGGACGGGATATTCACCCGTCCCACCGCCATCAGGTTTGCCGGCAGCCCCTTGTCGCAACTGGCGACAAAGACGCCCCCGTCGAACGGCGTGGCGTTGGCATGGATTTCGATAAGGTTGGCGATGATGTCCCGAGAAGCGAGCGAATAATTAATCCCGTCATGCCCCTGCGCCATACCGTCGCAGATATCGGTGGCAAAGTACCGGGCCGGCGTCCCGCCGCCCTGCCGTACCCCGTCCCGGACCTTGTCGACAAGCCCCATAAGGTGCGCGCTTCCCGGATGACTGTCCCCAAACGTCGACTCGACGATCACCCGAGGCTTGGCCAAATCCTCATCGGTCCACCCCATCCCCATCAATAGCGGGTCCAATTCCGGCGCGACCTTACGGAGTTCATCGCTACGCATTCTGAGTCTCCTTATCCTCGTGGATGAGTATTTTTATCGGTGAACGTCGTGAAACGTGTAACCAGTAGCCTCTCGGCGAAACCGCCCTTGGCCTGGCAGCCCGGCGGAGATCTTCTTCAATTAGAGGTAATCGGGAAGAGTATTAGCGGCGGATCATGTGATTAATAGCGGTCGGCGTAAGGTAGGAGCCACTGTCAAAGTGTTTAATGTTTCAAAAGTCATCTGGCGTCTTATTTCTTTACTTTACACGCGAAATTGTCATTGTCAAGTTCATATTGTAAATTTCTTGGAATTATTCGGGAATTATCGCTATCGACCGCTCCGGTGCGCGAGCGGTATCGCTGTGCAGAATGCGGAGGTTATCGATGTTGGAACCGGTGGGCGAGGTTACTTTAACGACTCAGGTAAGGAGTCCAACTAAATTGATAATTAATGACGCTAAACTTACCTTACTCTTGGTGGCCTCGGTAACGTTCTCCTCCGTTTCACGGCGCTTCTTTTGAGCTTCAAGATATTGTACAAAAAGCGCTACCTTCTCCTCCTGGGTCATAGGAGGCATGCATGACCTGCGGACAAATTCTGCAATTGCTGCATCTATGGTCGGTTTATTCT
>JAJQFC010000088.1 GCA_021201355.1 Planctomycetaceae bacterium | reverse complement strand
GCCGTCGAACGTGGTCCCGGCCAGGCGCAGGGTGGTGTTGACGTTGGCGGTGGCGATGCCGATGAGGTAGTCGTTCGCGGCGGGATGGGGGTCCGCTGGGCGGAATATGGTGTTCGTAATGGAAATATCGTTGTCCACGGTAAAATCGCGCAGCAGGCTTATGCCGCCGGCGCGGAGGGCGATTGTGTTGAAGTTTCCGTTTATCGCCAGGCGGCCTCTGTTGGCGGTATTGATAAAAATTTGGGAGTTCCACTCCGCATCGCCGCCGAGGCTGAATTGGTAGTGGCCGCTGTTGATATAGGCCGCGATGTCTTCTCCGGCCGGAGCGACGTCTTCCGTTAGGGCATGGCCGGAACTGAGCAGGAGCGCGAGGAGGAGGAGCGCGAACCGACGGAGCACTTCCGTAGAAACGGCCGTTGTCGAGCATTTCATCGTGGATCACCTTGCCGCCACTGTCCCCCCTCGAAGCGGAACCCAGATTACACATAACGCATAGCGTTAATCAAGGCATTTCTCGGCATTTCGGAGAAGGTTGTGACGCGGTCAATCCCGGCCGAACATGCAACTAAAAAGATTACTCGATTTTACCATTTAACAGTGTCGAAACGTAAAACCGTCCGAAACCTCCCGGCAGGGCTGCGGGGTTTCGGACGGTTTGTTTAGATAGGCATCTAACCTGTTAACGATAGTTACGGTGTGTTATGGCAACACGAGAAACGGCTCAACGAGAATTTTCTGGGCCGGCCGTGACGGGTTTGAAATTCGCCAGAGGAGGGATTCGACGGCACGGACGCCCATCTCCCGCAGATTGAAGTCGATGGTCGGCGGGCGCGGACGGATTTCGGCGATGTACGGCATTTCGTTGTTGCAGGATACGATGTCGATGTCTTTCAACGGTCGTATGCCGTGTTGCTTAAAAAAGGAATACATGGAAAGCGTCATGCTGTCGCCGGGAGAGAAAAGGGCGGTTGGTTTATCCTTGCCGGAGAACATCTTTGTCAGTATCCGGTAGAGCTTGTCCGTGTTGATAATCGGATCGTTCCCGAGAAGGTCGAAGAGAATAGTGTCGCGAAAAATAACCGGCTTGACCCCGGCTTCCCGCAAGAACCGTTCAAAGTAATAGCCTCTGTCCGAGACGGTGCCGATATATTGATCGTCAATATACCCGATGCTTTTATGGCCGCGGGCGATGAGGTGGGCGGCGGCGAGGCGGGCGATTTCGCGATTGTTCTCAAGGACGGCGTCGGCACTACCGGTTTCGTAGCGGGAGACCCAGACAACCGGTTTCCGGGCCGCGTCTATCAATGTTTGCGGCTGCGGAATATGACCAAGTATGAGCACGCCGACGGATCCTTGGGATTGTTTGACCAGGTCGGTTCGGCTGGCGTGGGAATGAAGCACCACGGTGTAGCCGAGCCGGTCGCACTTTTCCTGAACGCCTTCAAAAATCCGCATGTTGAAGCTGAGATGGCGAAGATGCGTTTTATGATCGGCAAGGACGAACGTCACCTGCTTCGTCTCCCGTGGCGCCGCGGTCTTTTTGGCGCGGACGGTGTAATTTTCTTTTTTTGCGATAGCCTTGATTTTCTTCGCCGTCGCCGGCGAAACGCGCCCGGTCCCCTTGAGGGCGTTGGAGACGGTGGCGATGGAGACGCCGGCCAGTTTCGCTATTTTCGTAATAGACATTCCTGATCCCTATTTTTGATAAAGTTTTAGACAAGCTTGTGCTTAAAGTGTAATTTAAGCAAGAATATAAGCAAAAACCGGTTGAATAGCCTAATACACGCGGTATGATGAAATAATGATATCATCACCTTGCCAATGCTTTTTTCACTATCCTCTAGTACTTTACCACGCTTTTTCGCGATAAGCCACTTTTTACCACGAACTGTTTTACCATAATCCATGCGATTCAGGTTTCAGACGTTTTGGTTAAAGATCCGGGTTTAACCAATAAACGACAACCGTAACGCCCGTCGTACCCGGTAATGATCAGAGCGGCAGGTCAGCAGGTACGATTCTTGTGTTCATGGGGATCGGAAAACTTCTTATTAACATCCGGCCGCACCGGTACGGTTTCACCAACCCAAAAGCTTACTGAATAGCGCGCCACCATTTGATGCATTTATCCGGCGCTCCTAGGCGGCTCTCGGAGCAGCGCGGCTCCGTGCGCATTTTTGTCTGCAGGCATGCAGGGAGGAAATCATGGCCGAAGTGACGCTCCAGAAAGTGGAAAAACGGTACCCGAACGGATTTGAGGCTGTGCACGGCATCGACCTGAAAATTCGCGACGGCGAATTCATGGTGCTGGTCGGGCCGTCCGGGTGCGCCAAGTCCACAACGCTCAGGATGATTGCCGGCTTGGAGGAATTGACGGGCGGCACTATTTCCATCGGCGGCCGGGTGATGAACAAGGTACCGGCCAAGGAGCGGGGCATCGCCATGGTTTTTCAGAACTATGCCCTCTACCCGCACATGACGGTGTACGAAAACATGGCCTTCGGTCTCAAAATGCGGAAAACCCCGCCGGCCGAGATAGAAAGCAGGGTGCGGAAGGCGGCCGAAAAACTGGAAATCACCGAACTCCTGGAGCGGCGCCCGAAAGAGATGTCGGGCGGTCAGCGCCAGCGTGTCGCGCTTGGCCGCGCCATGGTCCGGGAACCGGACGTCTTCCTTTTCGACGAGCCGTTGTCCAATCTCGACGCCAAACTCCGGGTGTCCATGCGTGTCAAAATCAGTCAGCTCCACAAGGATCTCGGCGCCACGATGATTTACGTCACCCACGACCAGACCGAGGCTATGACCATGGGCGACCGGATAACCGTTCTGAAGGACGGACGGATCATGCAGGTCGACACGCCGCTCAATCTCTACACCCGCCCGGCGAACAAGTTCGTCGCCAGCTTCATCGGATCGCCGACGATGAACTTTGTCGACGTCACGGTCATCGCCGACCACGGCGAGCCGGCGCTATTATTCAACAACCACGTTATGCGCGTCCCGAACGAACGTATTCCACTGATCAAGCCCTATCTCGGGAAAGAATTGATTCTCGGGATCCGACCCGAACACATCCGGCTGACGGACCGGCCGAACCGATCGTCGGTGAGCGGCCGAATTCTCGTCAAGGAGGAGATGGGACACGAGGTTATCGTCTATTTCAACGAACAAGACAGCGGCCAGATGATAGCGCGCCTGACATCGGATCGGGGGTATGTCGTCCCCATTCGCGATCAGGAGGAATTCGAATTCGACATGGCGCATTGTCACCTGTTCGACAAGGAAACGGAACAGAGCATCTTTCTTGACACCTAGAAAAAGGGGCTGTGATGAACAAGGCGCTTCTCGTAGTGGCGGCGGTTGTCGTCGTTGGCGGAATCTATTTCATGACTCAGGGCGAAAAAAAGAAATCGCTGTCCATGATTATCGCCATGCACACGACGGAACCTCAGACTCTGGCCCTGGAAAAGCTGGCGAAGGAGTACGCCAAGGAGGTTGGGTCCATTGAAATAGAAATCATGCCGCTCGGATCCGATACCGAGGCAGTCCTCAAGACAAAGATGGCCGCCAACGACCTGAGCGACCTCTGGTCGACGCACGGCTGGTCGTACATGCGGTACCGGGAATATCTTGAACCGATGCAGACCCAGCCCTGGGCGAAGGACGTCAATCCTCTCATTCGTCCAGCCATAGAAGGCCCCGGCGGCGACTTCTACGTTTTGCCAATGGACATGGAAGTGTCCGGCCTCGCGTACAACGCGGACGTCCTGGAAAAAGCCGGCGTCGATCCCGACGCCATCCGCACGTGGGACGATCTCGACGACGCGTTCGCAAAACTGAAGGAGGCCGGAGTGACGCCGATGATGGTCGGGGGAAAGGACATTCACCCGCTCGGCTATTTTTTCATCTGGACGGGGCAGTCGTTCATCTCCGGCGATCCGCAGGCTCAGGAAGAAACGAAACAAATAGTGGCGGGCACGTTCCCGTCGGAGAAGTGGCGTGAAATGCTCCGGCTTCTCGTCAGGTACCGGGACAAGGGTTATTTCAACACGAACGCCGTCACCGCCTCACAGGTCGAATCCATCCAGATGTTCGCGCAGGGCAGCTGCGGATTTGTCATGCAGGCGTCAAACTCGGTTATTGTCGAGGCAATGACGTACAACCCGAACGCCAAACTCGGCTTTATCCCCATTCCCTCCGTTCGCCCAGATACCGAACCGACGCTGATGACCGGCGAGCGGGCAGCCATAGGCGTGTGGAAAGATTCGAAAAACAAGGCGGAAGCGCTCGCCTTTATCGGGTTCCTGGCGAGGCCGGAAAGCATATTCGCCGTCGCGAGCGCCGGCGGCAATCCGGCCGGCCTGACCACAACGACGAGCGACACCGGCGTCCTTAAACCGTTTTATGCGAAGTATGCCGATATTCAAACCTTCCCGGTCTTTGACCGCGCCTACCTCCCGAGCGGCATGTGGGACACCCTGGGAACAATCGGCGTAGCGATCCTGGCGGGAAGCATGAATGAAAACGAGGCGCTGGAGCGGTTCGAAGCGGAGTACAACCGTCTTATTAAACAATAACCCTCATCCCGCGCCGCGGCACTCCGGCGGGTTTGCCGCGGCGTCGGATCCAAACGAGGACAACATGGAGACTTTGACGGACTTCTGGAAAAAGCATGCGATAAATCTTCTCTACCTCCCGGCGTTACTCCTGTTCGCCCTGTTTGTTTTCTATCCATTTGTGATGGGCATCGGCATTTCCTTTACCGACTGGAACGGGTTTTCACAGAGCAGCAACAATGTCGGTTTCGACAATTACCGGCAACTCTTCTCCGACCCGAATGTCCGGAAGGCCATGATCAATACGCTTATCTACGGCTTTGGCTGCACGGTCCTCCAGCAGTGCATCGGCCTCGGGTATGCGGTGTTGTTGAACCACTCATTCAAACTGCGGAATTTCGCTCGGACCATAATCTACATGCCGGTGATGATCGCCGGGGTGATTATGGGATATATGGTGTATTTTCTTTTCCAATACAACAACGGCGCCCTGAACGACATCCTGGCACTGGTGGGAATGTCGCCGGTGGATTGGCTGGCGGACGGCAGGCGCGCCATCGTCATTATAATGTTAATCAACACCCTGCAGTTCGTGGGTATATCCATGGTCATCTATTTAGCCGGGTTGCAGAACATTCCGAAGTCGTTCTACGAAGCGTCGGACATCGACGGGGCGAGCGCGGTAAGCCAGTTCTTCTATATCACCCTCCCTCTCCTCAAGCCGGCCATCGTGACGAGCGTCACCATAAACCTCATTGGCGGGCTGAAACTGTTTGATCAGATTAAGGCGCTCACCAACGGCGGCCCGGGCTATGAATCGCACTCCATGTCGACGTTGATCGACGCCACCTATTTCCGCTCCCAGCAGGCCGGGTATTCGGCGGCGATGGGCATTGTCCTGTTTGTCTTCATTCTCATTGTCAGCCTCCTCATGCTCAGGTTCTTTAACCGGCGGAAATTTGAATATTAAACCAACCGCACATGCAGCCAGGCGTTCCGGAGTCCATGTCATGAAGATAAAAAACACCATATACAATATCGTCGCCGTCCTCATATCGATGGCGCATTTTATCCCGTTCTACATTCTTGTCACTGTCGCGTTGAAACCGAAAACCGATATGTCGTCGCGGTGGCTGTTTCCCACAACCATCGATCCCGACAATTTCGTCCAGGCGGTCGAACGGGCGAAAATCCTGAACGCCATGCGGGACAGCGCCCTGATTACGGCCGTCTCCGTTGTTGTTGTCGCTTTTCTCGGCGCGATGGCGGCATACCCGCTCGCCCGAATGAAACACCGCTTCAACAGCACCATCCTGAAGCTTGTCCTCGGCGTCATGATGATCCCGCCCCTGAGCATGCTGGTTCCCCTGGTGACGCTGATGAGCCGGTTGGGCGGCGTGAGCACCTACTGGGGAATTATCTGCGTCCTCGTCACCTTCCAGCTGCCCCTGAGTATCTTCATGTATGTCAATTTCATCGACTCCATCCCGAGGGAACTTGACGAAGCGGCGGAAATCGACGGTTGCAGCCGGTTCATGATTTTCTATCGCATTATCCTTCCTCTCCTGAAGCCGGTCACGGCGACGGTCATCATCTTGACCGGCGTGTTCATCTGGAACGATTACCAGTTCTCCCTTTACCTGCTCCAGTCGAATCAAATTCGCGTCGTGACGCTGGCGGTGGCGTCGTTCTTCGGGCAGTCGGCCGCGAACTTCGGTGCAGCCGCGGCCGGGGCGTTGTTGGCGGTGGTTCCGGTTATAGTCGCGTACCTGGCGCTTCAGCGGTACTTCGTCAAGGGAATGATCGACAGCGCCGGAAAATAAAAAGCATTCAAACCTTGTTACCGTTGTTTCCTCTTTTAGGAGAAAGAATGAAAATTGCGTTTATCGGCGCCGGCAGCATCGGCTTTTGCCGACAGATTTTCACCGACATCATGACGGTTCCGGAACTTCGCGACTCCGAGATTGTCTTTATGGACATCAATGCCACGAACCTGGACATGGTGCGGGAGCTGTGCCAGCGCGACGTCGACGCCAACGGAATTGATTTGAAGATCCGGGCGACTACGGACCGGCGCGAAGCGTTGAAAGACGCCGATTTCGTCATCAACAGCGTCCGCATCGGCGGCCTCGAGGCGTTCGAAACCGATGTTGAAATTCCCCTGAAATACGGCATCGACCAATGCGTCGGCGACACCCTGTGCATCGGCGGCATCATGTACGGCCAGCGGGTCATTGCCATGATGCTTGACATGTGCAGGGACATCCGGGAAGTCGCCAAACCGGATGTTGTCCACCTCAGCCATTCTAATCCGAACGCCATGGTGACGTGGGCATGCAACCACTACGGCAAGGTCAATACCATCGGCCTGTGCCACGGCGAGATACACGGCGAGGAGCAGATCGCCGAAATCCTCGGCTACGACCGGTCTGAATTGGATTTCATCTGCGCCGGCCTGAACCATCAGACATGGTATCTTTCTGTGAAGCACAACGGGAAGGAACTCCGGCACACGCTTCTCGACGCCTTTCTAAAACACGAGGTCTATTCTCAGGAAGAGAAAGTCCGTATCGATATGCTGCGCCGGTTCGGTTACTATTCAACCGAATCGAACGGCCACCTTTCCGAATATGTCCCCTGGTACCGGAAACGGACGGCCGACATACCGAAATGGATCCAGATGGGAAGCTGGATCAACGGCGAGACCTGCGGGTACCTCCGTATTTGCAAGGAAAGCCGCAACTGGTTTGAAACCGACTACCCCAACTGGCTTAAGGAACCGCCCTGGACCTACGACGGGTCCAACCGGTCGGTCGAGCATACGTCGCATATCATCGAGGCCATGAAGACCCGGCGGATCTACCGCGGCACGCTGAATGTCATCAACCACCACTGCATCGAAAATTTACCGCCCGACTGCATTGTCGAGGTCCCGTGTTACATAGACGGCAACGGCGTTTCGGTGCCGCGAATCGGCAATCTCCCCGCCGGCTGCGCCGCCGTCCTCGGCCAGTCGGTGGCGGTGCAGCGGCTCGCCGTTGAAGCGGCGGTGTCGGGAGACGACGTCCTTCTCCGCCAGGCGGCGCTTCTCGACCCGCTTACCGGGGCGGTGTGCGACCCTGAGGAAGTTTGGCAGATGGTGGATGAAATGCTCATTGCCCAAAAGCGTTGGCTGCCGCAGTACGCCGACGCCATCGCGGCGGCCGAACAGCGCTGGGCTGAAAAGGAAAAGGCCGGTACGCTTATCCCGCCGAAACCGTACACCGGGTCGACGAGACAGAAAACCCGGACCATCGAGGAACTTTCCGAGCACACCGAAGCAATGCGGCACATGGTGTCCAAGGCGGCGAAGGAGAAGGTAAACGTCTAAAAATACTTGAAGGATCTAATCTATTCGGACTTCACGAGGACGCTCCGGGCAGGGGCGTCCTCACGTTTTATCGGTTTTGTCTGTACTTCGCTGCAAATCGGTGAATCCGTATCTTTTTATTGCACACAGATATTTGTAAAAAAAAGAATGAAAAAACGCGTTTCCCGGCTTGACTTTACTCAATCATGATGTAGTATGCAAGAGATATATCAGTCAATGTTATGTGAGAGGCCTTTGAACAGTTCACCCACGCTATCGGTCAACACCGATAAGAAAGCCCACGCGTACGAGATTATCAAGAACAAGATAATCGAAGGCGAGCTGGCGCCCTTAATGGACATATCCGAGGATGAACTCCAGCACGAGCTGGGGGTCAGCCGCACCCCCATACGCGAAGCGCTGCAGCATTTGCAAAAGGAGGGGTTTGTTTACATATATCCCCGTAAAGGTACCATCGTCGCTGAGGTGACGGAAGATCTGATTAAAGAAATCTTCCATATGCGCGTTCTTAACGAAGCGTATATAGTCAAGCAGGCCAGTAATTTCATTCCATATGAGTGGTTGGAGGAGAAAAAACGGCAGTTTCTTAATCCGCCCGAACTTCCGCCCATGGAACAGCGCCGCCACCTTATGCTTCTGGACCGGGATCTCCATTTCGGCTTTCTTAAATATTGCAACAACCGGTTTCTCCAAAACATCATGTCGGTCGTCTACGATCACAACCACCGCATACGGCTGATAGTCTCCGACCCGCGTCCGCGTAAAGGCGACAACTCCGTGGAGGAGCATGTCGGTATAATAGAAGCCTCCATTAAGAAAGACTACGAAGCCATCGACTCTATCGTGTCAATGCATGTCAAGCGGTCCTGCTCAATTTCCGTGCGGTATTTCCGTAGATAATTTTTCCCGACTCAGACAGATATATATGTCGTATTTCAATCATATATCAAAGATATATGTCTAAAGTAGTATCTGGAAGACGGCATCAACGGCCGGTTTCCGGACAAAAACTCATTTTGGGAGACGTAATGAAACTGGCAATTACCGGCAAGGTGACGGCTCTGGAGAAGGCGCCTTTTGTCCTCCGGGGTCCGTATGA
This sequence comes from Planctomycetaceae bacterium, assembly GCA_021201355.1. GTDB lineage: Bacteria > Planctomycetota > SZUA-567 > SZUA-567 > SZUA-567 > JAJBSZ01. Next base: position 24,964 of record JAJQFC010000088.1, on the reverse strand, counting down.
AGAAATTATCCCCGCGGCGGCGCGAATCGGCTACGACGCCATAGAACTCCATATCGACGATTCGGCCGAAGTGGACCGCCCGTACATTAAGCGTCTCCTGGATGAATGCGGTATCGGCTTGTCGTCCATTGGCACCGGTACAGCCTATTCGCAGGACAGGTTGTTTCTTGCCGGCGAGGATGTGACGGTTCGCCGTAAGGCCATCCGCCGAATCGAAGATCATATCGACACCGCGATGGAGCATGGCGCCGTCGTTATCGTCGGCCTGGTCAAAGGACAGATAAAAGACTGCTCAAGCCGAGAGGCGTGCGTACGGAATCTTGGAGAAAGCCTCACGGAGCTGGTGAAGAAGGCCGAGGCCGACGACGTGCCGTTGGTGTTCGAAGTCATCAACCGGTACGAAAGCGATTTCCTCACCACTATCGATGAAGCGCTCGAGTTTCTGACGCCCTTTAACTCTCGGCACCTCCTCTTGCATATCGATACCTTCCACATGAATATCGAGGAAGCGTCGATTCCGGACAGCATCCGACGCGCCGGAAGTATGATCGGTCATTGCCACATCGCCGACAGCGACCGCTGGTACGCCGGCCACGGTCATTACGACTTTGCCGAAACGATCGGAGCATTACGGGAAATCGGCTATGACCGGGCTTTGGCCGTCGAGTCGTATAAATTCCCGGATTCGCTGACGTCCGCGACTGAGTCCTATAAGACGTTAAGGCCGCTTTTATAGAATTTCATTCGGCGGTTTCCTGACCGTCCGATTACTGTTCCATTCGGAAAAAATGGAGGAAGGTTATGAAGAAGATGTTTGCGGTGTGCGCTCTCCTGGCGCTATGCGCGCTGAATGTCCCGGCCCGCGCCGGCCAACCGGTCGTGGAGGTCAACGTCGGGTTCGGACCGACCATCGATGTGCCGTACGGTCGGGGCCATGTCTACTGGGCCAAGCTCGTCGAGGAACAAAGTAACGGCACCATCAGGCTGAACCTGTTCCCGAACGACCAGCTTGGATCCGGCAAAGACCAGATTGAGCAGGCATGGATGGGCGATCCGGTCGTCCACTCCACCGACACCGCCATGTTCGCCGACTTGGGCGTCCCGGATATCGGCATCCTGCAGGCGCCGTACCTCTGCGAGACCTGGGAGCAGATGGAAAAGTTGTTCGCCAGCGACTGGTGGAAAGGGCAGGAAAAACTCCTTGAAGAAAAAGGCTTCAAGGTCATCGCTTCCAACTGGCGCTACGGCGACCGCCACACTCTGACCGTCAAGCCGGTGATGTCGCCGAAGGACATGGCCGGTCTAAAGATTCGCGTTCCCCAAAGCATGATTTTCGTCAAGGCTTTCGAGGCCATCGGGGCTTCGGCCACGCCTCTCGCCCTGGGCGAAGTTTATACATCCCTCTAACAGGGCGTTATCGACGGCCTTGAAAATCCTCTTGGAACCATCTGGGGCGGCAAGTACCACGAAGTCGCGAAAAACCTCCTTTTAGACGCCCACATGAAGACCATCAATATTTTCGTCTGCGGCACCGCCTTCTGGGATACGCTGACCGCCGAACAGCAGGACATTCTCGTCAGGACCGCCAGGGAGGCCGGGGAATACCAGAACAGGATTCTGGTCGAGTTCGAAGAGGAAATTCTGGAAAAAATGAAAGCGGATGGCGTCACCGTCACTCCCATCAACTACGAAGACTACAAGGCTGCCGTTGAAGCTTTCTACAGTTATCCCGAATTTTCCTACTGGACCCCGGGCCTGTATGAAACCATCAAGAAAATCATTGCCGAATAGAAATAGTTCGGACGTCATCCCCATGACGGGACGCGTGGCGCGTCGTGCCGCATGGGGACGGCGGACCGACCTGCCCCGGGAGGATAATTCGTGAACTCATTTGTCCGACAATTGAAAAACCTCGACCTGATAGTGGCGGGCGTATGCATGGTGCTTCTTCTCGGGGCAACGGCATTCGGCGTCGTGATGCGCTACTTCGCGAACAGCCCGCTCACCTGGCTGGAAGAGGCGCAGATGCTCTTCATCGTCTGGCTGGTATTCTTCGGCGGTAGCGCCGCTTTCCGGCTTCACGCCCACGTCTCTATTGAAATTCTCGTGGACATCATGCCGGCTTGGGCCAGGAAGGCGGTGGAAGTGCTTGTATTCCTCGTCGTCACCGCCGTCCTCATTTTCATCGCCTGTCGGGGATACGAATATGTCGCGCGGTTGGCGTCCGGAAGGAGGGTCAGTAATGTCCTCCGAATTCCCTACGCCTTGACCTACGCCGCCGTCCCGGTTGGCGCGGCGTGCATGCTGGTGAACTTCTGGATTGCGGAAATCGGGCGCGCTGTCGGCAAGCGGCGGATAGCCAGGGAAAACAAGGAGGATGCGGAATGAGTATTTCGTTGGTTGGTCTGGCCATAGCCGTCCTCCTGGTGTCCCTGTTTCTCAAAGTGCCGGTATTCATATCTCTCCTGGCCGGTTCCATCACCTATTTCATGTTGAGCCCGAACGCCAACCAGATGGTCATGGTGCAACGCTTCGCCGCCGGTCTCGAGAGCGTACCGCTTCTCGCCATCCCCTTCTTCGTCTGCGCCGGGATCTTCATGAACTCCTCCGGCGTGACTGCCCGCATTATGGGATTCTGCAACGTGGTGACGGCCAGGATGTGGGGCGGGCTGGCCCAGGTCAATATCCTTCTTTCCACCCTCATGGGCGGTCTTTCCGGATCAAACCTCGCCGATGCCGCTATGCAATCGAAGATGGTTGTGCCGGAGATGGAAAAGCAGGGCATGTCGAAACCGTTTTCCACCGTCGTCACGGCGTTTTCCTCGACCATCACGCCGCTCATTCCGCCGGGTATCGGCATGATTCTTTACGGCTCCATCGCCAACGTCTCCATCGGCAAACTCTTTATCGCCGGCATCTCCGTCGGCGCCGTTCTCTGTCTGTCGATGATGATTCTCACCTCGATCCTATCCCGCCGCTTTGGGTACGGCCCGTCCCGCGCCGCCATGCCCGGGTTGAGCGAGCTATTCACCGCATTTAGGCCGGCGTTTCTTCCGTTCTGCCTTCCCGTCATCATTATCGGCGGCATCAGAATCGGCGTTTTCACGCCGACCGAGGCCGGAGCGGTGGCCGTCCTTTACGCCGGCTTCCTTGGCCTTCTCTACCGGGAACTTTCCCTGTCCAAAATTATCACCAGCGTCAAGGAAACGGTGACCATCACCTCCACCATCATGCTTATCGTCGGCGGGGCGTCGGCCTTGGCGTGGGTTCTTACCCGCGAACAAATCCCCCAGAACCTGACGCTCTGGATGGTGAACACTATCGACAACAAGTACCTCTTCCTTATTCTCGTCAACCTGTTTCTCCTCATCGTCGGCATGTTCATCGAAGGAAACGCCGCCACCGTCATCCTGGTTCCGCTTCTCGCCCCTATTGCCCGGGCCTACGGCATCGACGACATCCAGTTCGCCTTCGTGTTCATCTTCAACATGGCCATAGGCGCCATCACACCGCCCATGGGAACGCTGATGTTCGTCACCTGCAGCATTACGAAGTGCAAGATTAGGGATTTCCTCGTCAGCGCCGTTCCCTACTTCTGCCTCATGCTATTCTGCCTTTTGCTCATCACCTTTGTTCCCGGCGTCACTACCGGGATCCTGAAGCTCTTTTATTGACCCCGAACCGCTCCCGCTTTCCACAAGCGGCACCCATGGAGACACCGCAGTGAACAAGCACGTGCTTATCCCGGAACCGGGCCTGGTCCTCGTCGAGGACGCGCCCATGGTGGAACCCAAAGACGGCGAAGCCCTCGTCAAGGTGCTGTACGGCGGCATTTGCGGTTCCGACCTCGGCACCTTCCGGGGAACCTTTGCCTACGCCTCCTACCCGCGCGTACCCGGCCACGAATTGGCCGTGGAAGTGATTTCCGCTCCGGAAAATTCCCTTGGCGTCGGGAAAGGGATGCTGGCCACCGTCAACCCTTACTTCAACTGCGGGAATTGTTATCCCTGCCGCCACGGCAAGCAGAATTGTTGCGTCAATAACGAAACGATGGGCGCGCAGCGGGACGGCGGCTTTTCCCGTTACCTGGCCGTGCCGGTCGAACGCCTCTATGATTCACAGGGCCTGGCCCCAAGGGAGACGGCTCTCATAGAACCGTTCTGCATCAGTTACCACGGCGTCAAGCGCGCCGGGGTGCGGCCGGGTGAAAAGGTTCTGGTCATCGGCGCCGGGACGATAGGCATGCTCGCCATGCTTTCGGCCCGCCATTTCGGCGCGGACGTCTACGTCTGCGACGTGGCGCCGGGCAAGCTGGAGCGGGCGAAGAATCTCGGAGCCAGCGGAACATTCGTCAACTCCTCGCCCGATGATTTCGCCGAATGGGTTGCCGCCACCACCGGAGGCGACGGTTTCGCCGTGACCGTGGAGGCGGTTGGCCTGCCGTCCACCTTCCAGAACGCCGTCGACGCCGTCGCCTCGTCCGGCCGGGTGGCGGTCATCGGTATTTCGAAAACGACCCTGCCCGATTTCAATTTCAATGTCATCCAGAAAAAGGAAATCGCCGTCTTCGGTTCCCGGAACGCGGTCAAACAGGATTTTCTCGAAGTCATCGACATGATGAAGAAAACCGGTATCGGAGCCGACGCCATCGTCACGAACACCTATGATTTCGCCGATGTCGCGGCGGCGTTTGCCGATTTTTCCGCCCACGGCGACGACATGCTCAAGGTTCTCGTGAAATTCCCTGAATAGCCGCAGCCGAGCCGGTATTTGCCGCTCCTCCCGAACCCATAGAAAGGCACTATATGCCAGCCCCGATTTCCCGCCAATGGCTTGTCGACCACGATTGCCCGATCATTCCGGGCGACACCCCCGTCCGCATTATGCAGTTCGGCGAAGGGAATTTTCTCCGCGCCTTTGTCGACTGGATGTTCAAGCGGCTGAACGACAGCGGGTTGTTCCGGGGAACGGTCCGCCTTGTCCAGCCGATTCCGGAAGGCATGGTCGAACGGCTGAAGGAACAGGATTACGTCTACAGCCTGCTGCTGCGGGGTCGGGACAACGGCGAGGTGATGGACGTGCCGTCGTACATCGATGTCATCCGGGACGGCCTCAATCCCTACACGGAATGGGACCGCTTCCTCGCCGCCGCCGGGGACGGGGATCTGCGGTACGTCGTCTCCAACACTACGGAGGCGGGCATTGTCTATGTTGCAACGGCCCGGCCGGACGGCTGCCCGGAGACATTCCCGGCCAAGGCGGCCGCCATGCTGGCGGCGCGGTACGAAAAATGGCGCGGCGCTCCTGACAAGGGCCTCGTGTTCCTGCCGTGCGAACTTATCGAAAAGAACGGCGAACGGTTGAAGGAAGCGGTCCTCCGTCACTTGGCCGACTGGGGACTCGCTGACTCGGCCGGCGTTTGGGTGGCGGACTGCTGCCTATTCTACAACACCCTGGTCGACCGTATCGTCACCGGCTATCCCCGGGATGAAGCAGAGGTGCTATGGGCCGCGAACGATTGCCGGGACGAACTCCTGGACGTCGGGGAATACTTTCACCTCTGGGTCATAGAGGGCGAGCCGAGCCTGAAGGACGAGCTCCGATTCGCCGACGCCGGCCTGAACGTTGTCGTCACAGACAACCTGACGCCGTACCGCGACCGGAAGGTCCGGGTTTTGAACGGAGCCCATACCGGGAACGTCCTTGGCGCCTACCTGTCCGGCGTCGACACGGTCGGCGAGATGATGGACGACGCGGACCTGGGCGGCAACCTTCGGGCCATGGTCGAAGAAGAAATACTTCCCGGCGTCAAACTCCCGGACGACGAGAAAAAGGAATATGCCCGGGCGGTGTTCGAACGCTTTCGAAACCCGTTCGTCCGCCACGAACTCCTGTCGATTTCCCTAAATTCGGTCTCAAAATGGAAGGTGCGGGTGCTGCCGTCCCTCAAGGACTATTACGCGGAAACGGGAACCGTCCCGGCGCGGCTGGCTTTTTCACTGTCGTGCCTTATCGCCTTTTACCGGGGTGCATGGGCGGACGGCCAATTTGTCGGGACACGAGAGCGGGGCACATACCCGATTCGTGATGACAAGCCGGTCCTCGACGCCTTCGCCAGGGCGTGGAACAGCCATGTCGCCGATTTTTCCGGACTGACCAGAACCATCCTCGCCGACGCGACGCTCTGGGATGAAGATTTGACCGCTATTCCGGGTCTGGCCGAAAAGGTCGCGGCCGGTCTGGAAGGCATTGCCGGGAAAGGGGTCAGGGCGGCATTGCGGTCTGTTTGAATACTGCGGCTCGCCGAAAAAAAAGTCCCGTCCGCATCCGCGCCCGCATCGAGAAGCAAGGCACAGAAGGAATCGAAAAATGAAGAAATACATCATGCTTTCAGCGGACGATAACGTCGCGGTCGCTCTGGAGGCTCTGAAAAAAGGCGAATCTGTCGATGTCGCCGCCGCCGGCGGGCCGCTCCGGGAAGACGTGCCGGCCGGACACAAATTTTCCGTACGGGACATCCCCGCCGGCGGGCTGGTCCAGAAGTACGGCGTCCCCATCGGACAGGCGACGGCGGCCATTCCCGCCGGATCCTGGGTCCATACTCATAACGTGAAAACAAACCTTTCCGGCGAGGAAAAGTACACCTTTGAACCGGCCCCGCCGAAGCCGGTTCCGGCCGCCGCCATTCCCTCGTTCCGTGGCTATCAGCGAGCGAACGGCATGGCGGGTATCCGAAACGAAGTGTGGGTCATTCCCACCGTTGGCTGCGTGAACTGGCTGGTGGAACGGCTGGCCGCGCACGGCAACGCCGTCCGACCCGAGGGCGTCGAGACGGTGGTGGCGTTTCCGCACCCGTTCGGTTGCAGCCAGCTCGGCTCTGACCACGAAGCCACCCGCACCATCCTTGCCGATATGGCGATCCATCCAAATTGCGGCGGCATTCTTTACGTCGGCCTTGGCTGCGAAAACAACACCATGGCCGATTTCAAGACCCTGGTGGAATCGAACCCGGCCAGGAACCAAAACATCCGCTACCTCATAGCACAGGATGTCGACGATGAACTGGCGGCGGGCCGGGATCTTCTTGACGCTGTCCTGGCCGGTGCGGCAACTGCCCGGCGGGTGGACGTCCCGGTGTCGGAACTCTGCGTCGGCATGAAGTGCGGCGCGTCGGACGGCTTGTCCGGCGTCACCGCCAACCCGCTTCTAGGCGCTTTCGCCGACTGGCTGGTCGATCGTGGCGGCAAGGTGGTGCTGACCGAGGTTCCGGAAATGTTCGGCGCCGAACGATCCCTTCTCAACCGGGCGGTGGACGGGGATGTTTTTCGCCGTGGCGTCGACATGATAAACGACTTCAAGAAATACTTCGTCCGGTACAATCAGACCATTTACGAAAATCCCAGTCCCGGCAACAAGCAGGGCGGCATCACAACGCTGGAAGACAAGTCCATCGGCTGTACCCAAAAAGCCGGCAGCCGTCCCGTCGTCGACATTCTTCCTTACGGCGGTGTGGTGACGAAGAGCGGCGTCACCCTCCTGTCCGGCCCCGGTAACGACATTGTGTCTGTCTCCGCAATGGCCGCCGCCGGCGCGCACCTTGTGTTGTTTTCCACCGGCCGCGGCAACCCGCTGGGCGGCCCGGTGCCGGTCGTCAAGGTGTCGTCGAACGCCGATCTCGCAATGCGTAAAAACACTGGATCGATTTCGACGCCAGTCCTCTAGCCTCCGGAACGCCGATGGACGAAATGGTCGACCGCTTCGCCGATCTTATCCTCACGGTAACATCCGGCCGGCAGACCAAAAGCGAAGAGCACAGTTTCCATGACTTCACCATTTTCAAAGAAGGCGTGACGCTGTAAGATGCCGATGGGAAATATGGACAGGACGGAGAACAGTAGTGAACGCTGAAACAGAGGTGGTGGTAATTCGCGTTGTTGCATGGCGTCTTCGCCCTGAATACAGTCAAAACTGCAAATAACCCTTCGGCCATCGGGCCGGAGGGTTTTTTCTTCTGTCGGGAGCGAAAAGAGTCCCGCGGAAAAAGTTGTACTATTTTTTTAATACTCACACTAGACAACCTTATTATTACGTTATATACTTATAGAAGTGGAAGTAGAAATGTTCCAAATCACCTCAAGGAAAATCTCTTGCCTCGATTTAAATGCTCATTGCTGGCGGACCGCCTGAAGAGCGAAATCGAACTGGGCGTCCGCGCCCCGGGACAGCAGATCCCCGCCGAGGAAGAGTTGGCCATCCGCTATTCCATCAGCCGCAATACCGTACGCCAGGCGATAGGCCTTTTGGTCGAGGAGGGCTTTCTCGTCAAGGTTCAGGGCAGCGGCACATACGTGGCGGAGCGGGCCGTTCAGGCACCCCGCCCGTCCGTTCCGGCCGCCAGTAAAAGTATCGGCGTCGTCCTTCCCCGCTGCACAGCTTATATCTATCCGGAAGTGCTGATGGGAATCAGTGAAAGTTTGTTCGAGCACGAATACACCATGGTGTACCGGATTACCTCGAACCGGATAGCGAAAGAGCGGCAGATCCTCACGGAACTCCTGTCGACCAATCTCGCCGGCCTAATTATCGAACCGACGCGGTCCGCCTGGCCCCTCCTGAACGAGGACCTCTACAGGCGGATAGAAGAGAGAATGCCCTGCATTCTCACCCACGCCGTTCTGCCCGGTTTCAGATTCCCGACAATAGGCGTCAGCGATGTCGACGGCGTCGCCCTGGTGATCGACCACTTCGTCGCCAACGGCCACAAACGCATCGCCGGCATCTTCAAGTCGGACGAACAGACCGGCACCGGACGGTTCAAGGGCTACGGCGTCGGACTGGCCCGGAATAATCTGGCCATGGACGAAAACGCCGTTCTCTGGTTCATGGACGAAGACTTCGACAGCCTGTTCACCGACCAGAATGCCCACCGCGTCTTTTCGGCGCTGGATGGGTGCACGGCGGTATTTTGCCACAACGACGAGGTGGTCAGCCGGCTCTATCCGTTCCTCGAACGCCACAACCGGCGCATTCCCGATGATATCAGCATTGCCGGCTTTGACGATTCCTTCAACCGGCACGACATGAAACCGCTTACCACCATCGAAAACCCGAAATCCATACTCGGCAAAAAGGCGGTGGAGGCGCTCCTGGCGCTCATAGCCAACCCTGAGGCCGACGTCTCCATGCGGTTCCCGCCAAAGCTTATTTTCCGGGACACGGTCAAGAACCTCAGGTCGTAACGGCCATTCCGAATATTTTGAGAAGCATTTCTTCACTGTCGGGCGGGGCCGGTAAAAGACGAATAAAGAAAAATAACGCCCCCTCCCGTGACGACGGTTGAGGGGGCGCGACTTTGACATGTACCATATTTCCGCATCAGGCCTGCTGCGCTTCTTCGGCTTCCATGGCTCTGGCCTGTTCGTTGCGTTCGAGGTTGTACGCGGCTCTCGCCCGCATGACGTCGATGTAGACGGCGAGGATGATTACCGCGCCAATAACCACCTGGGTGACGTCGGATTTCGCCCCAAGGAGGTTAAGCCCGTTCCGGAGAACGCCGATCATCATGGCGCCGATAAGCGTCCCGAGGACTGTGCCGACGCCGCCGTTGAACGACGCGCCGCCGATGACGCACGCCGCGATGGCGTCCATTTCGTACTTGTCGCCGGACAGGGCGTAGGCGGTGCTGATCCGGCCGAGAAGGACGATGCCGGCGAGGGCGGCCATGAACCCGGACACGATGTAGACGAAGCACACGGTCTTGTCGACATCGATACCGGACAGGCGCGCCGCTTCCTTGTTGCCGCCGACGGCATAGATTTGCCGCCCGAGGGTGGTCCGGTTAAGAAGAATCGAGTAGAGGATGCACATAATGATGACGAGAATGAAACATATCGGGAATATGAAATTGGCGCGGCCGAGCCAGAGGACCGAACCGCTGAAGCCGGTGATGGGCCTGGCGCCGGTGATGAGGAGGCAGACGCCCCGGAGCATCATCATCATGCCGAGGGTGGAGACGAACGGGTGGGGCAGTTTGGCCTTGGTGAAGAGGAGGCCGTTAATGGTGCCGACCAGCACGCCGCAGAGGAGGCCGACGGGAATAAGGACGATGGCCGAGGTGATGCCGGTCGCCTTTGTGACGACGGCCATGACGCAGGCGGACAGGGCCACCACGGAACCGACGGACAGGTCGATGCCGCCGGTCAGGAGGACGAACAGCATTCCGAGCGCCACCAGGGCGTTGATGGATGACTGCCGCAATACATTCATGATATTGTCGTGGTAGATGAAACGGTCCGTCACCACGGCGAGGATGGCGGTGAGTATGATCAGGGCCATCAAGGGGCCGAACCACGCCGGCATCGACTTTTTGGTTTTAGATTGCTTCATTGGTAATCACTCCTCCCCAGGCTGCCTTCATAATATCTTCCTGATTAAAGCACGGGTCGTTCTTGGTCATGGTGGCGGTGATCCGTCCGCGCCGCATGACGATGAGTTTGTCGCACATGCCAAGGAGCTCCGGCAATTCGGACGAGATCATGATGACGCACTTGCCGGCGGACAGGAGCCGGTTCATGGCGTTATAGACCTCGATTTTCGCGCCGACGTCGATGCCGCGCGTCGGTTCGTCGAAGACGTAAATGTCCATTTCCGCGTTTGTCCACTTGCCGATAACCACCTTCTGCTGGTTGCCGCCGCTCAGCTGGCTGACGGTGGAATGGATGGAGGGCGTCTTGATGTTGAGAAGCCGCACCGATTTGTTGCTCTTGCTCTCCATCAATTTAATGTTAAGGAATCCCCGGTGGCTGGTGGCCTTGAGGGTGGCGAGGGAAATATTCTGTTCCACCGATTGGGCGAGGACAAGGCCCTGGACTTTCCGGTCTTCGGTGAGAAGGGCGATGCCGTGTTCGATGGCGTCCTTGGGCACGCGAATCTTGACCGGCTGGCCGTTAATGAGAATTTTTCCGGAGTCGATGGGATCGGCGCCGAAGATGGCGCGGAACAATTCGGTTCTTCCGGCCCCGACCAGTCCGGCGAATCCGAGGATTTCGCCGCGCCGTGCCGTGAAGCTGATGTCCTTGAACCGGCCGCGACTGGTGAGGTTGGCGACTTCGAGGGCGACCTGACCGGGCGTCGTGTCCTGTTTCGGGAACAGGTTGTTGAGGGACCGGCCGACCATGTGGGTGATGAGGTCGTCCTTCGTCATGCTGTTCATGGGCGCGGTAATGATGTGCTTGGCGTCCCGCATCACCGTCACCGTATCGCACATCTCGAACAATTCTTCGAGGCGGTGGGACACGTAGAGAATGGCCAGCCCGTCCTCCCTGAGTTTTCTCAGGATGGTGAATAATTCTTTGACTTCCTGTTCGCCAAGACTCGACGTCGGTTCGTCCAGAATGAGAACCTTAGCCTTCTGGAGAATGGCCTTGCCGATTTCCACCATCTGCTGCTGGCCCATGCCGAGGAGGCCGCACTTGACGGTGGGGTCGACGTCCTGGTTCATCGACTTCATGATGTCCCGGGTCGTGGCATTCATGGTGTCATAATCCAGAATGCGGGAATTTGGCTTCCGTGTGAAATTGCCGAGGAACAGGTTGTCGGCGACGGACATCTCCTTGACAATGTTCAGTTCCTGGTAAACGCAGCTGATGCCCTTGTATTTGGCATCGAGCGGGCCGTCCAGTTTTGTCTTTTCGCCCCGGATGAAAATTTCGCCGCCATCCGGCTTGTGGACGCCTGTGAGGACTTTAATCAAGGTGGACTTGCCGGCGCCGTTTTCTCCAATAAGGCCGTGAATCTCGCCGGCCCGAAGTTGCAGCGCCATGTTTTTCAAGGCGGTGGCGCCGGGAAAAACCTTATAAATGTTCTTCAGTTCCGCGATTATCTCTCCCAAGATATGCTCCTTCCGACAGCTATGGCATTGTCAGAAAATTCGTGAATGGTGAAGTTTGGGCGCGGGTTTGATTGAATGCTCAGGAATAAGCCCGGCGATGGGAATGTGTAGGCGCAACAAGAAGGGGTGGGGCGTACTCGGGCATGCACGATATTTCGGCAATGTTCTTGGACGCAACGCGAGCGGAAATGCCGCGAAACCGCTGGTCCGCGGCATTTTCCACTATGCCCCCGCCACTGCGGGTCGGGCGCGGTTATTTCAGGAAATCGTTGGCGTTTTCCTTGGTGATGATGTCGACGCCGGTGTCGTAGTAGGTGTCGAGCTTTTTGCCGGACAGGTAGTCGCGGGCCAGCATGACGGCGTCGTAGCCGATCTTGTAGGGACGCTGGGCGCCGGTGAAGGTCATCTGGCCGTCGCGGACGGCTTCGATGATGGCGGTGTTGCCGTCGAAGCCCTGGGTCATGACTTTGCCGAGGGCACCGGCGTTGATGACGGCCGACATCACGCCGAGGGCCTGGGAGTCGGAGGTGGCGATAATGGCGTTCAGGCCGTCGACGCCGTATTTCTGCATCCAGTTTTCCACAAGGGTGGCGGCGCGGTCGGCGCTGTTGCCGGCGTCCTGGATGTCCAGGATGGTGACGCCCGCCGCTTCCATCACGTCGACGAAGCCCTGGGTGCGCTGGTTGTGGTTTTCGGCGCCGAGGAGACCGCGGACGATGGCGACCGAGGAGTTTTTCGGATCGTCGAAATAGGTCAGGTAGTGCTTGGCCATCGTTTCGGCGGCGTTGTAGTTGCCGGTGCCGATGGCGAAAAGCATGGCGGGGAAGGCGCTGTGATCGGAGAAGTCGACGAAGATAACCTTCATGCCCTTGTCGATGGCGCGGGTCAGCGGCTCGCTGACGGTATCGAGAAGGGTCGGCGCGATGAGAAGTACATTGACCCCGCCCGTCACCATATCCTCGATCATTTCCACCTGGCGCGCCGCTTCCGTTTCCGCGTCGGGGGCGGTGGCCATGATTTCGAGGCCGAGTTCCCTGCACGCCGCTTCCGCGCCTTCGATGACCGCGTTCTGGAATTCGTCGAACGACTTCATGATCACCCCGACCTTGAAGTTCGACGCGGTGACTTCACCGGCGACGGCCTGGTAGGCGAAGGTAAGGACAAAAAGCGCCGCGATGCACGGAGCCATAACAAGAGTAAGACCTTTACGCATAATTCATCTCCTCGTTAAAACACAAGAAATGGTTCAATCCCCGGAAGAGGAACAGTCACTTGCGGGTTGCCGGCCGTGACGGACGGTGGCCGGGACGGCCACGATGCGTAGGCGGAGCCACGGCGGTGGTATCGCGTTCATGTTCGGCCCGACCCGCGTCCGGCTTCGAGACGGCATACCCCGAGTACCTGAGGGGAAGGGGTATGCCTGAAGCCGACGCGGCGTCGCGGCCAAACCATGGAGAACGCTTATTTAAAGGAGAAGAATGAGTTGGCGATGGCGATATCGCGCGCGAGAAGTTCAAAGGGATCGGGATGAAGTTCACTGAGCGGCTTGACATTGTAGTAATTCTCGAGAATCAGCCATTCGCAAGGGTGTACGTCGTTGATGATCTGTGCCGATTCGGCGAACAGCGCGTCGCCCTGCCCGAGAAGGGAGGAACTGAGATGGCCGTTGTAGCCGTCCTTGATGTGCAGTTGGACAATGTGACGGTGAATGCGGCGGAGAACATCGGGCTGGGAATAGCCGCGATTCAAAAGGTAGTTCTGCGTGTCGAAGAAAATGCGGAAGTTGTCGGCCGCCACTTCGGCGACCATGCGGTCCGTCTCTTCCGGAGACAGGTTGTTTTCAGACGAGACGATCAGCCCGTGTTCGCCGGCGAGCCGGCAGGCGAACCGGAGTTTTTCGCAGGTATTCCGGAATTCGGCTTCGGAGTTGATCGCGCCGTTTTCAAAACTCGGCAGCTGGACGACGGGGATCTTCATGGCCGCCGCCGCCACGATGCCTTTCTTCAGGCATTCCATGGCGATCATGCCGTCCACGCTTTCCATCGGCTTCGACAGGCCGTGGGCGCACAGGGCATTGAAGGCGATGGAAGGAAATTCAATGTTGTGCTTGGCGCCGCATTCGAGGTAGTGGTCCTGGATACGGGAGTTGGAAAGGGGAAAGCCTTTCTCGTAATCGCCGAAATCCAGTTCCATTCCCTGCAACCCGAGTTCGGCGGCGATTTTTAAACCGGCCGGGCCGGGCAGGGGAAAGGCCCATTCACAAATTCCCAATTTAAACCCGCTCATTATCGACTCCTTCTCACGTACGGTGCTGAGAGTATTTCAATATTGGGCCACGTCGGTCCAGGCTCCCCCATTGGCCGACGACTTGAGCATGGCGTCGATGAAGGCCATGCCGCGCACTCCGTCCAGAACATTGGGGAAGTCCAGATCCAGTTCGGACGGCTTTCGGCCGGCGATGACCGCCCGAACAGTTTTCGCGAAGTTGAGGTAGATATTGGCGAAACCTTCGATATAGCCTTCGGCGTGGTACTTGTCGCACCGGGTGACCTGTGCGGCGGAGGGGCTGGCTTCGGCCACGTAGGTGCTGCCTCGCGCCCATTTTTCCCAGGGCTGGTCCTGATATTTAATTATGAGAAAGTCCATGTTGTCGAAACGCCATTCAAGCCCGGCCTTGTCGCCGTAGACGCGGATGGCGAGGCCGTTTCCTTCGCCGAAGGAAATCTGGCTGGCCTCGATGGAACCGCGGACGCCGCCTTCCCAGCGCGCCAGGGCCGTGAAGTCGTCGTCTATGGTCCGGCCTTCGACGACGGCGGCGGCGTCGGCCGCCACGGCGATCACCCGGAGGCCGGTGACGGTTTCGGACAGGTGCGAGGCGTGAACGCCGATGTCGCCGATGCAGCCGGCGCCGGCCAGCTTTGGATCGGTGCGCCACGACGCCTGTTTATGATTGTCTTTTTCGATAAGGGCATGGAGCCAGCCCTGCGGGTATTCGACCACGATTTTCCGGAGTTTCCCGAGTTTTCCCTGCCGCACCAGGTCGCGGGCGCACTTGACCATGGCGTTGGTGGCGAAGGCGTGGGTGACGGCGAGGACCCCGCCGGTTTTCCGGACGACGTCCCGGAGCTCCAGCGCCTCGTCCACGTTCAGCGTCATCGGCTTGTCCATAATGACGTGGAAGCCCTTTTCCAACGCCATCTTCGCCGGCGCGAAATGAACATGGTTCGGCGTCACGATACTGACGATGTCGGGCCGCTTGTCCGGCGGCAGCGCCGCTTCCCGGTCCAGCATGTCCTTCCAGGAATCGTACACCCGGGACGGGTCGACGAACTGCATCTTTCCCTGTTCCCGGTTCTTTTCCGGGTTGGTCGAAAACGCCCCGGCCACCAGGGCGATCTGCCCGTCCATGCGGGCGGCCTTGCGGTGGATGTCGCCGATACCCGAACCGGGACCGCCGCCGATCATGGCCATGCGGAGCTGGCGATCATTGATGTCTGCACTCATGAACAAGTCTCCAGAATGTGGTCGTTTGACATTGTGTCTGATTTTCACGCGGCCTCATGATGGCGGCGCCCACTTGGCGATTTGACTGCCGAAACAGCGCGGGGGGACGCGCCTGGCCGACGCGCGAAGCGCTTTCCTATTTCGGGCGCGCTAGCAAATTTCACTCAGGAGAACCGGACGATGTTCCTTGGCCGACTTGATGGCGGCATAGCCCATGCAGACGGATACCTTGCCGTCGAGCCCGCCCGCCAGCGGTTTTTCGCCCTTTGTGACGCAGTCGACGAACCACTTCGCCTCCCGCCGGTAGGCGTCGAGATAGCGTTCGAGGAAAAAGTTCTGGATGGGCGGCTGGCTGTACCCGCCGACGGAGACCTTGACCGCGTTGTTCTCGTGGATATTGGCGGTATAGACCTTGCCTTTTTCGCCAAAGACTTCGGCGCGCTGGTCGTAGCCGTAAACGGCGCGGCGGCTGTTGTCGATGTGGCAGAGCGCGCCTTTTTTGAAGCGGATAGTCACCATGGCGGTGTCATAATCGCCGAACTTGCCGATTTCCGGTTCAATGAGGCAGGCGCCCTGGGCGAAAATTTCTTCCGGCTCGTCGTCCAGAAGGTAACGGGCCAGGTCGAAGTCGTGGATCATCATGTCGAGGAAGATGCCGCCGGAGACCTTGACGTATTCCATGGGCGGCGGCGCCGGATCGCGGCTGTTGATGATGCACATTTCCGGCGTGCCGATACTGCCGTCCATCACTGCCTTGCGGAGCTCCATGTTGCCGGCGTCGTAGCGCCGGTTGAAGCCGACCATGAGGGTAACGCCGCTCTTTTTGACAACGTCCAGGACCGTATCGATTTCTTTCAGATCGAGGGCGATGGGTTTTTCGCAGAAGATATGCTTTTTCGCCTGCGCCGCCGCTGTCATGATTTCCGTGTGGGTATCGGTGGAGGAAATGATATAGACGGCGTCGATGGCCGGATCGTCGATGATTTTCCGGTAGTCGTCATAGACCTTGGCGATGCCGAATTGATCGGCGTAGGCTTGGGCGGAAGGGAGGACAATATCGGCAATGGCGGCGATGTGGACTTCGGGGATGGCGGCGAGGCTCTGAACGTGCACGGAGGCAATGCGCCCGGCGCCGATGATGCCAACGGAAAGCTTTTTCGTCATAGTAGTACCCCAAAATGGTCAAAAGATGAACAAAGAAGGTCTTGTGCACACAACAAGGGACGTCATTGATAAATGAATAGGCAGTAAACGCAGGGGCAAGCCGCAAACGGGAATAGGAACAATCACCAGCAAAGGCAGCGGCGGCAACCAGGATTAGGAATGGCGCAGGAATAAATTACATTTTCATTATGCCACATTACGCTGAATTTGCACTAAAAAAATTCATTAAATACTCGAAATTTATGTAAGTGGTTGTACAGAAAAAAGATGCAATGTCTTAATTTATCAATTAAGTGACCATAGGTACTTAAAAGTCAGTTCTAGCGCCTGGATTTGTCGTGAAAATGCACGCGGATCGAGGAGGGACTGCACGCGATGCTGCCGTACATAAAGGGTTCAAGCGTTGTATTCACCAACGCCGGTATGGGGCAGGGCTGCAGCTCTTACATTTCAGCCGCACAGGGAAGTTTAAGGTTCTTAACGGTTTCCCGGAAAACAAGTTCGGGCGGAAACTGCATGGATGCGTCTGCTTCGGGATCGCGTATAAGATCGAGGAGCGCCCTGGCGGCGGCCCGGCCAAGTTTTTCTTTCGGGTGGACCACCGTGGTGAGAGGTTTAATGTCGGCTCGTTCGATGGAATCGTCAAATCCGACCACAGATATGTCTTCAGGGACGCGAACGTTGTTTCGTTCCAAAAATGGATAGAAGTGGTTCACCAGTTGGTCGTTAAAACAAACAACCGCTGTACACCCCTCGAGGACGGCGAAGACGCGGTGGGCATTCTGCGGCGTAAACATGGTTTCATTTTCGTCGTCCACGTACCAGAGTATATGCTTCTCCCTGAGGACCAGGTTGTTCCGCCTGAGCCCTGCGGTGTATCCGACGAAGCGGTTCATGCCGGTTTGCTCGTCCGCCTTGCAGATGGCGGCGATATTCCGGTGTCCGTTCGCCACCAGGTGGTCGACGAGAAGGGCAACGCCTTCGACATCGCTGACGCCGACGGTGGAAAACCGGAAGCCGGGCAGCCGGCTGTGGGTCAGGACGCAGGGAATGTTCCGTTCGATTTCCCGGTACAGGTCGTAATTCGCCCGGGGCCAGGCGGCCCTGGCCGGTTCGATAATGAGCCCGGCCACTTTTGACTGAAGAACATCGACGAGAATTTGTTCCTCTTTCGCGATATGATTTCCGGCGATGCGGAGAACAAGCGAATAGCCGGATTCAAAGAGTTGGTCGCTTATACCCATAAGGACGCTTGGGAAGATATAACTTCCGAAGTTGTTCATAACGACTGCGATGCGTTTTTCGGCGGGTGGCTCGAGCGCCCTCGGCGGCCGCGGCAACTCGGCCGAGACAAAGGTTCCGCTTCCCTGTATGCCGGCGAGATACCCTTCCTCCTCAAGCATTTTCAAGGCCTGCCGGACGGTATTCCGGCTCACGGCAAACCGTTCCGACAGCTGCTCTTCCGTCGGAATACGTTTTCCTGGCGCCAGTAATCCGGAGTAAATCTCCTCCCGGATACGGTTTGCGAGTTGGACGTATTTAAAATTAGCCAAAAGCCTGCTCCGTCGCCATGGTGATACCGCGCCACAGGAAAAAAGAATCGGGATACCTTTCACCACGGTATCCCGATGATCGGTATCGTTGAATGGCTTTTTCAGCCCTCAAGTTTTTACACACCAACCGCTAAACAAATTATACCGGGCCGGGATCGGGACGCAATGGTAATATTGGCTTTGCCTGCTGCACGCCGGGTGACGCCGAAAAATTGGTTCAACTCGCTGTTATGGAAAGACTTATTCTTACAGAGGGCGGACCGGATTCCGAGCACAGGCTACCGCGCCTTTTTCCGGGACTCGAGGAGAACCGCGAACAGGATGACCCCACCCTTCACCACATATTGGGCAAACGAGTCCACCCCGAGCATATTCATGCCGTTCATCAGTACGCCGAGTATGAGCGTACCGATGAATGTTCCAACAATTGTACCGGTTCCGCCGGCCAGGGATGTCCCGCCGATGACGACCGCGGCGATTGCGTCCATTTCGAATTTGTCCCCCATGGACGGCTGGGCCGAATTCAGGCGGGCGATGAGGATGAGGCTGCCGATGGACGCTGTCAAACCGCCGATGACGTAGACGAGGGTCTTGTACTTCCGTACACTGACGCCGGACAATTTGGTGCACTCTTCGCTTCCGCCGATGGCGTAGGTATAGCGGCCGACGGTGGTGCGGGTGAGAATGAACCAGCCGATGACGTACGCCACCAGCATGAGAAGGATAGGCACGGGAAAGCCGAGTATCGTTCCCCGGCCGAAGAAGGTGATGAAGCTGCCGACCTTCCCGATCGGCGTGCCGTTCGTGACGATGAAGGTGATCCCCCGGGCCGCCGTCATGGTGACGAGGGTCTGAATAAACGGCGGCACGTTGAAGTGCGCCACCATGACGCCGTTAAAGAGCCCGACGGCGAGGCCGGTGGCAAGGCAGACGCAAAACGCCAGTTCGGACGAACCGGTACTGTTGAAAGTCAGCGCCGCGAAGGCCCCGGACAGGGCCAGGGTCGAATCGACCGACAGGTCGATGCCGCCCGTCAGGATGACGAATGTCATGCCGATGGCGATGATGCCGTTTGTGGAAATCGAGCGGAGCACGTTTATCATGTTCGGCCAGGTCATGAATGTTCCGCTGTGCGAGAACAGCGTGACAAGGACGACCATAATGACGAGGGCGCAAAAGACGCCGAATTCCCGTTACGCGAACAAACGTTTCCAAAAACTGATTCCTTCGAAGCTGGACGCTTCCGTTTTGGCGAATTTCATTGGCTCAACCTCCCATGGCGTAGTGCATCAACAATTCCTGCGAATATTCCCGGCGTTCCACCTCTCCCGTCTTTCGTCCCTCGAAGAGGACGACGGCCCGGTCCGATATGGCCATCACCTCTTCCATTTCGGAAGAGATTATGATGACCGCCTTTCCCCGCCTGGCGATATCCCCCATGATGGTGTAGATTTCCGTCTTGATGGTGTAGATTTCCGTCTTGGCCCCGACGTCGATGCCGCGCGTCGGTTCGTCAAGGATGATGATGTCCGGGTCGAGGTTGAGCCACTTGGCCAGCACGACCTTCTGCTGGTTGCCGCCGCTGAGGAACCGGACGCTCTGCCCGGTGCTCGGCGTTTTTATCCTGAGTTCCTTTACGTGCCTGTCCACCACCGCCCGTTCGCGGCGGGAACTGATGACGGTGCTTTTCTGCATGGACTTGAGGGTCGGGAGCGATATGTTTTCCTTCACGCTCATGTCCGGCACAAATCCCTGGGCCTTCCGGTCCTCAGTCAGGAAGCCGATGCCATGGCGGATAGCCTCGGCCGGGCTCCGGATGGAGACCGCCTTCCCGCCGATGGCGATGGTGCCGGCCTGTATCGGGTCGATGCCGAAAATGGCCCTGGCCGTTTCGGTCCGGCCGGCCCCGATGAGGCCGGTAAGAGCGAGAATTTCCCCGCGCCGCACGGTAAATGAAACGCCCTGCAGGAGCGGCGTCGTCAGGTTGTTGACTTCGAGGAGCGTTTCGCCAATCGGCACCTCTGTTTTCGGAAACAGTTCCTTCAAGACCCTTCCCGCCATCATCTGGATGATGGTGGCGCGGTCGAGGTTCTTGACGTCGTCCGTCCCGATGTAGTGACCGTCCCGGAGGACGGTGGCGCGGTCGCAGATTTCCGGAATCTCCTCCAGGCGGTGGGAGATGTAAATTATCGATATGCCCCGTTCCTTCAGGGTGCGGATGAGTTTGAACAGCTCGTTGATTTCCACGCTCGTCAGGGGCGCGGTCGGTTCGTCCATGATGAGGATGTTGGTGTCGAGGGACAGCGCCTTGGCGATTTCGACCATCTGCCGGGTGGCGACGCTGAAATTTTTCACCGGGATTTTCAGGTCCATCGAGAAGTCGAGGCGGCGCATGATGTCGGCCGCTTCCCGGTACATGCGCTTCGAATCAATAACGTTCCCGAATATCTTCGGCTCGCGGCCGAGAAAGATATTCTGGGCGGCATCCATTTCCGAAATCAGGTTCAATTCTTGATGGATAATGCTGACGCCGCACTCCCGGGCATCACTGACATCGGTGATGTGCACCGGTTTTCCGTCGATGATGATCTCGCCCGAGTCGGCCTGAACAACGCCGCTCAGCACCTTCATCAAGGTGGACTTTCCCGCCCCGTTTTCCCCGAGGAGGGCGTGGACTTCGCCGCGCCGGAGGTCGAAATTGACGTCACTCAGGGCCTTGACGCCGGGATAGGACTTGGAAATATGTTTCATCCTGAGGATGATGTCGGAGTTTTGATCCATCGGTTTTCCCTTTTGCGGAACCGTTGGTCGCCGCCGGCGCGCATTCTGGGCGTCGCCGACGGCGAGGGCGGCTGTTAGTTTTCGCCGGCGTGTTTGGCGATGATGGCGTCCACATTGGTCGCGTCGACGATTTCGACGTCCATGACCGTCAGCTTTTCCACCGGCTCGCCCTTGGCGGCCTTGACGCAGGTCTCGATGGCGAGGTACCCCATGTTGTACGGCGCGTGGTCGATGGTGGCGGCCATGGCGCCCGCCTTGATTGCTTCAAGTGCGTAAACATTCCCGTCAAAGCCGCAGACGAGGATGTCGTCGGCCCGGCCGGCTTCGTTAATGGCGGAAATGGCGCCGAGGGCCAGTTCGTCGTTCGAGCAGATGACGCCGTCGATTTTCGCGAAGCGCTGGAGCATGTCGTCCATGACGGTCAGGCCTTCCTCCCGCTTGTCGCCGGCGAGGCGGATGTCGAGGACGTCGATGTTCGGATTGTTCATGAGGACTTCCCGGTAGCCGTTGGCGCGGCTGTCCGTGGCTTCGTTCCCGGGGATGCCGGCGATGATGATGACGTTCCGCTTGCCGGCGGCCTTAAGCTTGGCTTCGAGCCAGCGGGCGAGCTGGGCGCCGGCCGCGTGGTTGTCGATGCCGATGTGGGAAAGAACCTTGTCGCCGGCGTCGGGGATGCGGACGTCTTCGGTGACGATTTTCATCCCGGCCGCGACCGCGTCGTCAATGGTGGGAAGGATGGCCTGCGAGTCCATGGCGTCGATGAGGATGACGTCCATCCGCTGCTGGACAAACGATTCCACGTCCTGCATTTGCTTTTGCGAATTCATCTGCGAATCGGTGATGCTGATGTCGGCGCCGAGGTCGGCGGCGGCCCGCGCGGCGCCGTTTTTGACGCTGATGACGAAGGGATTGTTCACCGTCTTCAGGCTGAAGCCGATGCGAATCGGGCGTTCACCAGCCGGCGAGGCGCCGGCCAGGGCGAGGACGGCCATAAAACAAAGGGCGATGCTCATGCGTTTTTTCATTTGTAGTCTCCATTGTGCGGTCCGATGAGAATAGTCATGCGCCAACGCGGCCAAATGCGTTGGCCTCGTACTGGGGTGAGAACACGGGTGACGTGGTACGTTTTGTCTGGACGCGACGCTGCCGGCATCGGGTCACGGCCAAATGTTATAATTTGGAGTACGCATTATTCAGACAAGGCTGCCTGATCAGGGCAAGACAATGTTAATTAGTGTGATTCTCGTCCGCCCGAAATGTTCACGGATGTTCCGGTGATGAAGGCCGAACCGTCCGAGGACAGGAAGACGGCGAGTTTGCCTACCTCCTCCGGCGTACCCATCCGTTTAAGCGGGGTCGATTCATTGAACTGGTCGAGGTATTCTTCGAAGGTGAGGCCGTAGAGGGGTGCGCGGTCGCGCAGGCAGGACTGTATCATTTCGGTATCGATGGTTCCCGGGGCGATACTGTTCACGTTGATGTTGTGTTCGGCCCGTTCCAGGGTGAGGGAATGGTCGAGGTGGCGGACGCCCGCCGTGGCGGCGCAGTAGCCGGCGTTAAAGGCTTCTCCGGTCTTTGACGCGCAGGAGTCGATGAACACCATTTTTCCGTATTTCTGGTCGATCATGTGGCGTCCCACCGCTTTTCCGAGAAGAAAGGAACTCCGGAGGTTGACGGCGACGACCCGGTCCCAATCCTCCACATTCTGTTCCACCACCGAACAGGACCGCAAAATCCCGGCGGCGTGGGCCAGAATGTCGACCCGGCCGAATTCCCGTACCGTCTCGGCGACAAGCGCGTCAACGTCCGTAACCGAGGCGACGTCGCATTTCGTATGGATGCATTTTCGCCCGAGGGCGCGGATTTCATCCGCCGTCTTGCCGAGCGTGTCGACGTCGATATCGGCGATTGACACGTCGCAACCGCTTTTCGCATGCTCGAGGGCGATCCCCTTGCCGATTCCCCGGGCCGCCCCGGTAACCAGCGCCACCTTCCCAGACAGAGCCATAGATCCTCCTTCAGGAGCCAAGTGTGTGAATTAGATTGTATGACGAATTGTTCTGTTTTTAAACCGTATTGCGTCGTGATTCAAGTGTGAGAGGGGTAGTGATTCCGTGATATGTGCAGTGATATGTCTGTGTTTATTTTTGCATGAAGGTACAATATGATCTAAAAGGGACATAGTCAAGTACAAATAAATAAAAATTTCAAAACAATTCATAAAACAACACGTCCGGGACGCATCAGCCCCCGAGACGATAAATACATCTAAGGTGAACGGAAGGGTAAAATTTGCGTAGAATCTGTGAGGCAGGCACGCGTTTGGTTGTTGGCCGGCTAGGCCTGATATGTGGTGAAAACCATGTGGTTGACAGATGGCGTGGACCCGTATCGTACCATGTCGACGACGGGATTACAGGATTGAACGGGTCGACTGCCGGATAAGGAGGGTGGGCTGGATAAAGCTTCGCCGGGTGGTTTGGACCGGGTTATGAATAAGGCTGAGAAGCCGCGCCAGCGTTTCTTCGGCCAATTCTGATATGGGCTGACGGATTGTCGTCACCGCCGGCCGGCACAATATCCCTTCCTCGATACCGTCGTACCCCATAACCGATATCTCGTCCGGTACCGAAATGCCGTTGTCGTGAAAGGCGTTTATGTAGCCCATGGCCATCGTGTCTGTCTGGGCGAACACGGCGTCGTAGGCGCGGACGTGGTCGAGATGTTTAGACACATATTCATAAGCCTTTTCGAAATTGTGATCCTGAATCCACGCTAAATCCCGGTCGGGAAGCGTCATGCCGGCCGCGCGGATCGCCTCCCGGAAGCCGCTTGTCCGGTCGACGAAGGTGTGGCTGTCGAGCTTGTCCGAGGAGGCGGAGGAGGTGAGGACTTTGATCTTCTTGTGCCCGAGTTGGAGAAGATGGCTGGCCGCCAGGTGGCCGCCCAGGTAATTGTCCGTGTCGATAATGTCCAGGGCCTCCAGGGAATTCTTGCCGAAATAATGCAGGTAGACGTGAGGAATCTTCGAGGCGACCAGGTAGTCGTGGACATGCGGATTGTAATGCAAATTGATAATAATAAAACCGGCGATTATACCCGTTTCCACCAGTTCGGCCACGCGGTCGTAATTCACAGTTAAATCCGCATCATTCACGTGCAACGCCAGGTAATGCGCCTTTTCAATCTCGCTGAAAATCTTTATAAACATGCTTTCAAGATAGAGGTTCGTGTATGGTATCCCGGTCATGAGGACGGCTATAGCCTTTTTTCCGCGTCGCGAGGTTTGCTTCCTGATGGTGGCGCGGGGCTCGTAGCCGTGTTCCCGGGCCAATTCGGCGATCCGCTCCCGGGTTTTTACCGGAATGGCGGGATGGTTGTTGAGGCTCCGGGATACGGTGAATTGGCTGACGCCGGCCAGCCGGGCCAATTCGCGAGTCGTGATCATATTGCCTTCCCGATAGCAATTCCCAGAAACATTACCACGCATCGCATTCGGCACATCAACAGGTCATTACCCTTTTGATGCGTGGATTGATGCGTAAAAAGTGCGTAAAAATTGAGTAAATCTATTTGACCAGCAGTATTTCATCGTATAATATTAAGCGTATAAAGCAACGCTTAAGGAAAATATGCATCAAAAATACTGATGCACAAAACTCATTATACACCTCGCCATGACCTCAGTCACCGATTTTTTACTTCTTCTTGCGATTAACGCGTAACGCCCACGATATGACGGAAGTTCGAAGCATCGCCATATGTGTACGCATGCATCGTGCCGTTCGTTCCATTCACCGGCAGCCGAGATGAGGCTGGAATTTTTCTCTTTCAAAGGAGTAGGCATGAACAGGTTTTTCTCGTCACTCGTCGTCACCGCGTTGTTGTTGGTCGCTCCCGCCTTCGCTGGCCAGGTCAGTATCGGTTTTGTCACCAAGGCCATGGACTCGGAATTCTGGCTTTCCGTCAAGAACGGCGCCCTCGAAGCCGCCAGGGAAAACCCGGATATCGATCTCTCCATCCTCTCCCCCGACCGCGAAGTGAATGTCCAGCAACAGATTCAGATTATTGA